>NZ_LT796768.1:0-311084 GCF_900167475.1 Aeromicrobium choanae | reverse complement strand
TCGCCAAGCGGCTTGACGAGTTCCGACGCCATGGCGCTGGGGAGCCGGTCGGTCACTGGGGCGGCCGCTACCTCTGGCAACTAGCGGACAGTGACGAGTTGCTGGTCATGGCGAGAGACTCCGGATCGAGAACCGGAAGACGTCGAGTCGGAGCTCATCGCCCAATTCGTCACCGACTTCGGAAGTAGACCGTTCGCGAACCGGAAGGTGGGCCGGCGCCTGGCCCCGGGGCGGTGAAGAGGGCGGATTGACCCACCGCTCAGAAGGAAACCGGTCGCCAGGTCACATCTTCGCGCCAGCCAGGAATCTCGCACGCCCAGCCTGCAATCAATGAATGTGCCGTGCGCATGTCTTGAGCGTCAGCACCGAAGTGGCGGTCAGGACGGCCGTCGCGGTACTCGACGATGTACGTGCCGTCGTCGTTGCGTGCGCTCTGCGCGTACGTCTGTCCCGTCGCGTCGGTCAACGACTCGACGATGAGATATGTGCTGTCGCCCGCCTCGAGGTCTTCGAACATCATGAACAGCGCATCTTCGGAAGGATCGAGGATCACATCGCCTGACTCCGATGTCGCACGCAGTACCGGCTCGCGACTCATGGCTCGAAGTCTTTCACCCCTCACGCGCTAGTAGCCGGCGATTCCAGATTCTCGTGACGAAGTGCCAGCGGATGGCTCATCCGCGATGTCGCACGGCCGAGAGTGAGTCGTGCCCTCGCGGGTACACGATCAGCATGAGCCTCTCCATCGGATGCACCCTCATGTGCGAGCAGTCCCCGCCCACGAAGCTGGTGAAGTACGCCCAGACCGCCGAGGAGGTGGGATTCCCGTTCGCCGTCATGAGCGACCACTTCAACCCGTGGCTCGACGAGCAGGGCCACAGCCCGAACGCGTGGGTGACCCTCGGCGCGGTCGCCAACGCCACGCAGACGCTGGAGTTGATGACATACGTGACGTGCCCGATCGGGCGCTATCACCCGACGGTCGTGGCGCAGCAGGCCGCGACGCTCGGCGTTCTGAGCGAGGGACGGTTCTCGCTCGGCCTGGGCGCGGGGGAGAACCTCAACGAGCACGTCATCGGTGAGGGCTGGAACCCGGTCAACGTTCGCCACGAGCGGTTCGCCGAGGCGCTCCAGATCATCAGCGAGCTCCTCGACGGCGGGTACGTCAACTTCGTCGGCGACCACTACCGAGTGGACTCCGCGAAGCTCTGGGACCTGCCGGAGACGCGGGTGCCCATCGGCGTCGCGGTCAGCGGCCTCCAGTCGATCGAGATCGCCGCTCCCTGGGGCGACTTCATGATCGCCGTCGAGCCCGATGGCGATGCGGTCAAGGCCTTCGACGAGGCGACCACCGCGAAGAAGCCGGCACGCAAGGTCGGTCAGCTGCCGATCTCGTGGGACTCCGACCAGGACAAGGCGCTGACTCGAGCCCATGAGCAGTTCCGCTGGTTCGCGGGCGGCTGGAAGGTCAACGCCGAGCTGCCTGGCCCGTCCGCGTTCGACGCGGCCACCCAGTTCGTCCGCCCCGAGGACGTCGCGGGCCAGATCCCCTGCGGCAACGACATCGACGCGGTGCTCGAGGCAGTCCGGCCGTTCGCTGAGGCTGGTTTCACTGACCTCGCGTTACTTCAGATCGGCGACGAGGGGCAGGACCAGTTCTTCGAGGCTGCGCCAGAGATCTTGGCGGCCTTGAAGCAGGAGTTTGGCGCCTGATCGGCTCGGTTAGTCGGGCCGATGCACGTAGTTCTGATGCGATCGCGAGACGTGGAAGCGACGCGCGCGCAGCGGCATTCGCGGCTACTAGACGATTCCGTTAGGTCCGGTGTCTGGCCAGACTCGGACCAGGTGATCGGCGGGCAGCTCTCTATGCGGCTGCCCACCGCGGAACTGGTGTGGCTCACTTTCGGTCTGCAGCCCGCCGGTCACCGTGACGAGGCGTGGCTCAAGAAGGGACTGCCCTGCTCGTAGTAGCAATGCCCACCTCGCCGTCCATCCACGGGAACGAGCACAGGCTGGAGCAGCAGATGGAGCACGTCATCATCGGGGTCGATCCCCACAAAATCTCAGCGACGATCGAGGTCGTCGACCAGCACGAACAGCTACTTGGCGCCGGCCGGTTCACCACCGACCGGGCCGGCTACAGCCATGCTGAGCTACGCGAAGTCCTGGCCGGACCGAGTCTGGGCGGTCGAAGGAAGCAACGGCGCGGGCCGACCACTCGCTCAACGGCTCCTCGAGAACGGTGAACAGGTCGTCGACGTCCCGGCGAAGCTCGCCGCACGGGTCCGGCTCTTCGACACCGGCCACAACCGCAAGACCGACGCCCACGACGCTCACGCGGTCGCCGTCGTCGCAGTGCGGACCAGCACCTTGCGGGTGCTGCAGCTCGACGGCGAACTGGAGGCGCTGCGGATGCTCACCGACCGCCGCGAAACCCTCACACGCCGGCGGATTCAGACCGTCGACCGGCTCCAAGCGCTGCTGGCAGAACTGCTGCCAGGACAGGCCAAACGTGACATCACCACCGGACAGGCCAAGCCATGCTCGCGTCAGTTCGGCCCCGTGACATCGCCGGGAAGACCCGCCGGCGGATCGCCGCCGAGGAACTTGCCGAACTGGTCGGGGTCGAAGCCAAGATCAAAAGGCCACCGCCGGACTCAAAGCCATCGTCGTGGCCCGCGGCTCGCACGTGATGGACATCCACGGAGTCGGCCCGGTCGTCGCAGCGCGGATCCTGGCTGACGTCGGCGACGTCACACGCTTCGCTGACCGGAACCGGTTCGCGTCCTGGACCGGCACCGCACCCTTGGACGCGTCCTCCGGCGAGCAGAACCGACACCGGCTCTCGAGGGCCGGGAACCGGCGCATGAACCACATGATCCACATTGCCGCGATCAGCCAGATCCGACTCGACACCGACGGCCGCGACTACTACCGACGCAAGCGCGCCGAAGGCAAGAAATCACTCGAGGCGATCCGGTGCCTCAAA
Source organism: Aeromicrobium choanae (assembly GCF_900167475.1). Lineage (NCBI taxonomy): Bacteria > Bacillati > Actinomycetota > Actinomycetes > Propionibacteriales > Nocardioidaceae > Aeromicrobium > Aeromicrobium choanae. The sequence continues at coordinate 308,095 of NZ_LT796768.1, read as the reverse complement.
CGAAGGATCTCCGACGCCATCTCTCGCCAACTCCTCGACGACGCCCAAAAAGCCGCTGGCACGGGCCCGGGAGGGCACTGCGGGGCGACTCAAGAATCCAGCGCGGTCGACCTGCCCCCGCCCATCGACACTTCGGATCAGCCACTTCCCGGACCCGCTGAAAAGACGTTACGCCGGACCGGTTGACAACAGAAGGGAGCCGGAATGACCCGTCCCTCGAGCGTGCGACTGCGCACGCCGATTGCACACTACGGCGCTTTCCGGGAGCCCACCTCCTCGGTCGATGCCAAGGTGAAACACTGGCGAGGTTGAGATGAGCCGGGCTTGCCCGACACGGACCCGCTTCATTGCCACAGCAGTTTCTGCTTCATGCTGTCTTCGGTTGTCTTCGACCTGGTTGGACGGGACACGACAGGAAGGTAAATGGTCCGCATGACCGCTACCGCTACTTAAATGATGCTCCAGGGCATCTTCGCCTCTGCACAGGTCGCAGCCGACCTCTTGGTCAACGCTGCTGTCATCGCAGGGTCAGGCTGAGCTCAACAAGAAAAGACCGCGGCACGCGAGGGTGGACCTTTCTGCCGCGCGCAAAGTGGCTGCCTCCGTTGTGTCCCGATTAGCATGAGTATTTTGCGGCGCTATGGCGAAGGTCAGCGTGTCGAACAGCGCATGGCACCCCGGAGAGGTTTCGAGGTGGGCGAGGTTGAGTTCGGTGAGTTTTCGATCGTCGCCGCATCTGTCGGTCCGCGTAGTCGGCGACCTCGGCACGAGCGCTAGCCTGCGAGTTGGCAGGAGGCTCTGATTCGCTTTGGACACATGCGGTTGTCCCGCACGAAGTCATTCCTGGAGTGCCGATCCGAAGCCGTTCGAAGGTCTTCATACCGAATGGGCTACTGCCGACTCAATAGAAGCGACAATGTCAGTTACTTGTTCGTGCTCCCAGAAACGCAGCACATGCCACCCGTCCCCCGCGAGCGCGTTATCTTGTTCCCGGTCGCGCGCGCGATTCCGATCCAGCTTCGGATTCCAGTACCCCTGATTCCGCTGCGGGCGAGATCCGTGTACGGGGCAGCTGTGCCAGAAGCACCCGTCGATGAACACGGCAAGGCGCTTCCGGGTGAAGACGATGTCGGGCCGCGCCTTGACAGTGGGAGTCTTGACCACCAGGTCTTTTCGAAACCGGTGTCCAGCCCGATGGAGGGCCGATCTCACGGCGACCTCGATCCGGGTGTCGGTCCCTCGGATAGCTGCCATGTTTCGTGATCGGCCGGGTGTCGTCGTCTCCTGGTACTCCATATATCAACGGTACGAACCTTGGCTCTCAGTTCACCACCCCTGGACCAAGGACGGATCGCTTTGCCGAATTACGTCGGTGTAATCTGAGACCATCGGATGTAGTGGGCTCCAAGTCGCGTGCCCGCCGTCTAGAACCGAGCTGGAGGATTGAATGAAGCTCACGAGCGTTGAGATCTGCGCCGGTGCTGGGGGACAGTCTTCGGGGCTTGAGAAGGCGGGATTCGAGCACTCGGCTGTGGTCGAACTTGATCCAGATGCCTGCGAGACCCTTCGACTGAACCGACCGGAGTGGGACATCATCGAAAAGGACGTCCACGACTTCGATGGACGTCCATACCGGGGTGTCGACCTCCTCGCTGGTGGCGTGCCATGTCCCCCGTTCTCCATCGCGGGCAAGCAGCTCGGTGCAGACGACGAGCGCGACCTATTCCCGGAGGCACTGCGGCTTGTGGAGGAGATTAGTCCGAAAGCCGTACTGCTAGAAAATGTTCGGGGTCTCGCTGGATCACGGTTTGACAATTACCGGACACAGATTCTGGAGCGCCTCGAGGACCTCGGTTACCACCACCACTGGCACCTATTCAATTCGAGCGAGTTTGGTGTCCCGCAGCTGCGGCCGCGTTTTATTCTGATCGCACTCAAGCCCGACGTTGACTCATTCTTCGACTGGCCTAGTGCCGTGACGACCGCTCCGACGGTCGGCGAGACACTGCATGAACTCATGGCGCAGGACGGATGGAGTGGCGCTGATGCCTGGGCTGAGCGGGCGAATGGTATCGCGCCGACTCTTGTCGGCGGATCGAGAAAGCACGGCGGGCCAGACCTTGGACCGACGCGTGCTCGGGCAGGGTGGCTCAAGCTCGGAGTCGATGGTCGCAGCATCGCAAATCACGCTCCGACGGCAAGTGATCCGATTGAGCACACCCCGAAGCTGACACTTGACATGACAGCTCGCATCCAAGGATTCGACCCTGCCTGGAAGTTCTTTGGCAAGAAGACCGCCGCCTACCGGCAGATCGGTAACGCGTTCCCGCCACCCGTCGCTCAGGCGATGGGCGAGTCTGTGGCCACTGCCATAAAGGAGGCCGCGAGCGCCGAGCGCCGCGCAGCCCTCAGGTCAGTTGCTAGCTAAGACTTCCAGTTTGCGGCGTTGGGCCTCGTGCTTGATTGCCGTCGCGATGTTCGCGGGCCACGGAGCGGATTTCGTCAACCGGTAAAAGGACCACGTCCGTTCGCCGACGTCGAGCTTGCGGTTGTGATGTTCGTAGTCCCAGCCCAGAAAACGAAGGTCTCGGAGTCGTCGCTGCCAGTCGTCCTGGTACTCCCGGGCACAGGCAACGGCTTCGATCAGGTCGGCGCGTACCCAGTCGGGAGACATTGCCCGAAGTAGTTCGCCTATCCGCTGACGCGGATCTGCCATCGCGACAGCTCCTCTGATCCTGTCCGCGATGTGGTCCCACTTCGCGAAGAATTGTTGCCGACCAACGTTGCACTCCTCGCACAGCGCCTCGAGGTTGTCACGGTGCGGCTCGCCACCCCAGTTGATCGGGATCTTTTGAACAACTGCGAGGCGTGCTCCGTCTCGTTTGGGCGTCCTCCCGCACTGCGCACACCGCTGTGAAGCGAGCACCTCCGCGCGCAGCCGCAAGCTGACCGATGATCGACGACTCGCTGACGCAGCCTTGGCTGTCCAACCGACGAGTTCGAACGTCACGTCGGGGGCAGCGTTCCGTCGGATATCGAAGTACGCGTCGAGAGGGCTGAGCACTTCATCCAGCGAGCAAAATTCCTCTCCAGCTACGTTCTCGATAAAGAACCGCATTTCATGCTCCGTCGGTGGATTACCTCTCCGCCGAAACAGCAAGCCGTACACGGCGCGCTGTCGCTCTCCGGCCACAATGCTCCGCAGCTGATCGCTGAGCGGATCGGGAAGCGCGGCATTTACCATATTTCGACGCTAGCCGGCTGTCACGTCTCTATTCTGGGTTTCAGAACAGCATGAAGGAGGCCTGGTGTCGGATGAGCGCGTCACCTTGAGTCCGGCGCGTGGCATCGATCCTGAGCTCGACGCGGTCACTGATGAGCTTTATCGCCTTGACTCAACCGGCGACCGCGTGGCCGCGGTGCTTCGCGAGACCCTTGATCAGCTTTACGACGGTCAGCACACGGGCCGATGGAGCTTCGTCCAACTCCACAAGACCGAGAAGACCCACATGGGCACACTCGTCGAAATCAACCTTCATCGCGAGTTTGATTTCATTGACGGCGACGCCACGGATTACGAGATCGCGGGTGTAGAGGTCGACTGCAAGTACTCAATGGCGGGCTCCTGGACACTGCCGCCTGAAGTGGTTGGGCATCTGGCCTTGGTGCTGACGGCGAACGATCCGTCAGCTCAATGGATGGCAGGTCTCGTGCGCGTCACCGCAGACAAGCTCAATCCCGGGCGCAATCGGGACGCAAAGGGCACGCTTTCGGTGCACGGGCGTTCGCAGATTCGTTGGCTTTGGCCCGGTCATCCTGGATTGACTCCCAATCTCTTCCATGAGCTCCATCATGAGGACCGCGAGGCGATCTTCGACGCCAAAGCACGACGCGGAAACCAACACGGGCAGGCACGAGTCAACGAGTTATTCCGGCGTGTGCAGCGACGGATAATCCGTCGTGCGGAGTTGGCGACTGTCGCACAACAAGACGATTTCATGAAGCGCGCGCGGGGAAACGGAGGTGCCCGGACGGCGCTACAACCCGAAGGCATCGTCGTTCTCGGGCACCAGGACAACGATCCACGTGTCGCCGAAGCGCTCGGGCTGCACGTACCGCGCAAGGGGGAGTTCATCTCGGCTCGAATCGTCCCTGCCGAAGTGCCACCGCGCGGCATGGTCGCCGAGATTAACGGCGGGACGTGGCGTCTTGCTGAGCCGGAGGACGCGGTTGTCGAAGCGCCGACGATCAATCGAACCTGGGGATAGTTCGAGTGTGGGATCGTGCCGAAGTCTACGGTTGATCCATGACTGAGCCCACTGGCGCGTCTCCGCCGAGCCAAGACGATGTAGTCGACGAAAGCCTTGAAGACGACGAAGGCCTCTATAAGATGAAGGAGTCGTCGCTCTCCTACTTTGGGGCTGACTTTGACGTCCGAGGACTAGTGCAGCGTCTTCGCGACGACGACATCGTTATCCCTCGCTTTGACCCAGATGAGTCAGACGGCGCGAGCCTCGCAGGTTTCCAACGCCAGCGCGTTTGGACGAAAGCGAAGATGGAGCAGTTCATCGAGTCGCTTCTTCTGGGTTGGCCAGTTCCCAGCATCTTTCTCGTTCTCGATGAGGACCAGAGGTACCTCGTGCTGGACGGTCAGCAACGCTTGACAGCCCTTGAGTACTTCTTTGCTGGCAAGTATCCAGACGGGAAGGACTTCGCTCTCGCCGACGTCGCCGAACACTTGCAGAACGCGACATACGAAACGCTGTCTTCAGAAAGCAAGCGAAAGCTGAACAACACATTCATCCAGGCAACGGTCATAGAGCCGCGCGGGGAGGATGGACCGGAATCCGTCTACCGCTTGTTCGGTCGCTTGAACAGCGGCGGAGTGTCGTTGACTGCTCAGGAGATCCGTGTGGCGCTGTTCCTTGGCCCAGCGGTTGACTGGATTCGAGATCTGAACCGTGACGGCTTCTGGCGTGCGCTATTTGGCAAACCGAGTCCGCGTCTAAAAGATCACGAGCTGATTCTCCGGGCATTGTCGATGTTCGAGGTGTTGAACGATATCGCTGGAAATTGGGACGACGATGAGTTGCGACGAATGGCATACGAGCCGCCGATGTCAGACCACCTCAACTCCTACCTCAGCTCACACCGCAAGCTCCAGGACCTGGACACTCAAGCGATCGGCGATGCATTCCAGCATGCCACGGCCCATCTGTTTGCAGCAGCCGACCGCGACGGGCTTCGATTCAACGGCCGCATCAACGCTGCTCACGTGGATGCGACGATCTCGGTGCTGATGTGGCTCCACCTCCACGAAAAGATGCCCAGCCGAACTGAGTTGCGCGACGGCCTCAACAAGCTCCGCGACGATGATCAATACACCGAGTACGTCACCCAAAGTACGTCGCATCGGGAGAACGTCTACGGTCGTTTGCGCCTCGCCTTGAGCGCCCTGGAGAAGTGACATGACTGCAGGGGCCCGATCGGAGGCGCATGCATTCTGGGCTCGTCTTGAAGCGGAGTACCAGCGATACCAATCAGCGGTCCGTGTGCTGCCTGCCGGAAACGAAAAGATTCAAGAAGACCTGCGGCGCTATCTCTGTCTGCGGTGTGCAGGTTTCCTCGAACAGGTGACATTCATCATCATCGACGGATACCTCGAGCAGAAGGCGGGCGGTCCGGCGCTGAGCTTCTCGCGCTCCTGGTTCAAGCGTGCCCCAAACCTCACGGTCGATGCTTTCACGAAGCTGATCGCTCGATTCGGCGAGAATCACGCGGTGTCCTTTGACTTGTTCCTCACAGCGGTGCGCCGGGATGCGCTGGGAGACCTTCTCGGCATACGGAACGATGTTGCGCACGGCAAAGTCTTCAACGGGCAGAGGCTCGCGCCGGAAAGATATGTCCAACTATGCGAGGACATCTACGACTGGCTCGTCGAGACCTTCCTGGGAGAGAGCGTTGAGGTGATCGACGCTTCGGGCACTCGGACGCTGGCGTACGAGAAATCCCCGTGAAGGTTAGTTTCCTATCGCGTCACGAGGCACCCAGTGGGCCGGGTTGACAACTGACGGCGCTGATCCATCGTCCCGGTGGTGACAAGCGAGTGCCCGTCTCCCCACCGGCTGGATCGGTAGGTCCTACGACTGGCCGGATGTGAAAGGTCGGGGTCCCACGACAACCTGTCGTCTCGGTCAGGGGCAACCAAGAAGTAACGACCGATCGAGATTTACCTCGATCGGGCCGTACTTGCCGCCAGCGTGGTGGACCCGGCTTCGAGCCCAGTATCAATAGAGCTTGGCACCTGAAGAACGCGCGCCTGTCGGCGAGGACAGCGGGTGACGTTGCGACGAACACGACAATCCATCTGTCCAAGACTACGAAGATGCGTGACCGGAGCAGTGCCAGCTGCAGCTTGCCAGCTGCAATGCGAAGACGTTCGGGCAGCGCCAGCGGCGTTCTCCATGTAGCCGTTACTGGGCGGAATGACGCGACTTCGCTGAGCGCCCACGGCGTCCCCGGAGCCATGTCCGCGTGCACGCCATAGAGTCGAACCGTGGAGCAGACGCGCGCGGTCGACCTCGTTCTCGAGGGCGGGGGAGTCAAGGGGATCGCCCTGGTGGGCGCCGCGACCGCGCTCGCTGAGCACGGCTACACGTTCCCCCGGATCGGCGGGTCGTCGGCCGGGGCGATGGTCGGCTCCGTGATGGCCGCGATGCAGCACGCGGGGGAGCCGTTCAGTCGCGTCGACGACATCATGCGCACGATCGACTACAGCGCGTTCCTCGACCGACGCAAGCGCGGCGCGATGCTGGGGTGGTGGCCGCGGGCCGCCGACGCGTGGGGCGTGATGTTCCACCTCGGGGCGCATCCCGGCCGCCACATGGAGCAGTGGCTGAAGGGCGTCCTGGGCGACCTCGGAGTGCGCACCTTCGGCGATCTCTACTTCGACGACCCGGGCAGCGCGCTGCCGCAGGGCCAGTCGTACCGCCTCGTGGTCACCGCGAGCGACCTCTCTCGCCAGCGGGCCATGTTCCTGCCCTGGGACCTGCCCGCCCACGGCCACGACCCGGACGAGTACTCGGTGGCGCGGGCCGTGCGCGCCTCGGCCGCCATCCCGTTCCTGTTCGAGCCCGTCCGGCTGAAGTCGAAGTACGGCACCCTGACGCTGGCCGACGGCTCGCTCCTGCGCAGCTACCCCATCGAGCTGTTCGACCGACGCGACGGGCTGCCCAGCCGCTGGCCCACCCTCGGCGTGCGGCTCAGCTCGCCGGCGGGGGAGCGGGCGAAGGCCAAGCCGGTCACCTCGCCGCTGTCGCTGCTGACCAACCTGATCTTCACCACCGTCGACTCCACCCAGGTCCGTCATGTGAGCGACCCGGCCGCGATCGACCGCAGCATCTTCGCCAAGCCGAAGGGCGTCCGCTGGACCGACTTCGACCTCACCCCCGAGCAGCGCGCGAGCCTGTTCGAGTCGGGCCACAAGGCGGCCACCGCCTGGGTCCAGCGAAACCCGTCCGGGCCGCCGGTGCCAGAGCCCGTCGAGGCCGGCGACGTCATCCCCGCGTGGCGTCCCGAGCCCATCGAGTGAAGTCGAGGGCTTCATTTTCCAGTAATGAAGGTATATGCTTCATTCCATGGAAATGAAGGTTTCACCTTCACAGACCGTGGCGCTGATCGGCGACCTCGTGGCCTCACGGCAGGCCACCTCGCGCGCCGAAGCGCAGGAACGGCTCATCGACGCCTTGGCCGCCGCGGCCGAGCTCGTCCCCTCGGAGCAACCGCCCGCACCCACGATCGGCGACGAGTTCCAGTCCACCCACGCCACACTGCATGACGCCCTGCTCACCGCGCTCGTCGTGCGGCTCGCGCTCCCGGAGGGGATGGACGCGCGTGTCGGCGTCGGCGTCGGCACCTTCGAAGTCGTCGGTCGCTCCGAGTACGGTCTGACCCAGGACGGGCCGGCCTGGTGGAACGCGCGCGACGCGATCGGCGAGGTCGAGCAACGTGTCGCCCGCCAGTCGGGGCTGCGCACGTGGGTGCACGAAGGGGGAACCGTGAACGCATATCTGATGGCTCGCGACCAGGTGGTCAGCGGGTTCGACGGCCGGCAGCGCCGACTGACCCTGGGCCTGCTGCAGGGCCGCACCCAGCGCGAGCTCGCCGTGGCCGAGGGCATCTCCGCGTCCGCGGTCTCCCAGTCGCTGCGCCGCAGCGGCGCCCTCGCGGTCGTCGACGGTGTGGAGCTGGTGCGCTGATGGCCCTGCTCGCCCTCGTCCTGCTCGCGATCTGCCTCGCCGAGTACCTGCGCCACGTCGACCGGATGTGGGTGGTCGTCGTCGAGGTCGTCGCCATGGTCGCGATCGTGATCCTCGCGGCGTACGCCCTCGGCTACGGCCCGGGCGCCGGCTGGCTGCCCGCGATCGTCGGCCTGTGGTGGGCCAGCGCCCGCACCGTGCCCTCGTGGCGGATCCCCGGCATGGTCGTCTCCGGCATCGGCGCGCTGCTCGCGCTCATCGCGTCACCCGCGATCGATCGCAACCAACCCCCGATGCTCGACTGGTACGAGTCGCTCGACGTGCCGGCACTGGCCGAGGTCAGCCTCGACGAGATGGTGCTCGCCGTCGTCACCGCCGTGGCGATGATCGGTCCCGCCAACGCCATCGTCCGTGAGGTGCTCGACCGCGTCGGCCGCGGCCTGCTCGCCGAGGAGCGCCGGCTCAAGGGCGGCCGGGTCATCGGTCCGCTCGAGCGGGTGCTCGTCTTCGGCTTCGCCATCGGCGGCAACTACGGGGGAGTGGCGGCGATCCTCGCGGCCAAGGGCATCCTGCGCTTTCCCGAGATCTCCAAGGACGAGGGCGACGGGTCGCGAGCCGAGTACGTGCTCGTCGGCAGCTTCGTCAGCTGGTTCCTCGCGCTCGCGCTCGTGCCGCTGTTCTGACCACCGGGACCGCACGCTCAACACCGGTCGTACGATGCCCGTATGGCCGAGACCCCCGACACGCCCGACATCGACATCAAGCCGCGCAGCCGCGACGTCACCGACGGCCTGGAGAAGACCGCCGCGCGCGGCATGCTCCGTGCGGTCGGCATGGGGGACGACGACTGGGTGAAGCCCCAGATCGGCGTCGCGTCCAGCTGGAACGAGATCACCCCGTGCAACCTCTCCCTCGACCGGCTCGCCAAGGCCGTCAAGGAGGGTGTCCACACCGGCGGCGGCTACCCGCTCGAGTTCGGCACGATCAGCGTCTCCGACGGCATCAGCATGGGCCACGAGGGCATGCACTTCTCCCTCGTCAGCCGTGAGGTCATCGCCGATTCGGTCGAGGTCGTCATGTCGGCCGAGCGTCTCGACGGCTCAGTGCTCCTGGCCGGCTGCGACAAGAGCCTGCCCGGCATGCTCATGGCCGCCGCGCGCCTCGACCTCTCCAGCGTCTTCCTCTACGCCGGCTCCACCCTGCCGGGCAACGTCGACGGCAAGGACGTCACGATCATCGACGCCTTCGAGGCTGTCGGCGCCTGCATGAAGGGCCTCATCACCCGCGACGAGGTCGACCGCATCGAGCGCGCGATCTGCCCCGGCGAGGGTGCCTGCGGCGGCATGTACACCGCAAACACGATGGCGTCGGCCGCCGAGGCGCTCGGCATGAGCCTGCCCGGCTCGGCCGCCCCGCCGGCCCCCGACCGCCGCCGCGACGAGTACGCCCGGAAGTCCGGCGAGGCCGTCGTCGAGCTGCTGCGCAAGGGCATCACCGCGCGCGACATCATGACGCTCGAGGCCTTCGAGAACGCCATCACCGTCGTCATGGCGCTCGGCGGCTCCACCAACGCCGTGCTGCACCTGCTGGCGATCGCCCGCGAGGCCGGCGTCCCGCTGACGCTCGAGGACTTCAACCGCGTCGGCGACAAGGTCCCGCACCTGGGCGACCTCAAGCCCTTCGGTCGCTACGTGATGAACGACGTCGACAAGGTCGGCGGCATCCCCGTGATCATGAAGGCGCTGCTCGACGCGGGCCTCATGCACGGCGACGTCATGACCGTCACCGGCAAGACGATGGCCGAGAACCTCGCCCACATCGATCTCGGCCTCGACGGCGACGTCATCCGCCCGCTCGACAAGCCGATCCACAAGACCGGCGGCCTCACGATCCTTCACGGCACGCTCGCCCCCGAGGGCGCGGTCGTCAAGAGCGCTGGCTTCGACGAGTCGGTCTTCCGCGGCACCGCCCGCGTGTTCGACGGCGAGCGCGCCGCGATGGACGCGCTGGAGGACGGCACCGTCGTCGCCGGCGACGTCGTCGTCATCCGCTACGAGGGCCCCAAGGGCGGCCCCGGCATGCGCGAGATGCTCGCCATCACCGGCGCCATCAAGGGCGCCGGCCTCGGCAAGGACGTCCTGCTGCTGACTGACGGTCGCTTCTCCGGCGGCACCACCGGCCTGTGCGTCGGCCACGTCGCCCCGGAGGCCGTCGACGGCGGCCCGATCGCGTTCGTGCGCGACGGCGACCCGATCACGCTCGACGTCGCGAACAAGCGCCTCGACGTCGAGATCGACGAGGCCGACCTCGAGCAGCGCAAGGTCGGCTGGGAGCCGAACCCGCCGAAGTACACCACCGGCGTCCTGGCCAAGTACCGCAAGCTGGTCAGCTCGGCAGCCCACGGCGCCGTCACGGGCTGACGCTCGTCCGGCGGTTCGTGATCTCGATACGCCGGCTCGTTCCTCGCCGTGCCACTCGATCACCGGGATGCCCGGTGGTCGAGTAGCTCGTGAGCGCAGCGAGCGTGGGGGCACCTCCCGCTTGCGGGGGAGTATCGAGACCAGTCGAGACGGCGGGGAACGGCACCGTAGAATCACTCGGTGCCGAACTTCACCGACGACGAGCTCGCGACCGCCCTCAAGGTGCTCAGCGAGGCGCAGCACCTCGGTGACGAGGACGAGGCCTACGTGGCGCTGCGCCGCGCCTGTGGCAAGTTCTACAAGGACGTCAAGAAGCAGCGCCGCAAGGCCAAGCGCGACGCCGTCAACGAGGCCGACCGCGAGGTCGTCTCGCTGACCGCCACCGGCTCGCCGCGTCGCATCGACGACGAGACCGCCGGCATCCCGCTGGTCTCCACCGCGCGCGGCGCGTCGGCGGGTGTCCTGCAGGTGGCGCGCGGCTGCTACATCTGCAAGGACAAGTACACGGTGGTCGACGCGTTCTACCACCAGCTGTGCCCGAAGTGCGCCGCCCTCAGCCACGCCAAGCGCGACCAGCGCACCGACCTGACGGGCCGTCGCGCGCTGCTCACCGGCGGCCGCGCCAAGATCGGCATGTACATCGCACTGCGGCTGCTGCGCGACGGCGCACACCTCACGATCACCACGCGCTTCCCGCGCGACGCCGTGCGCCGCTTCAGCGCCCAGCCCGACAGCGACGAGTGGATCGGCCGGCTCAAGATCGTCGGCATCGACCTGCGCGACCCCGCCCAGGTGATCGGCCTGGCCGACGAGATCGCGGCGTCGGGACCGCTCGACATCCTCATCAACAACGCCGCCCAGACGGTGAAGCGCCAGCCCGGTGCCTACCAGGCCATCGCCGACGCCGAGGCGCAGCCGCTGCCCGAGGGCTACGTGCCCGAGCTGATCACCTTCGGGCACACCAGCGACGCCCACCCGGCGTCGCTCGTCGGCTCGGTCAGCTCGCACCCGGCGCTCGCCGGCGACGCCGTCACCGCCGAGGAGCTCACCGCGATCGCCCTCGAGGCCGGCTCGGCCGACCTCGAGCGCATCGACGCGGGTGGTCTGCTGCCCGACTTCGTCGACACCAACAGCTGGGTCCAGCACGTCGGCCAGGTCGACGCGCTCGAGCTGCTCGAGGTCCAGCTGTGCAACAGCGTCGCGCCGTTCATCCTCATCAGCCGGCTGCGTCCCGCGATGGCCGCGTCGGCCGCCCGCCGCAAGTACGTCGTCAACGTCTCGGCGATGGAGGGTCAGTTCTCGCGCGGCTACAAGGGCCCCGGGCACCCGCACACCAACATGGCCAAGGCCGCGCTCAACATGCTCACCCGCACCAGCGCCCGCGAGATGTTCGAGGCCGACCAGATCCTGATGACCGCCGTCGACACCGGTTGGATCACCGACGAGCGCCCCCACGTGACGAAGCAGCGCCTCGCCCAGGAGGGATTCAAGGCCCCGCTCGACCTCGTCGACGGTGCCGCCCGCGTCTACGACCCGATCGTCCAGGGCGAGGAGGGCGTCGACCTCCACGGCGTCTTCCTGAAGGACTTCGAACCATTTCCATGGTGAGCCGGTGAACTACCAGCACCTGACCACCGAGCGGCTCGACCTGACCGCGGTGTCGTTCGCGGACCTGGCCGAGCTCCACACGCTGCACGCGGACCCGCGGGTCTGGACGCACCTGCCGTCGGGCGTGCACACCACCGAGCAGCGGACCCGGGCCGACCTCGAGGCCTACACGGCGGACTGGGAGCGGGACGGCCTCGGCTACTGGACCGCCCGGCGGCGCGACGATGGTGACCTGGTGGGCATCGGGGGAGTGCGGCTGCGGCCCACCGGCACCTGGAACCTCTACTACCGCCTGGCCCCGGACCACCAGGGCCAGGGATACGCCGCCGAGCTCGTGCGCGCCGCGATCGAGGCGGCCACCGCATACGACGCCGAGACCCCGGTCGTGGCCTACCTGCTGGACCACAACGAGGCGTCGCGACGCACCGCCGAGCGGGCCGGGCTGGAGCAGGTGTGGCGAGGTCCCGACCGCGACGTCCCCGGCGGCGTCCGCCTCGTCTACGCCGACCGGAGCCTGCCTCCGGAGACCGTCGAACGCCTCCACTGACCACACCTCGTGTCCGCATGGTGGACGCCGAGTCTCAATACTTGACCACTTCGCGTCCGCGGCGCACACTGGTTCCATGCATGCGCTGCTCCTCGTAGTCCACTGACGCACGGCACTTCGCCGCGCGTCTCGCCCTCGTCGCCTCACGGCCGAGGGTTTTTTCATGCGATGAATGGACGAGAAGGAGCAGGGAATACGATGGGGAACCGAGCACCGGCCGCGATCACGGGGTGGCCGGCAGACGAGACGGGTAGGGCCATGACCGAGACGGCACCGGAGACGATGACCGGGGCGCAGAGCCTCGTCCGATCGCTGGAAAAGGCCGGGGTCGAGGTCATCTTCGGGATTCCCGGAGGCGCGATCCTGCCCGCCTACGACCCGCTGTACGACTCCTCGATCCGCCACGTGCTGGTCCGTCACGAGCAGGGCGCCGGCCACGCCGCGCAGGGCTACGCGATGGCCACCGGCAAGGTGGGCGTCTGCATGGCCACCTCCGGCCCCGGCGCCACGAACCTCGTCACCGCGATCGCCGACGCCTACCTCGACTCGGTGCCGATCGTCGCGGTCACCGGCCAGGTCGCCAGCAGCGTCATCGGCTCGGACGCCTTCCAGGAGGCCGACATCCGCGGCATCACGATGCCGATCACCAAGCACAGCTTCCTGGTCACCGACCCGGCCGAGATCCCGCGCGTCGTGGCCGAGGCCTTCCACATCGCCTCCACCGGCCGTCCCGGCCCCGTGCTGGTCGACGTCGCCAAGGACGCGCTCCAGGCCGTCACCACCCACGAGTGGCCGCACGAGCTCGCGCTGCCGGGCTACCGCCCCACCACACGCCCGCACAACAAGCAGGTCCGCGAGGCCGCCCGCCTCATCGCCGAGGCCAAGAAGCCGATCCTCTACGTCGGCGGCGGCGTCATCAAGGCCGACGCGTCGGCCGAGCTCAAGATGCTCGCCGAGCTGACCCAGATCCCGGTCGTCACCACGCTGATGGCGCGCGGCGCGTTCCCCGACTCCCACGAGCTGCACCTGGGCATGCCGGGCATGCACGGCACGGTGGCCGCGGTCGCCGGCCTCCAGCGCTCCGACCTGCTCATCACCCTGGGCGCGCGCTTCGACGACCGCGTCACCGGCAACCTCGACACGTTCGCGCCCGACGCCAAGGTGATCCACGCCGACATCGATCCGGCCGAGATCAGCAAGAACCGCGTCGCGGACGTGCCGATCGTGGGCGACGCCCGCGAGGTCATCGCCGACCTCATCCGTGCCCTGCAGAAGCAGTCGCAGGACGACGGACTCACGGGCGACTACACCGCGTGGCGCGAGTACATCCTCAACGCGAAGGCGCAGTTCCCGGTCGCGTACGACAAGCCCGCCGAGGGCCTCGCGCCGCAGACGGTGATCGAGCGCATCAGCGCGGCCGCCGGTCCCGAGGCCATCTACACCGCGGGCGTCGGCCAGCACCAGATGTGGGCCGCGCACTACGTCCAGTACGAGCGCCCGCGCCAGTGGCTCAACTCCGGCGGCGCCGGCACGATGGGCTACGGCGTCCCGGCCGCGATGGGCGCCAAGGTCGGCGATCCCGATCGCGTCGTGTGGGCCATCGACGGTGACGGCTGCTTCCAGATGACCAACCAGGAGCTGGCCACCTGCGCGATCGAGGGCATCCCGATCAAGGTCGCGGTCATCAACAACTCCTCGCTGGGCATGGTGCGCCAGTGGCAGACCCTCTTCTACGAGAGCCGCTACTCCAACACCGACCTGAACACCGGGCCGGAGTCGATCGGCGCCCGCCGGATCCCCGACTTCGTCAAGCTCGCCGAGGCCTACGGCTGCGTGGGCCTGCGCTGCGAGAGCGAGGACGAGCTCGACGAGGTCATCGCGAAGGCGATGAGCATCAACGACGTGCCCGTCGTGATCGACTTCGTCGTCGAGCGCGACGCGATGGTCTGGCCCATGGTCGCCGCCGGCACGAGCAACGACGACATCAAGATCGCTCGCGATCTCGCCCCCGAATGGGAAGACGAGGACCTCTGATGCCCCAACACACCCTCAGCGTGCTCGTCGAGAACACGCCCGGCGTCCTGGCTCGCGTGTCGAGCCTGTTCATGCGGCGCGGCTTCAACATCGACTCCCTCGCGGTCGGTCCCACCGAGATCCCCGAGATCTCGCGCATGACCATCGTCGTGAACGTCGAGGAGCTGCCGCTCGAGCAGGTCACGAAGCAGCTCAACAAGCTGGTCAACGTCCTCAAGATCGTCGAGCTCGACTCCGGCAACGCCGTCGAGCGCGAGCTGATGCTGATCAAGGTCAAGACCGACCAGCAGACCCGCGGCCAGGTCCTCGAGACCGTGCAGCTGTTCCGCGCCAAGGTCGTCGACGTGGCCCAGGAGTCGGTCACGATCGAGGCCACGGGCGACGCCGGCAAGCTCACCGCGATGCTCAACGTTCTCGAGCCCTTCGGCATCCGCGAGATCGCCCAGTCCGGACGCGTCGCGATCGGGCGCGGCTCGCGGTCGATCACCGACCGCACGCTGCGCACCGTCCCCGGCACCGCCGCGGGCTGACCCCACCCCAGTACTGCGCCGGCGCACGCACCTGCGCCTTCGACCCTCAACCAAGGAGAACCCCATCGTGGCTGAACTGTTCTACGACGACGACGCCGACCTGTCCCTCATCCAGGGCAAGAACGTGGCCGTGATCGGCTACGGCAGCCAGGGTCACGCCCACGCGCTCAACCTGCGCGACTCGGGTGTCGACGTCCGCATCGGCCTGGCCGAAGGCAGCAAGAGCAAGGCGAAGGCCGAGGCCGAGGGCCTGCGCGTCCTCCCGGTCGCCGAGGCGGTCGAGGAGTCCGACGTCATCGTCATCCTCACGCCCGACCAGGTGCAGCGTCACGTCTACACCGAGTCGATCGCCCCGAACCTGACCGCCGGCGACACGCTGGTGTTCGGCCACGGCTTCAACATCCGCTTCGGCTACATCAAGCCGGCCGAGGGCGTCGACGTCATCATGGTCGCCCCGAAGGCCCCCGGTCACACCGTGCGTCGTGAGTTCGTCGCCGGCCGTGGCATCCCGGACATCATCGCGGTCGAGCAGGACGCCTCGGGCCAGGCCTGGGACCTCGCGCTCTCCTACGCGAAGGGCATCGGCGGCACGCGCGCCGGCGTCATCAAGACCACGTTCACCGAGGAGACCGAGACCGACCTCTTCGGCGAGCAGGCCGTGCTGTGTGGCGGCGTGTCCCACCTGGTCCAGGCCGGGTTCGAGACGCTCACCGAGGCCGGCTACCAGCCCGAGATCGCCTACTTCGAGGTGCTGCACGAGCTCAAGCTCATCGTCGACCTCATGTGGGAGGGCGGCATCGCCAAGCAGCGCTGGAGCATCTCCGACACCGCCGAGTACGGCGACTACGTCTCCGGCCCGCGCGTCATCGACGCCGGTGTGAAGGAGCGCATGGTTCAGGTGCTGGGCGACATCCAGTCCGGTGCCTTCGCCGAGCGCTTCATCGCCGACCAGGACAACGGCGGCAAGGAGTTCCTCGAGCTGCGCGAGAAGGAGGCCGGTCACCCGATCGAGGCCACCGGCAAGGCCCTGCGCTCGCACTTCTCGTGGAAGCAGGCCGACGACGACTACACCGAGGGCAGCGCGGCTCGCTGAGCCTCGTCCCGTCGCCCAGCGCGGCGTCCCGTCCGACTCACGTCGGTGCGGGGCGCCGCGTTCGTGCGTTGGGCGGTCAGGAGGCCTGAGCGCGAGGCCGGGGGAGCAGGATCACCGGAACGGGGCTGTGGTTGACGATCCGCGTCGCGGTGGAGCCCATGAAGACCCGGGCCACCGGACCGTGACGGCTCGACCCGACCGCCAGTAGGTCGCCGGGACGCCACTCGAAGGACTCCAGTGCCAGTGACCAGCGCTCGGCGGAGGTGACCTGCGTGGTCGTGACCTCCACCTCCGGCGCCTGCCTCCGGATGCCCTCGGCCAGCTGCTCCTGGTGCGTGCGCACGAGCGTCGACCAGGCTTCGCGGACGCCCTGGTCGGAGAACGCCGCGAACGCGGTCCGCGAGCCGCTCCGCACGGCGAACGTCACGATCTCCACCGGGACGCCGAGCCAGGTCGCGAGCGCGGCGATCGGTGCGTCCAGAGTGGCGTCGGAGGCGGTGGGGTCGACCGCCACGACGAGGCGCTCGATGCCGCCCTCGTGGGCGTGGAAGCCGCGCGGCGCCAGCGCCACCGGGATCGCCGAGCTGTGCGCGAGACGGCCGTTGGTGCTGCCGAAGGCGATCCGCCCGAGCGCGCCGTGCGAGGCCGATCCGGCCACCACGAGGCGCGCGCCCCGAGCGCGGCTCTCGTCCAGCAGCGCCTGCGGCACGGACGACGCCGTGCGCGAGACCGTCACCACCTCGGCCTCGTCGCCGAGGTGCTCGCGCGCCGTCGCCAACGCCTCACCCGCTTGGTCCCGGACGGACCGGCGCCACTCGTCGTCCACGCCGGCGAAGTCGCGCAGCGAGTCCCAGCTGTCCTGGACGACGCTCGTGATGACGAGCTCCTCGCCCGTGGTGCGGGCGAACTCGGCGGCCAGGTCGAGGGCGGCGAGGCTCCTGGTGTCGCTGCCGAAGCCGACGACGACGCTCACGCGGGATCACCCTCGCGGGCGCGGTTCAGCCGCGAGTGCCGGTAGCCGTAGGCGAAGTAGACGACGAAGCCCAGCAGCAGCCACACGATGAAGCGCAGCCACGTATCCACCTTGAGACTCGCCATCAGGCCGATGCAGGACGCCACCGTGACGATGGGCAGGAACGGCACCCACGGCGTGCGGAACGGACGATTCATGTCGGGCTGGGTGCGCCGGAGCACGATCACCGCGATCGCCACCACGACGAAGGCGAAGAGCGTGCCGATGCTCACCATCTCGGCCAGCACCGAGATCGGCACGAACCCGGCGAGCAGGGCCACGGCCACCACCGTCAGCCCGGTCATCAGCACGGGGGTGCCCCACGTCGGGTGGATGCGCCGGAAGGCCTCGGGGAGCAGGCCGTCACGGGCCAGCGCGAAGCCGATCCGCGGCATGGCCACGAGATCGACCAGGATCACCGAGGTCAGGCCGGCGATCGCGGCCACGCCGATGAGGATGCCCGCCCATTCGAGGCCCACCTGGTCGAACACGTCGGCGACGGCGTCACCCTCCGACAGGTCGGAGTAGTGCACCATGCCGGTGATCACGATGCACACGCCGACGTAGAGCGCCGTGCAGATCGCCAGCGTGCCGAGCAGGCCCAGCGGCATGTCGCGCTCGGGCTTGCGGGTCTCCTCGCCCAGGTTGGCCACGGCCTCGAAGCCCGAGTACGCGAAGAAGACCACGGCCGCGGCCACGAAGATGCCGGTGACGCCGAACGTCGCCGGCTCGACGCCCGAGAGGAACTGCCACAGCGGCGCGTGCAGGCTGCTGGAGGAGTCGCCGGCGGGAGGCTGCGAGTCCGGGATGAAGGGCACGAGGTTGCCGGTGTTGACGTAGAACGCTCCGACCGCGATCACGAAGAGGCAGACCAGGACCTTGATGACGACGAGGCCGTTGGTCACCCAGGCCGACTCGCGGATGCCGCGCATGGCGACCCAACCGAGTAGCAGGACGATGAAGATCGCCCCGACGTTCACGACGGAGCCCTCCTCGGCGAACCACTTCTCGGGCAGGTCGAAGACACCGGCGACGTAGCCCGACCAGCCGCGCGCGACCACCGCCGATCCCAGGGCGAACTCCAGGATGAGGTCCCACGCGATGATCCAGGCGAAGATCTCGCCGATCGTCGTGTAGCTGTACGTGTAGGAGCTGCCCGCCGTCGGCACGGCGGAGGCCAGCTCGGCGTAGCAGAGCGCGGCCATCAGGGCGACGGCTCCGGCGATGAGGAACGAGATCATCACGGCCGGGCCGGCGTTCTCCTTCGCCTGCAGGCCGGTGAGGGTGAAGATGCCCGTGCCGATGACGATGCCGATGCCGAAGCCGATGAGGTCGATCGGTCCGAGGTGCTTCTTCAGCCGGCCGTGCTCCTCGGCGGCGCCCTCGGGCAGCTCGTCGTTCTGGTGGATGACGTCGTCGACGTTCTTCTTCCTCAGGACATCCATGCGCTGCTCCTCCGCGGGTCGTGCCCCGGCGGGGCGATGGCCTGCACAGCACTTTGCGGGGTCGGGAGGGACCCCGCAACACGACGGGATGCCCGTCAGGCGATGAGGTCGACCGCGTCGGGGTCGCGTGCGGTGCCCGACTGGCCGCTCGTGACCCGGTCCCACGCGCGGGCCAGGCGCGCCACGGCGTCCTCGAGCAGGTCGGGGGCGAGGGCGTAGGGCAGGCGCAGCCGGCGCTCGCCGGCTGCCGGGGTGGCGACGAAGAACCGCGGGCCCGGCGTGAGGGTGAGGCCCTCGTCCTCGGCGACGGCGACGAGGGCCGAGCTGAGCGGGGCCGGAAGGGTCGCCCAGCACGTGAGGCCGCCCTCGGGACGCGTCACCGACCAGTCGGGAAGCCTGGCCTCCACCGCGGCCAGGAGGGTGTCGCGCCGGTGGCGCAGGTCGGCCTTCCGGGTCCTCAGGTCGAGGTCGCCGTCCTCCAGCGCCGTGGCCATGACGAGCTGGTCCAGCGCGGCCGTGCCGAGGTCGCGGATCATCCGCGCCTGCACGAGGCGGGGGACCAGGCTCCTCGGGGCCCGGATCCAGCCGATGCGCAGGCCGCCCCACAAGGACTTGGCCGCCGATCCCACGAGGACGGCGCCGGGGTCGTGCACGGCGTAGTGCTCGGGGAGGGGCGTGTCGCCGAGGCTCACGTCGCGCAGGGTCTCGTCGATGATCGTGGTGACGCCGGCGCGCTGGAGGATCCCTGCCACCTCGCGACGCGTGGACGAGGGCATGAGCTGCCCGGTCGGGTTGTGGAAGTCCACCACCAGGAGCGCCAAGGAGGCGACCGGGGCGAGGCGCGCGATCTCCTCCACGGGCCAGGGGTCGACCCCGGCCGGGAGCGGCAGCAGGCGCGCACCGGCGCGCGACACGAGGTCGAACGAGTGCGGGTAACCGCATCCCTCCACCAGGACCCGGTCCCGTGGCCTCACGAGCACCGAGACCAGCAGCGACAGCGCGCTCTGAGCTCCCGTGGTCACGACGATCTGCTCGGGGTCGGTGGGCAGCCCGTGGCGGGTGTAGCGCGCGGCGAGGCGCTCGCGCAGCACGGGGAGGCCGTCAGGCAGGTAGCCGTCGGTGGCCAGCACGGCCGGCAGACTCGTCATCGCGCGCTGGATGAGGGCGGCGAAGCCGTCGGGCGCCTCGGAGGCCGCAGCGGTGAGGGCGATGCCGTCGTGGCGCGGCGACCGGGCGAGCATGCTGGTCGAGCCCGCTGCTCCGACGGGCAGCTCGACCGTGGTGCCCGAGCCCTGGCGGGTGCGGACGAGCCGGCTCTCGCGCAGGACCTCGTAGGCGCGGGTGGTGGTGGTGCGGCTCAGGCCCGTCGCCTCGGCGAGCGATCGTTCGCTGGGCAGCGTCGTCCCGGTGGGGATGCGCCCGTCCATCACGGCCCCGCGGATCTGGGTGGCGAGGCGGCGGTACGCCGGGCCCGAGCCGGCCTCGGACGGGCCGAGCATCGCGGCGAGACGGCGCGCGGACAGGGACGGTGCAGATGCCATGAGGCCACTTTCGCAGAATTGGCCATGGAAATGAAGTCCAATCAGGCGCACAGTGAGAGGGTGATCCTGTGCATCCTCCTGGTCGCCCTCGCCGTGTGGGGCTCCGTCGCCACCGTCCGGACCGTTCGCCGCGACGGCCTGCGTCGCATCCCGAACGCGCCGATCGCCCGCCACGCCGGGGGACGTCGATGACGCGCCGCCTCGTGCAGCTGATGGTGGGCCTGTGGCTCTACGGCGCGACCATGGCCCTGATGGTGCGCGCGGGTCTGGGCCTCGACCCGTGGGACGTCTTCCACGAGGGCGTGACGCACCACGTCGACCTGACCTTCGGGCAGGTCGTGATCGTGGTCGGTGCCCTGGTGCTGCTGGCCTGGATTCCCTTGCGTCAGCGACCCGGGATCGGCACCATCGCGAACGTCCTGGTGATCGGGGTCGCCGCCGACGTCACGCTCGCGATGCTCCCGGAGGCGTCCAGCCTCGCGACCGGCGTGGTCATGCTCCTGGCCGGCATCGTGGGCAACGGCCTGGCCGGCGCGATGTACGTCGGCGCCGGCCTCGGTCCGGGTCCTCGCGACGGGCTGTGGACGGGGATCGTCCGCCGCACGGGTGCGAGCGTCCGCCTCGTGCGCACCGGACTGGAGGTCGCGGTGCTGGTCACCGGCTTCGCGCTCGGCGGCACCGTCGGCGTCGGCACGGTGCTCTACGCGCTGGCGATCGGACCGATCGTGCAGCTCTTCCTGCCCTGGTTCGAGGTCCGCAGGGCGCCGGCCGCCGAGCCGGCCCCCGCGTGACCCCGGGTCAGGTCGTGAGCTTGCGCAGCGACCAGCCCATCAGGATCCACATCAGTCCCATGCCCGCGGCGAACAGGGCCACGCCGTAGGCCACGACGGACGTGAACAGCGAGGCACGCAGGAACGAGGCGTTCATCGCGGTCTCGCGCAGCGGGTCGTCCTGCTCGAGCTCGGCGTACGTCTTGCCGCCGGTCGCCTCGAGGGCGTGCTTGTCGATGATCTGGGCCTGGGAGTAGGCGGTGAGCGGGCCGTTGACCTGGTCTCCACCGAACCAGTCGGCGTCCTCGGACACGGTGATGTTCTGGGCGGCGAGCTGGTCGGTCACCACCCACCACGTGGCGGCTCCGGCAACGATGAGGACGAGTCCGGCGATGATCGAGAGCAGTCCGACGGTGCGAACTCCCTTGTGGCGCGGTGCGCTGGTGTAGGTGGGGGTCGGATCGGACATGGTGCTTCCTTCCGTCGGGGCCTCAATGACCCTCTGGGGCCGAGACTAGGGGAGGGAAGGGTCAGGCGGCGAGGGGCGACGTCAGCGTCGCGTGGCGATGATGAGGCTCGCGTCGGGGTCGATGAGCATCTCGACGGCGATGAAGCGCTCGTCGGTGAGCCACTGCTCGCGCACGGAGTCGACCTGACCGTCGACGATCGGCGGCCAGAAGGGCGAGGGCACGAAGTCGTCGAGCACCGCGATCCCGCCGGGCTCGAGCAGGTCGGCCAGGACGTCGATGCTGGCCATCACGTCGCGGACGTCGACGAACAGCAACGAGAACGGGGCGTACTGCTCCAGCACGGTCCAGTCGCCGCAGGTCACCTCGACGTTCGCGGCGTCGTGGAAGATGCCCTGCACGTCCTCGGCGAGCCCGGGATCGAGTTCGGCAGTGACGATGTGGGCGCCCTTCGGGGCACCGCTGGAGAGCCAGGCCGAGCCGACTCCGCAGCCGGTGCCGAGCTCGGCGAGGGTGCCGTGGCGGGTGGCGGCCAGGGTCGCCAGCAGGCGGCCCGTCTCACTGCGCGTCGAGGTGATGAAGCCACGGCGCCGGGACAGGTCCAGGGCGCGCGCGACCAGATCGGGGACCTCAGCCGGTGCGCTCATGGGGCCAGTGTTCCACGTCATCCGCGCCCTGGCGGCCATGGTCGATCGCTGAGACGCCCCGACCCCCTGACAGCGGCCCGAATCGCCGTGTATGCTCGCGGCCATGCGGAAGCAGCTCGTACTCATCGCTTGCCGCGGCAGGACCTCCTAGGGCCACACCTGCCGCGGAGTTTCGGCGTTGGCTCGACGACTCTGCAGCAGATGTTCTGGACCAGGACCTGGTTCTCTCCTCTGAAACGCTGATCGACGTCACCCGTCGCAGCACGTGGCCCCGCAGGGTCGTCGGTCCCGTCGGATCCCGCACCGACCACACCACTGCCACTTCAGAGGAGCTCTCATGTTCGACCCGACCATCGCCATCGAATGGGGACCCGCGCACCTGCGCGACGACGCCGAATTCGATGGGACGCCCGACGACAACTGATGACCGGATCGCGAGACCCGAGTTTCAGTATCTGAGATCGACAGTTCTAGGATGGACCCATGACCAGCTCCTACTCGCTCGCGGTCGTTGCCGGTGACGGCATCGGCCCCGAGGTCACCGACCAGGCCCTGAAGGTTCTCGACGTCGTCGCGCAGGACGCCGGACTCACGTTCGAGCGCACGGCGTACGACCTCGGTGCTCGCCGGTGGCACGCCACCGGCGAGACCCTTCCGGACTCCGTGCTCGAGGAGATTCGCGGGCACGACGCGATCCTGCTCGGCGCCGTCGGCGACCCGTCCGTCCCCTCGGGCGTGCTGGAGCGCGGCCTGCTGCTGCGGCTGCGGTTCGAGTTGGACCACTACGTCAACCTGCGGCCGTCGAAGCTGTTCCCCGGCGTCCCGACCCCGCTGGCCGACCCGGGCGACATCGACTTCGTCGTCGTCCGCGAGGGCACCGAGGGTCCTTACGTGGGCAACGGCGGCGCGATCCGCGTCGGCACGCCCCAGGAGGTCGCCACCGAGGTCAGCCTCAACACGGCCTTCGGTGTCGAGCGCGTCGTCCGCGACGCCTTCGCCCGCGCGCAGGCGCGCCCGCGCCGCAAGCTGACGCTCGTGCACAAGAACAACGTGCTCGTCCACGCGGGTCACCTGTGGAGCCGCACGGTCGACGCCGTCGCCGCCGAGTTCCCCGACGTCTCGGTGGACTACCTGCACGTCGACGCCGCCACGATCTTCCTGGCGACCGACCCGGCGCGCTTCGACGTGATCGTCACCGACAACCTGTTCGGCGACATCCTCACCGACCTCGCCGCCGCCATCACCGGTGGCATCGGCCTGGCCGCGAGCGGCAACGTGAACCCCGACCGCACGTCGCCCAGCATGTTCGAGCCCGTCCACGGCTCGGCGCCCGACATCGCGGGCCAGTCCAAGGCCGATCCGACCGCCGCGATCCTGTCGGCCGGCCTGCTGCTGGAGCACCTCGGCCACGCCGAGCAGGCCCAGCGGATCACCGAGGCCGTCGAGGCCGACATCGCCGCGCGCGACGGTCAGCCGCGGTCCACGCAGGAGGTGGGGGAGGCCATCGCGTCGCGCGTGGCCGGAGCGGTACCGGTCGCCTGACGACCATCCCCTCCACCACCGAAAGGACTATCGTGTCCGCCATGACCACCCCCGCGTTCACCCCCCGGATCGAGACCAGTCCGAACGCGCGCAGCTCCGCCGAGCGCGCCGGGATCCTCGCCGATCCCGGCTTCGGCAACCACTTCACCGACCACATGTTCCTGACCGAGTGGACTCCCGAGCAGGACTGGCACGACCCCCGCGTCGTGCCGTACGGCCCGCTGTCCCTCGACCCGGCCACCGCGGTCCTGCACTACGCGCAGGAGATCTTCGAGGGGCTCAAGGCCTACGCCCACGCCGACGACTCGGTGTGGCTGTTCCGTCCCGAGGCGAACGCGGCGCGCATGCAGCGGTCCGCCGCGAGGCTGGCGCTGCCGCAGCTGCCGATCGAGTGGTTCACCGGCTCGGTGAAGGCGCTCATCGAGGCCGACCGCGCGTGGGTGCCCACGGGTGAGGAGCGCAGCCTCTACCTGCGGCCCTTCATGTTCGCGTCCGAGGTCTTCCTCGGTGTCCGGCCCAGCCAGCACGTCACCTACTCGGTGATCGCGTCGCCGGCCGGGGCGTACTTCGCCGAGGGCGTGAAGCCGGTCGACATCTGGCTGTCCAGCGAGTACAGCCGCGCGGGCGCCGGTGGCACGGGTGCTGCCAAGTGCGGTGGGAACTACGCCGCGAGCCTGCTGCCCCAGCAGGAGGCGGCCTCGCACGGGTGCGCGCAGGTCGCGTTCCTGGACTCGGTGGAGCACCGGTGGGTGGAGGAGCTCGGTGGCATGAACCTCTACTTCGTCCACTCCGACGGGTCGATCGTCACGCCCGAGCTGAGCGGCTCGATCCTCGAGGGGATCACCCGCGACTCGATCCTCACCATCGCGCAGGACCTCGGCCACGACGTGATCGAGCGCAAGGTCTCGATCGACGACTGGCGCGACGGCGTGGCCGACGGCACGATCACCGAGGTCTTCGCGTGTGGCACGGCCGCCGTCGTGACCCCGGTCGGGAAGCTCAAGTGGGACGGTGGTGAGGTCGTCAGCGCCGAGGGCGAGCCGGGCAAGGTGACCGCCGACATCCGCGGAGCTCTCGTCGACATCCAGTACGGCCGCGCCGAGGACCGCCACGGCTGGATGACCCGCGCGGTCTGACCTCTCCACTGGTCTCGATACGCGGGCTCGTTCCTCGCCCAGCTACTCGACCACCGGGCCGGTGATCGAGTAGTTCGCGAGGGCTACGCGGCTCCCGTGCCGGTGATCGAGTAGCTCGCGAGCGCAGCGAGCGGCATATCGAGATCCGTCAGAACTGCACGGTCGGCGGGGTCTCCTGGCCGGCCGGGGCGTCGTAGAAGGTGCGCTCCTTGACGCCGGCGAGGCCGGAGAAGAACATCCAGGGGATCGTGCGGACCAGCTCGTTGAGCGCGCGGACCGCGTCGTTGTAGTACTGGCGGGCGAACGACAGCTTGTTCTCGGTGTCGCTCAGCTCGGACTGGAGCTGCTGGAAGTTCGCCGAGGCCTTGAGGTCGGGGTACGCCTCGGCCACGGCCATGACGTCCACGAGTGCGCGCTCGAGCCGCACCTCGGCCGTGGCGCGCTGCTCCACCGAGCCGGAGCCGGCGGCCTGCTGCACGCCGGCGCGGGCCGCGGTGACCTCCTCGAAGACGCCGCGCTCATGGGCCGCGTAGCCCTTGACCGTGCTGACCAGGTTCGGGATGAGGTCGGCGCGACGGGTCAGCTGCACGTCGATGCCGCCGAGGGCCTCCTGCGCGCCGATGTCGGCCGTGCGCAGGCGGTTGAAGGCGACGACCCCGAACAGCGCGACGGCGACGACGATCGCGACGATGATCCAGATCAGCACGGGTACCTCCGAAGTCGGGAACTGGTCGAGACTCTACTGGCGCGGCCGGCGGGCCCGGCCGCGAACGTGACGATCACCACGAGCCGCCGCCGCCACCGCCGCCGCCACCGCCGCTGAACCCGCCTCCTCCGCCGCCGCCACCACCGCTGCTGCCGGAGGAGGACGACGCCTGGCTCGCCGTGTAGGCGCTGATGGAGCTGGCGACAGCGCGCTCGAAGTCGCTGAACGGATCTCCGCCGAGAGCGCTTCCCGCCGGGGTGTGATGGCCCCCGCCGGCGTACCAGACCGGCAGCGGCGCGGCCTGTCCCGTCGCGACCTCGTACTTGCGGGCCCAACGGTCGGCGACCCCGAAGGCGACGGCGTAGGGGATGTAGGCGGTGTACAGGTCCTGGCGGCCGCTGAAGTCGAAGCGGTCCTGCGACGCGTCGGTGCCCAGGAAGCGCTCGAACCCGCCGGCGCGCGACCACAGGTCACGGCCCTGGGCGGTGCGGCGTGACCCCGCGCCCGGCATCAGGACCCCGACCGCGCCGACGGCGAACGCGGCGAACGGCAGCAGGTAGATCCCGGTGACGCCGAGGAACGTCCCGACGACGACGGCCGCGACGGCGATGCCGAACAGCACCCGCCACGTCCACTCGCGGCGGGCCGGGACGGTCGCGCCCGTGGTGGTCGCCCACGCCCGGGTCACCCCGGGAATCGCGGACGTCACGGCGGACAGCTTCTTGCCCGAGCTGACGGACCCATTCGCGCTGAAGGTCGGGCCGTTCTGGCCGCGGAGCCCCAGACCCGAGACGACGTGGCGAGCCACGGGGTCGAGGGTGTCCCAGGCGTCGTTCGCGAGAGTGCCCTTGACGGTCCAGTTCCCGTCGTTCTGGTGGAGGGTGACGTGACCCTGCTCGGCCAGGTGCAGGAGCGTCGCTGTGAGGGCGCGTCGAGGGACCCGCTCGTCCACGATGTACGCCGCCTGCACCGGGCCGAGCCCCGCGGGCGGCTCGAACATCACCGGGAGCCCGGGGCGGCGCTCACGCGACAGCCGGTCGAGCACGTAGCCCACCGCGAACGCGAGGGCGGCGAGCGCGAGCGCCACGAGGAACGGCGGCAGGGTCGTCCCGAACAGCCGGTCCCAGCCGATCGACCAGGGCACCTGGCCGCGATCGGGGGCCGGCTGGTCCATCGCGGCGCGGAGCAGGACCGAGGTGTTCGGCGGCAGGTCGGTGGCGCTGATCCGCAGTGCGGTGGTGCCCTCGCCCTGCACCGTGCACGGGCGCCCGTCGCCGATCGAGCACTCCAGGCGATCGGTGACGGCGGGCAGGTTGACGGTGAGTTCGGCCTCGCGGATCGGCATGCTCCAGCCGGCGGCGACGACCTGCCAGACGAACTCCGAGCGGTCGGCGTCGCCCCCGGTCCAGCTGGCGTTGGCGTCGGCCACGCGCTCGGGGTTCGGGGCGAGGACGCCGTCGATCCGGTAGCTGATCGTGTAGGTGTGCGGGCCGGGGGAGAGGTACTGGTCGGCACTGCCGATGCGCGCCACCCGGAAGCGCCGTCCCTGCTCCCACGAGCGGTCGACCTCGACGGAGTCGCCGTCGAGCCGGATGCTCACGTCGCGCGGCCGGTAGCGGACCGTGTGGTCGGCGCGGTCGGCCAGGTCCCAGTAGCGGAAGATCCCGTGACGACCCCACGGGAAGTCGGCGGTGATCGTCTCGGTGGCGTTCAGGGTGCCGTCCTCGTCGACGTCGTACGTGGCACGGTAGGACGTGATGGTCACCGGATCGGCCACGCTGCTGCTCGCGGAGTTCGACATCGTCGCGAGGGCGGGGACGAGCAGGACGCCCACGAGGATGACGGCGGTCACCAGGCGGAGCACGAGACGGGCCATGGCCGGATACTAGGGGAGCGGGACCGGACCCCGTCTGCAAAGAATTGCAGAGATGTGCAAGAATGTTCCGCATGTCCAAGGTCCTCACCAGTCTCCCCGTCGGCGAGCGCGTCGGCATCGCCTTCTCCGGCGGACTCGACACGTCCGTCGCCGTCGCGTGGATGCGCGACAAGGGCGCCGTCCCCTGCACCTACACCGCCGATCTCGGCCAGTACGACGAGCCGGACATCTCCGGCGTCCCCGGCCGCGCCATGGAGTACGGCGCCGAGCTGGCCCGCGCGATCGACTGCAAGCGTCCTCTCGTCGACGAGGGCCTGGCCGCGCTGGCCTGCGGCGCCTTCCACATCAAGTCCGCGGGCCGCACCTACTTCAACACCACGCCGCTGGGCCGCGCCGTCACCGGCACGCTGCTCGTGCGCGCGATGCACGAGGACGGCGTCAACATCTGGGGCGACGGCTCCACCTTCAAGGGCAACGACATCGAGCGGTTCTACCGCTACGGCCTGCTGGCCAACCCCGAGCTGCGCGTCTACAAGCCGTGGCTCGACGCCGACTTCGTCCACGAGCTGGGCGGCCGCACCGAGATGAGCCAGTGGCTCGTCGAGCACCAGCTGCCCTACCGGGACAGCCAGGAGAAGGCCTACTCGACCGACGCGAACATCTGGGGCGCCACCCACGAGGCGAAGACGCTCGAGCACCTCGACGTCTCGCTGGAGACCGTCGACCCGATCATGGGCGTGAAGTTCTGGGACTCCTCGGTCGACATCGACTCCGAGGACGTCACGATCTCCTTCGAGGAGGGCTGGCCGGTCGCGATCAACGGCACCCGGTTCGACGACCCCGTGGCACTCGTCCACGAGGCCAACACGATCGGCGGCCGTCACGGGCTGGGCATGTCCGACCAGATCGAGAACCGGATCATCGAGGCCAAGAGCCGGGGCATCTACGAGGCGCCGGGCATGGCGCTGCTGTGGATCGCCTACGAGCGGCTCGTGAACGCGGTGCACAACGAGGACACCGTCGCGAACTACCACGCGCACGGCCGCCGGCTGGGCCGGCTCATGTACGAGGGCCGGTGGCTCGACCCGCAGGCGATGATGCTGCGCGAGTCGATCCAGCGCTGGATCGCCTCGCTCGTCAGCGGCTCGGTCACGCTGCGGCTACGGCGCGGCGACGACTACACGATCCTCGACACCCAGGGCCAGAACTTCTCCTACCACCCGGAGAAGCTCTCGATGGAGCGCACGGAGAACGCCGTGTTCGGTCCCACCGACCGGATCGGTCAGCTGACGATGCGCAACCTCGACATCGCCGACTCGCGCGCCAAGCTCGAGATGTACGCCGCGCAGCCGCTCGACCAGGGCCAGGTCCTCGTCGAGAACGGCACGCTGTTCGGCGAGCTGCCGGCCGGCGGTGCCATGCGCATCGAGGCCAACCCGGCGGTCGAGGGTGACGAGGAGGTCGCGCTCGACGCGGCCGCCATGGAGTTCGGGACGGACTGATCGCCATGATCAAGGTCGCCGTCACCGGTGCCACGGGCTACGCCGGGGGAGAGGTCCTCCGGCTGCTGCTGGCGCATCCCGAGGTCGAGATCGGCGCGCTGACCGCAGGGTCCAGCGCGGGATCGCGGTTCGGGGAGCACCAGCCCCACCTGCTCCCGCTGGCCGACCGCATCGTCGCCGAGACCACCGCCGATAACCTTGCAGGTCACGACGTCGTGTTCCTGGCCCTGCCGCACGGCGCCTCCGGAGCCGTCGCCGCGCAGCTGCCGGACGACGTCCTGGTGATCGACTGCGGTGCCGACCACCGGCTCGAGAGCTCCGACGACTGGGCCGCCTACTACGGCGGTGACCACGCGGGCACCTGGCCGTACGGGATGCCCGAGCTGATCACCGGCTCGTCGCGCCAGCGCGACGCGCTCGCGGGAGTGCGCCGGATCGCCGTGCCGGGCTGCAACGTCACCGCCGTCACGCTGGGCCTGCAGCCCGCCGTGGCCGCCGGGATCGTCGAGTCGACCGACCTCGTCGCGGTGCTCGCCAACGGCTTCTCCGGAGCGGGCAAGGCGCTCAAGACGCACCTGCTGGCGTCGGAGGGACTCGGCTCCGCCTCGCCCTACGGGGTCGGCGGCACGCACCGGCACATCCCGGAGATCGCCCAGAACCTCGGCCGGGCCGGGGCCGACGAGGTCACCATCTCGTTCACCCCCACGCTCGTGCCGATGGCGCGCGGCATCCTGGCCACCGCCACCGCGCGGCTGGCGCCGGGCGTCGATGCCGACGCCGCCCGAGCCGTCTACGAGAAGGCCTACGGCGCCGAGCCGTTCGTCCACCTCCTGCCCGAGGGCCAGTGGCCCACCACGGCCGCCACGCTGGGCGCGAACGTCGCCCACGTGCAGCTCGCGGTGGACGAGCGCGCCGGTCGCCTCGTCACCGTCACGGCCATCGACAACCTCGTCAAGGGCACGGCGGGCGGCGCGATCCAGTCGATGAACCTCGCCCTGGGCCTGCCCGAGACCACCGGACTCACCACGATCGGAGTCGCGCCATGAGCGTCACTGCTGCGCAAGGCTTCCGGGCCGCGGGTGTCACCGCGGGCCTCAAGGACTCGGGCAAGCCCGACATCTCCCTCGTCGTCAACGAGGGCCCGTCGTCGGCCGCGGCCGCGGTCTTCACCTCGAACCGCTGCAAGGCGCACCCGGTCATCTGGAGCGAGCAGGCGATCAAGGGCGGCAGCGCCCGGGCGATCGTGCTGAACTCCGGCGGCGCCAACTGCTACACGGGCCCCGAGGGCTTCGCCGCCACGCACCGCACCGCCGAGCGCGTCGCGGAGCACCTGGGCATCGGGGCGATCGACGTCCAGGTCTGCTCGACGGGCCTGATCGGACGCCTCCTCGACGAGCCGAAGGTGCTGGCCGGGGTGGACGCCGCGGTGGCCGCGCTGTCGCCCGACGGCGGCCTCGACGCAGCCACGGCGATCATGACCACCGACACGGTCAACAAGCAGGCCACCGCCGAGGGCGACGGCTGGGTGATCGGCGGCATGGCGAAGGGCGCGGGCATGCTCGCGCCCGCGCTCGCCACGATGCTCGTCGTCATCACGACCGACGCCGACCTCGACTCCGCGACGCTCGACACCGCGCTGCGGTCGGCCACGGCGCTGACGTTCGACCGGCTCGACTCCGACGGCTGCCAGTCCACGAACGACACGGTGCTGCTGATGACCTCCGGCGCCTCCGGGGTCACCCCGGACGTCGCCGAGTTCACCGAGGCCCTCACCACGGTGTGCCGCGACCTCGCCCTGCAGCTGCTCGCCGACGCCGAGGGCGCCGACCACGAGATCGCGATCACCACGATCAACGCCGCGAGCGAGGACGACGCGCTGGAGGTCGGCCGCTCCGTCGCGCGCAGCAACCTGTTCAAGTGCGCGATCTTCGGCAAGGACCCGAACTGGGGCCGCATCCTGGCGTCGGCCGGCACCACGACCGCCGCGTTCGACCCGCTCGACCTCGATGTCGCGGTCAACGACGTGTGGGTATGCCGCAACTCCGGCGTGGGGGAGTCGATCGACCTCGTCGACCTCGAGCCGCGCTCGGTCACCGTCACGATCGACCTGAAGGCCGGTCCCCACAGCGCCACCATCTGGACGAACGACCTGACCCAGGCCTACGTCCACGAGAACTCCGCCTACTCGACCTGAGGAAGCACATGAGCGACAACAGCATGACCGAATGGGCGCCCGAGGACTGGGCCGCCGCCACCACGAAGGCCGCGACGCTGGCCCACGCCCTGCCGTGGCTGAAGGCGTACCACGGCAAGATCGTGGTGGTGAAGTACGGCGGCAACGCCATGACCGACGACAAGCTCAAGCGCGCGTTCGCCGAGGACATCGTCTTCCTGCGCCTCGCCGGGTTCAAGCCCGTCGTCGTGCACGGCGGCGGTCCGCAGATCAGCGCGATGCTCGACCGGCTCCAGATCGAGTCGGAGTTCCGCGGCGGCCTGCGCGTCACGACGCCTGAGGCGGTCGAGGTCGTCCGCATGGTGCTCAAGGGCCAGGTCGGTCCCGAGCTGGTCGGCCTGCTGAACCAGCACGGCGACCTCGCGGTGGGTCTGTCCGGCGAGGACGGCGGCCTGTTCCGCGCCCAGCGGACGATGCCCCTGGTCGACGGCGAGCCCGTCGACGTCGGACTGGTGGGCGAGGTCGTGGGCGTGCGCCCCGAGGCGGTGATCGACCTCATCGAGGCCGGCCGCATCCCCGTGGTCTCCACCGTCGCGCCCGACGCCGACGGCCAGGTGCTGAACGTCAACGCCGACACGGCCGCGTCCGCGCTCGCCGTCGCCCTCGGCGCAGAGAAGCTGCTCGTGCTCACCGACGTCGAGGGCCTCTACGCCGACTGGCCGAACAGCAGCGACGTCATCGGCGAGATCAGCCCGGAGTCTCTCGAGGCGATCCTGCCCGAGCTGGCCAGCGGGATGATCCCCAAGATGACCGCCTGCCTCGACGCGGTCCGCGGCGGCGTCAAGCGCGCCACGGTCGTCGACGGCCGTGAGCCGCACTCGGTGCTGCTCGAGATCTTCACCGACGAGGGCGTCGGCACCCAGGTGCTGGCCGGTGCGCGGACCAAGATCCGCTCCGCCCTCTACACGACCAGCGCGAAGGAGACGTCGTGAACCTGCCCGAAGGAGTCGTCATCCACGGCCGTGAGCCCCGGCTCGGCGGCCCGGAGTGGACCGAGCGCTACCGCGGTGCCGT
Organism: Aeromicrobium choanae; assembly: GCF_900167475.1. NCBI lineage: Bacteria > Bacillati > Actinomycetota > Actinomycetes > Propionibacteriales > Nocardioidaceae > Aeromicrobium > Aeromicrobium choanae. The sequence goes on along the minus strand of NZ_LT796768.1, from coordinate 275,714 downwards.
GATGAACACGTTCGGCGACCCCCAGCGCGTCCTCGTGCGCGGCGAGGGGTCCCACGTCTGGGACGCCGACGGCAACAAGTACCTCGACCTGCTCGCGGGCATCGCCGTGAACGCGCTCGGTCACGGGCACCCGGCGATCCTCGAGGCGGTCACGCAGCAGCTGCAGACCCTCGGGCACATCAGCAACTTCTTCGCCTCGGCCCCGCAGGTCGAGCTCGCGGAGAGGCTGGTCGGGCTCCTGGGCGGCGAGGGTCGCGTGTTCTTCGCGAACTCCGGCACCGAGGCCAACGAGGCGGCGTTCAAGGCCACCCGTCGCACGGGCCGCACCACGATCGTGGCGGCCGAGGGCTCATTCCACGGGCGCACGATGGGCGCGCTCGCGCTGACCTCGAAGGCCGCCTACCGCGAGCCGTTCGAGCCCCTGCCCGGTGACGTCCGCTGGGTGCCGTACGGCGACGCCGACGCGCTGGCCGCGGCCGTCGACGACACGGTGGCCGCGGTCATCCTCGAGCCGATCCAGGGCGAGGCCGGTGTCATCGTGCCCCCGGCCGACTACCTCGCGGCGGCCCGCCGCATCACCTCCGAGCACGGCGCGCTGTTGTGGCTCGACGAGGTCCAGACGGGCATGGGCCGCACGGGCGACTGGTTCGGCCACACCCCGTCCGGCGTGACCCCCGACCTGGTCACCCTCGCCAAGGGCCTCGGCGGCGGCATCCCGATCGGTGCCTGCGTGGCGCTGGGCGACGCGGCCACCCTGCTCGGTCCCGGCAACCACGGCACCACCTTCGGCGGCAACCCCGTGGCCACGGCCGCGGCGCTGGCCGTCATCTCGACGATTGAGTCCGGGGGGCTGCTGGAGGCCACGCGCGTCCGCGGCGACCAGCTCGCCGACGGCCTCTCCCTCAACGCCCGGGTCGAGTCGGTCACCGGCCGCGGCCTGCTGCGGGGGGTCGTGCTGAGCGAGCCTCGCGCGGCCGAGGTGCAGAAGGCCGCGCTCGACGCCGGTCTCATCATCAACGCCCCCACGCCCGACCGCCTCAGGCTCGCGCCGCCGCTCGTCCTCAGTGAGGACGAGGCGGCCGACGCCGTGCGCACCCTCTCCACGATCATCGACGAGGTGCTGGCATGAGCGAGCGCCAGCGAGTGAACATCAGCACGGGCATGGCGTCGTCGCCGTACCATGCACTTCTGACGGAGGCGACGTCATGACGAGACACCTGCTCCGGGACGACGACCTGAGTACGGCCGAGCAGGCCGAGGTGTTGGCGCTCGCCGCCGAGCTCAAGGCCGAGCCGTACTCGCGCCGCCCGCTGACCGGGCCGCAGTCGGTGGTCGTGCTGTTCGACAAGTCGTCCACCCGCACCCGGGTCTCCTTCGCGGTGGGCATCGCCGACCTCGGCGGCAACCCCGTGGTGATGGACACCGGCGTCACCCAGGTGGGCCGCGGCGAGCCCATCGCCGACACGGCCCGCGTGTTCGGCCGGATGGCGAGCGCCGTCGTATGGCGAACCTACGCGCAGGCGGGCCTCGAGCAGATGGCCGAGCACGCGGGCGTGCCCGTGGTCAACGCGCTCTCCGACGACTTCCACCCGTGCCAGATCCTGGCCGACTGGCTCACCGTCATCGAGCACAAGGGCGCGCTGTCCGGACTGACGGTCGCCTACGTCGGTGACGGTGCCAACAACATGGGGCACTCCTACCTGCTCGGTGGCGCCACGGCGGGCATGCACGTGCGTGTGGGCGCTCCCGAGGGATTCCAGCCCGACCCGGCGATCGTCGCCGACGCCGAGCGGATCGCCGCGCAGACGGGTGGCTCGGTCGCCGTCACCGCCGACCCGGCCACCGCCGTGGCCGGCGCCGACGTGGTCATCACGGACACGTGGGTCTCGATGGGCCAGGAGGACGAGAAGGCCGAGCGGGTCGCGCTGTTCGGCGACTACTCCGTCACCGCCGAGCTCCTGGCCAAGGCCGATCCCGAGGCGATCGTGCTGCACTGCCTGCCGGCCTACCGTGGCCTGGAGATCGCCGCCGACGTCATCGACGGCCCGCAGTCGGTCGTGTGGGACGAGGCCGAGAACCGGGTCCACGCCCAGAAGGCGATCCTCGCCTGGCTCCTGGAGCACCCGTGATCTCGATACGACGTCTCGCTGCGCTCGCCGCCACTCGATCACCGGGACGGTCCCGGTGGTCGAGTAGCTCGGCGAGGAACGAGCCGGCCTATCGAGACCACACCGAGGTCCGCTCATGATCCCCGGCACCAAGGCCGCGCGCCAGGCGCTGATCGTCGACCTGCTCGGCACGTGCGACGTGCGCTCGCAGGGCGACCTCGTCGACCTGCTCCGCGAGCGCGGGGTCACGGCCACGGCGTCCACGGTGTCGCGCGACCTTGACGAGCTCGACGCGGTGCGCGTGCGCCAGGGCGACGGCAGCCTCGTCTACGCCGTGCCCTCCGAGGGCGGCGACCGCAGCGTCCGCGCGGCGCCCGACTCGTCGGCCGCCCAGGTCCGGCTGCAGCGGCTGCTGCGCGAGCTGCTGGTCTCGTCGCAGTCCTCGGCGAACCTCGTCGTCCTGCGCACCCCGCCGGGCGCCGCCCAGTTCCTGGCCTCCGCGATCGACCACGTGCAGATGAGCGAGACGCTCGGCACGATCGCCGGTGACGACACGGTGATGCTGATCGCCCGTGACCCGGCCGGCGGCGAGGCCCTCGCCGCCCACCTCACCTCCCTCGCCCGTAAGGTGCCCACCGATGACTGACTCTCCCGACCTGACGCCCGCCGTGCCCGGCCCCACCGACGTCGAGGCCGCCGACTCGCGGCTCTGGGGCGGCCGGTTCGCCTCGGGGCCGTCGCCCGAGCTGACGGCCCTGTCGCGGTCCACGCACTTCGACTGGCGCCTCGCCCCCTACGACCTGGCCGGCTCGCGGGCGCACGCCCGGGTGCTGCACTCCGCCGGCCTGCTGACCGACGACGACCTGACCTCGATGATGGACGGCATCGCCGCCCTCGACGGCGACGTGCGGTCGGGGGCGTTCCGTCCCGAGCCCGGCGACGAGGACGTCCACTCGGCGCTCGAGCGCGGTCTCATGGAGCGCCTCGGCGCCGACCTCGGCGGCCGCCTGCGCGCGGGCCGTTCGCGCAACGACCAGGTCGCCACGCTCTTCCGCGCCTACCTGCGCGACCACGCCCGCCAGGTCGCCTCGCTCGTGCGTGAGCTCGTCGAGGCGATCGCGGGACAGGCCGAGCGCCACCTCGGTGCGCCGATGCCCGGGCGCACACACCTCCAGCACGCCCAGCCGGTGCTGCTGTCGCACCACCTGCTGGCCCACGCGTGGCCGCTCGTGCGCGACCTCGACCGCCTGCGCGAGTGGGACGCCCGCGTGGGCTCGGAGTCCCCGTACGGCTCGGGCGCGCTGGCCGGCTCCTCGCTCGGCCTCGACCCCGAGGCGGTCGCGGCCGACCTCGGCTTCACCGGCTCGGCCGCCAACTCGATCGACGGCACCGCCGCGCGCGACTTCGTCGCCGAGTTCGCCTTCGTCGCCGCCCAGATCGGCGTCGACGTCTCGCGGCTCGCCGAGGAGATCATCATCTGGAACACGAAGGAGTTCGACTTCGTCACGCTGCACGACGGGTACTCCACCGGGTCGAGCATCATGCCGCAGAAGAAGAACCCCGACATCGCCGAGCTCGCGCGCGGCAAGGCGGGCCGGTTGATCGGCAACCTGTCGGGGCTGCTCGCCACGCTCAAGGCTCTGCCGCTGGCCTACAACCGCGACCTGCAGGAGGACAAGGAGCCGGTGTTCGACTCGATCGACACCCTCGAGGTCCTGCTGCCGGCGTTCACCGGGATGGTCGCCACGCTCGAGTTCAACACCGCCCGGATGGCGGCGCTCGCGCCGCAGGGCTTCGCGCTGGCCACCGACGTGGCCGAGTGGCTCGTGCGCGAGGGCGTCCCGTTCCGCGTGGCCCACGAGCTCTCGGGCGCGTGCGTCCGGGTGTGCGAGGAGCGCGGCATCGAGCTGTGGGACCTGACCGACGAGGACTTCGCGCAGATCTCGCCGCACCTGGCGAACGCCTCCGAGCCCGGGGGAGTGCGCGAAGTGCTGACCCTCGCCGGCTCCATCGCCTCGCGCGACGGCCGCGGCGGCACCGCCCAGGCGCGCGTCACCGAGCAGCTGGCCGAGCTCCGCTCGCGGCTCTGACGCGGGTCGAAGTTTCCCCGGTTAACAGGGGAATCCACCGCTATGCGGGGGAAGTTTCCCCCGCATAGCGAGGGGAAACCACGCACGGTCGAGGCTCAGGGACGCGTGGTCGCCGTGCCTCACCAGCGGTTGCGCGCCTCCTCGGCCCAGCCGACGAGACCGTCCAGCCGGTACTCCACGCCCTTGCCGCCGCGCGCCCATCCCGACCAGCGTCCGAAGGCCTGGTGGGTGCGCGACGCGATCACGCCCAGCTGGGTCGAGGCGACGCGACGGTGGAAGGGCGTCAGGACGGCCTCGACGTCGGGCCCCGTGACGGTCCATGGCGACTCCGGGTCCTCGAGGTCGTACTCCCATTGCAGGTCGTCGATCCAGTGGTGCAGGCGACCGTCGACGAACAGCCCGTTCTCGGTCTGCTCGGTCCCGTCGGTCCACTTCCCGCCGAGCTGCAGGCCGATCCGGCGCCCGGAGACCTCGCCGCTGCCGGCACCCCAGTTCCACGTCATGCGGTAGGGCCAGATGCCGCGGCCCCGGTCGAGCACGCCCCAGCCGGCCACCACGGCCTCGCGCTCGCCGTCGACCTCGATGGTGCCGCTGACGGGCCGGACGGGGTCCTTCAGCGTGTACTGGAAGCGGCGCGGGCTCCACGGCACGACGACCCCGAGCGCGTCGTCGCCGCCCTCCGCCTCCAGCGCGACCCTCACCCGCTCGTGGTCCACCCTCAGGCGCGTGCCCCGGCCGTGGTCGGCGAAGGTCAGCGGCCCGCTCGAAGCGGTGATCGGCGGCAGCGCGTCGGACAATCCAGGACGCAGGGGGCCCAGCTTCGTCGTGTCGAGGCTGACCTCGTGGCGGCGCAGCCGGTCGTAGGCGTAGACCTGCGTGAGGTTCGCGTAGTCGAGGTCGGCGATCGTCAGCCCGAGCACGAACCTGCGGGTGACGACGCCCCAGTACTCCCAGCGCTTCGTCCGGCCCGTCCACGGCAGGTCGGTGCGGTGCAGCGGTCGCCGGGTCCAGCCGACGGCCTCGGGGTTCAGGCGGCGGCCCACGGCCAGGTCGACGGGCTCGACGATCTCGGGCATGCCCGCAGCCTAGGGGGCACCGAGCGGTGTGAACGGCCGAGGAGGCACCGTCTCCGACGCCCCGGACCGTCACCGCGATGGCGACGCTGCGTGTACCGGGACGGGCGCCATCCTCTAATCTGGTGTCCATGGCTCGCCGCGTACTCCTCAAGCTCTCCGGTGAGGTCTTCGGAGGAGGTGCGATCGGCATCGACCCCGATGTCGTGAACGACGCCGCCTCCCAGGTCGCCACGGCCGTCCGCGAGGGAGTCCAGGTCGCGATCGTCGTCGGCGGCGGCAACTTCTTCCGCGGCGCCGAGCTGAGCCAGCGAGGCATGGAGCGCACGCGCGCCGACTACATCGGCATGCTCGGCACCGTCATGAACGCCCTCGCCCTGCAGGACTTCATCGAGAAGCAGGGCGTCGAGACCCGCGTGCAGTCCGCCATCGCGATGTCCCAGGTCGCCGAGCCCTACATCCCGCGCCGTGCGATCCGCCACATGGAGAAGGGCCGCGTCGTGATCTTCGGCGCCGGCGCCGGCATGCCGTACTTCTCCACCGACACGGTCTCGGCGCAGCGCGCCCTGGAGATCAAGGCCGACGTCGTGCTGATGAGCAAGAACGGCGTCGACGGCGTCTACGACTCCGATCCGCGCCGCAATCCCGAGGCCCAGCGCTTCGACAGCCTGACCTTCAACGAGGCCCTCCAGCGCAACCTGCAGGTCGTCGACGCGGCCGCCTTCGCGCTGTGCATGGAGAATGAGCTGCCCATGATGGTGTTCAACATGAACGACGAGGGTGCGGTCACACGGGCCCTGCGTGGTGAGATGATCGGAACACTCGTCCACGCGTGAGCGTGGGCACCCCCGACGATGCAACGGAGCATGACGTGATCGACGAGACACTGCGCGATGCCGAGACCCGGATGAAGAAGGCGGTCGAGCACACTCGCGACGAGTTCGAGGGAATCCGGACCGGACGCGCCCACCCGGCGATGTTCGCCCAGATCACCGCCGACTACTACGGCTCGCCCACGCCGCTGCAGCAGCTGGCCAGCTTCCAGGTCCCCGAGGCTCGCACCGTGATCATCGCGCCCTACGACGCCGGCGCGAAGCCCGCGATCGAGAAGGCCATCCGCGACTCCGACCTCGGCGTCAACCCGTCCGACGACGGCAAGGTGCTGCGCGTGACGCTGCCCGAGCTCACCGAGGAGCGCCGCAAGGAGTACATCAAGCTCGCCCGCTCCAAGGCCGAGGACGGCCGCATCGCGGTCCGCGGCGTGCGTCGCAGCGCCAAGCAGGCGCTCGACCGGGCCGAGAAGGACTCCGAGATCAGCAAGGACGACAACACCGGCGCCGAGAAGCGCCTCGACGGACTGACGAAGAAGCACGTCGACGAGATCGACGAGGCGCTGAAGTCCAAAGAGGCAGAGCTCCTTGACGTCTGAGGTTCCGACTCCCGACGCGGCAGGCGAGAAGAAGACCGGCCGCGCCGGCCGCGACCTCCGCGCGGCGATCACCGTGGGCGTCAGCCTCGTGGTCCTCGTGCTGCTGTCGCTGTTCTGGGTCAAGGATCTGTTCGTCGCGGTCGCGGCCGTCGCCCTGGTGGTCGCCGCGATCGAGATCTCCCGTGCCCTGGCCACGTCCGGGATCCGCGTGCCGCTGCCGCCCGTGCTGGTCGGCGGCCTGGCGATGCTGGTCGTGGCGTTCTACGACGAGATGGACACCGCCGCGGCGATCATGGCGCTCACCGTCATCGCCACCATGGCGTGGCGCCTGCGCTCGGGCAGCGACGGCTTCGTCCGCGACGCCACCGCCGGCATCTTCCTGCTGTCGTACCTGTTCCTCATGGGCGTGTTCGTCATGCGCATGCTGGCGCCGGACGACGGCACGTGGCGGGTCGTCGCGTTCATCCTGGTGACGATCGCCTCCGACATCGGCGGCTACGCCGCAGGCGTCCTGTTCGGCAAGCACCCGATGGCACCCACGATCTCGCCCAAGAAGTCCTGGGAGGGCTTCGCAGGATCCATGCTCGCCAGCGTCGCCGCGGGCATCCTGATCGTCGTCTACGCCCTCGAGGGCCCTTGGTGGGCCGGCCTCGTGCTCGGTGTCGCCGGCGTCTGCTTCGCCACCCTCGGCGACCTGTGCGAGTCGCTCATCAAGCGCGACCTCGGCATCAAGGACATGGGCGACCTGCTCCCCGGCCACGGCGGACTCATGGACCGGCTCGACTCGCTCATCGCCGTCGCGCCGGTGGCGTACCTGGTGATGTACCTCCTGGTCTGATCCATGACCGTCCTGCGTGACTACGCCGCCTCGGTGATCCAGCCGGCGTTGGGCCAGTCGGCTGCCCTCTACGACGAGGTGGCCAGTCCCGACGGCACTCTGCGCAACGCGTGGAAGCGGCTCGCGGCCGAGGCGGTCGACCTGACGCTGCCCGAGCTCACCCGCGTCGGTGACGAGATCGCGCGGCTGCTGGCCGACGAGGGCGCGGTCTACACGCCGCCCGGCGGCGCGCAGCGGTCGTGGCGGCTCGATCCCGTGCCGCTGGTCATCGCGGCCGAGGAGTGGGCCACGCTCGAGAAGGGCCTGGCCCAGCGGGCCGAGCTGCTCAACGCCGTCTCGCTCGACCTCTACGGCCCGCAGGAGCTGCTCTCCAGCGGCACCCTGCCGCCCAGCATCGTCTTCGGCCACAGCGGCTTCCTGCGGGTGGTGGCACGCGCGAGCGCCGACCACCGCCGCCAGCTCGTCGTCACGGGCACCGATCTGGGCCGCACTCCGACGGGGGAGTGGCAGGTCATCGCCGACCGGACGCAGGCTCCCTCGGGGATCGGCTTCGCGATGGAGAACCGCCGCGTGCTGTCACGCGTGCTGCCCGTCGCCTATCGCGAGGCGGGCCTGCACCGGCTGGCGCCGTTCTTCCAGGCCCTGCGAGCGTCCCTGACCCAGGCGGCGCCCCACGGGCGTGAGAACCCGCGCATCGTGGTGCTGTCGCCGGGCCCGACCTCGGAGACGGCCTACGACCAGGCGTTCATCGCCACCGCGCTGGGCTTCCCGCTCGTCGAGGGCAGCGACCTCGTCGCGCGCGACGGCTCCATCTGGATGCGGGTGCTCGGCCGCCTCGAGCGGGTCGACGTCGTGCTGCGCCGCGTCGACGCCGAGTGGAGCGACCCCCTGGAGCTGCGCGGGGAGTCGCAGCTGGGCGTCACCGGCCTCACCGAGGCGGTCCGCCGCGGCACGGTCACCGTGGTCAACGGCCTCGGCTCGGGTGTCCTGGAGAACGCCGCGATGCTGCCGTTCATGTCGGCGATGTGCGAGCGGCTGCTCGACGAGCCGCTGCGACTGGCCGGCGTCCCCACCGTCTGGGCGGGCACGCGCGAAGGCCGCGACCAGCTCCTGGACCGGCTCGACGAGCTCGTGGTGCGCCGGATCGACGCGCCGTTCGAGGTCGCCGGGCTGTCGCGCGCCGAGCTCGTCGCCGCCATCACCGCGGAGCCGCACCGCTACGTGGGCCAGGAGGTGGCCGCCGTCTCGGTCTCGCCCACCCTGGACCGGGGACGCCTGCAGCCCCACGCGGTCACCCTGCGGGCCTTCACGCTGCGGCACGGGTCCAGCTACCGTCCGATGATCGGCGGGCTGGCCACCGTCGCTCCCGTGGGCACCTCGCCCGACGAGATCAGCACCAGCAAGGACGTCTGGGTGCTCAAGGAGTCGCCGGAGGAGCCCGACCAGGGCCTGCTCGACACCGCGCCGGTCGCCCACGCCCGCGCTCCGCTGACCCCCGTGCCGCGCGTGCTCGACGACCTCTTCTGGCTCGGCCGGTACGCCGAGCGGGTGGAGGACCTGCTGCGGCTGGCGATCGTCACGCACGAGCTGGCGGAGGACTTCCAGGGTCGTCCGCGCTCCAGCGGCGGACAGACCCTCGCCGTGGTCGCGCGGCTGCTGCGTTCCCTCAGCCCGTCGTCGCACGACTCCGTCGACTTCGAGGGCGACCTGCGCTCCATGCTGCTCGACGCCCACCGCTCCGGCTCCGTCGCGCAGACGGTGGCGCGGCTCAAGGAGATCGCCCAGAGCGTGCGCGACCAGGTCTCGCCCGACCTGTTCCGCGTCTTCGGCGCGATGGACCGGGCCCGGGGAGCGCTGGCGGCCAACCCGCACGGCTGGCAGATCGGCGAGAGCGCCGGCCGTATGCTCACCGACATCCTCGCGCTGCACGGCGTCACCGGGAACATGGTCCGCGACGAGGGCTGGCACCTGATGGAGATCGGGCGGGGGATCGAGCGCAGCCTCCAGCTGTGCCACCTGATCGGCCCCACGCTCTCGGTGCGCCGCGGCATCGACGTCGATCGGAACGTCCACAACGCCGTCCTCCAGGCCGCCGAGAGCGCCATCACCCACCGCCGTCGGCACCGTGGTGTGGTGAGGGGCGCGTCCGTGCTCGACCTGCTGCTGCTCGACGAGTCGAACCCGCGCTCCCTGCTGTTCAACCTGCGCGCCATCGACGCCTCGCTGGCGACGCTGCCGGGGTCGAGCGGCTCCACGCGGCCCGAGCGCCTCGTGGACGACCTGCTGGAGGAGCTGGACCGGCTCGACGTCGCGGCGCTGATGGCGATCGACGGCGAGAACCGGCCGAACTTCGTGCGGTTCGCGCAGGCCACGGCGCAGCAGCTGATGCGACTGTCCGACGCGGTGGCCGAGGTCCACTTCGCCACCGGTCCCACGCCGCGCTCCCTGGCCTTCGCCACGGTGGGGGCGGGCTCATGAGGTACCGCGTGTGGCACCGCACCACGTACACGTACGACGACGACGTCTCGAACAGCTACGGTCTGGCCCACGTCGTGCCGAGGCCCTCGTCGTGGCAGCAGGTGGAGTCGGTCGACGTGCGCATCGAGCCCACGCCCGGCGACACCTCCCGCGACACCGACTACTACGGCAACACCGTCACGTACTTCCAGGTCACCGACCCGCACCGCACGCTCGTCGTGGACGCCACGAGCGAGGTCGAGGTGCAGGTGCCGGTGCACGATGCCGAGGCGCTGGCCACGCCGTGGGAGCTCGCCCGCCCGGCCGAGCGATCCGACGTCGAAGGGGCGTGGCGCGCCGTCGACCTCGCGCTGCCGTCGGCGCTGGTCGACCAGACCGAGCAGGCGCGCGCCTACGCCGCCGTGTCGCTGACTCCCGGGCGCCCGGTCGGCGAGGCGGTCACCGACCTGATGCACCGGATCCACGCCGACTTCCGCTACGACAAGACCGCCACCACGGTGACGAGCCGGATCGACGACGTCTTCGAGCAGCGGGCCGGCGTCTGCCAGGACTTCGCCCACCTGACCCTTTCGTGCCTGCGGTCGCACGGTCTGGCCGTGGCCTACGTCAGCGGCTACCTCGCCACCACCCCGCCGCCGGGCAAGGAGCGTGTCGTCGGTGCCGACGCCTCGCACGCGTGGGCGGCCGTGTGGTTGCCCGACGGCAGCTGGCTCGCGCTGGACCCGACGAACGACCACTGGGCCGACGACCGGTACGTCACGGTCGCGTGGGGTCGCGACTACAAGGACGTCCCGCCGGTGAAGGGCATCATCTACACCGACGCGCGGTCCTCCACCCTCGACGTGCAGGTGGACGTGGCCCCGCTCGCGTGATCTCGGCCTCGGCGGCCGTGTCGGACTGGCGCCCAGGCGCTCGCGGGGGAAGGGTGGGGTCGTGCGTGCCTTCGAGTGTCGTCAGTGCGGCAACCCCCTCTACTTCGAGAACTCCACGTGCGTCTCCTGTGGCACGAAGCTCGGGTTCTCCCGCGAGGAGAAGGCGATCGTGCCGGTCGACGACCGCGGGAGGTACGTCGACGCCGAGGGGCTCGTCTGGTGGCTCTGCGCCAACCGCGAGCTCTCGGCCTGCACCTGGCTCACCCGCTTCGAGGGCTCGCTGTGCTTCAACTGCGGGCTCACCCGCACGCGCCCGGCCGATTCCGATGCCGAGGGCATGCGAGCGTTCCCGGCGGCGGAGTCGGCGAAGCGCCGGCTGATCGTCGAGCTGGACGCGCTCGAGCTGCCGATCGTCACGCGCGCCGAGGACCCGAACGCCGGCCTCGCGTTCGACCTCCTGTCGAGCGCGAACGTGCCGGTGACGACGGGACACCAGAACGGCATCGTCACGATCGACCTGGCCGAGGGCGACAGCGTGCACCGCGAGCGGCTGCGCCGGGACCTCGACGAGCCCTACCGCACCCTGCTGGGGCACTTCCGCCACGAGACCGGGCACTACTACGAGGAGCAGCTGGTCCACGGCGATCTCCGCCAGCGCGCCCGCGAGCTGTTCGGCGACGAGCGCCAGGACTACGGCGAGGCCCTCGACCGGCACTACGCGCAGGGTCCACCGAAGGGGTGGCGCGACCGGTACATCAGCGCGTACGCCACGATGCACCCGTTCGAGGACTTCGCCGAGACGTTCGCGCACGTCCTGCACATCGCCGACACCATCGAGACCGCCCAGTCCTTCGGGCTCACCGGCGTCGACACGGGCGCCTTCCGGTCGTTCCGTGATCTGGTGACCGGTGTCTGGATCCCGCTGTCGGTCGCGCTGAACCAGATCAACCGCTCGATGGGCAAGGACCCGCTCTACCCGTTCGTGATCGCCGGACCGGTGCTGGACAAGCTCGAGTTCGTCGCCTCGCTATCACCGCGCTACCGCTCGCTCTGAGGAGCCGCGCCGCGGATTCGTTGCGGGTGGGCGCCATCTGGGACACTGGAGGCATGGCCAACGAGGTGAATGTCGCGGACGTCAATCCGAAGCCGCTGCCCCTCGTGATGGCACCGGCCCGCGGGCGGGGCAAGCCGCCGCGCCACCTCGCCGACCTCTCGGGCGACGAGCGCAAGGCCGCGGCCGAGGAGCTCGGGCTCAAGCCGTTCCGGGTCAAGCAGGTCGCGCACCACTACTACGCGCGCCACGAGCGCGACCCCGAGCTGATGACCGACCTCCCGGCGAAGGAGCGCGACGCGATCGTCGGTGCGCTGCTGCCGCCGCTGCTGTCGCAGGTGCGCGTGCTCGAGGCCGACAAGGGCACCACCCGCAAGACGCTGTGGCGCCTGTTCGACAACGCGCTGGTCGAGTCGGTGCTGATGCGCTACCCCGACCGCGCCACGATCTGCGTCTCCAGCCAGGCCGGCTGCGGCATGGCCTGCCCGTTCTGCGCCACCGGCCAGGGCGGCCTGCAGCGCAACATGAGCACGGCCGAGATCATCGACCAGGTCGTCGACGCCGCCCACCAGATGTCCTCCGGCGCGATTCCGGGTGGCCCCGGCCGGTTGTCGAACGTGGTCTTCATGGGCATGGGCGAGCCGATGGCCAACTACAAGGCCGTCATCGGCGCCGTCCGCCGCATGGTGGCGCCCGCGCCCGACGGCCTGGGCATGAGCGCCCGCAACATCACCGTCTCCACCGTGGGCCTCGTGCCGCGGATGCGTCAGCTGGCCGAGGAGGGCATCCCGGTCACCCTCGCGCTCAGCCTGCACGCGCCCGACGACGAGCTGCGCAACGAGCTGGTCCCGATCAACAACCGCGCCAGCGTCGCCGAGACGGTCGAGGCCGCGTGGAACTACGCGAAGACCACGAAGCGCCGCGTCTCGATCGAGTACGCGATGATGCGCGACATCAACGACCAGGCTTGGCGCGCCGACATGCTGGGCGACGTCCTGAACTCCTACGGCGACTGGGGCTGGGTGCACGTCAACCTCATCCCGCTGAACCCGACGCCCGGCTCGATGTGGACCGCATCGCGCCGCGAGGACGAGCGCGAGTTCGTCCGCCGCCTCGAGGCCAAGGGCATCCCGACGACGGTCCGCGACACCCGCGGCTCCGACATCGACGGCGCCTGCGGCCAGCTCGCCGCCGCCGAGTAGCAACACCCCGCCCCGCCCCCACTTTTGGAAGCGGATTCACCTGATGCGCGTCGGGTGACGTGAATTCGTCTCCAAAAGTGGGCTGGGTGGGTCCGCGCCGGTCGACGCTCACGCTTCTCTCTTGGCTCTGTCGTCGTCGAGGTCCATACTGTTCACGTCTGGCGCATTCCGCGTCAGGAAGTGAACCCGAGACCCGTCCGGACGGACGTGGCGCTCGGGTTTCGCGTTTCTCAGACCGTACGGACGTCGCTGACCACGGGGTTCACCCGTCGCCGCCAGTCCCCGCCGCGCGCCCAGCACCAAGCGATCACGTCGGGCAGTGCCAGCAGAGGTTGCATGCCGAGCGACTGGTGGCTGTACGTGACGGATGGCGACCTGGCATCGCGTACCGCGGCGGACAGAGTCCTCGCGTCGCGTGCGATCAGCGTCTGGTCGAGGTCCAGGATCAGATGGGCGGCGCCCTCAGGAGCCGCCAGTGCGACGAGATCTCGAAGGGCCCGCTCGCGACGCACCAGTTCCGATTCGGGGCCACGACCGGCATCGAGCACCCAGGCGCGGACGCCGGCATGACGCAGGTCGCAGACGACTGCGGCAATCTGACTTCGTCGGCGGGGTGCTCTCGTTCTTCATGTGGAGCGCGCGTTGTCCGGGAAGGACCAGATTCCCGAGCGCTCTTCGGGACACGTTGAGTGCCGCGTCCGGGCACGCGACCGCGACGACCACATAGCCCTTGGCCTTGGTCTCGTCGACGAAGAAGTGAGTGCCCACGCCCGGAGCATCTCGCGCGAGGCCGACAGCGATCCGCGACTCGGGGGTCGCAGACGGCTGCCCTCAGAGGCGGCCGGCGTCGTGCATCGTGATGGCCACCTGCACGCGGTTGGTGGCGTCGAGCTTGGCGAAGATCCGCGAGATGTGCGCCTTCACCGTGGCCAGGCTCATGAACAGCTCGCCGGCGATCTCGGCGTTGGAGCGGCCCTGTCCGACGGCACGGGCGACGTCCAGCTCACGCTCGGTCAGCGTGGCGACGAGCCGCTCGGCGTCGGTCCGGCGGTGGTCGGTCGAGTCGGCGGTGACCTGGCGGATCAGGTTCTGGGTCACGGCGGGCGACAGCATCGGCTCGCCGGCCATGACGGCCTCGATCGCCTTGACGATCCGCGGGGGAGGGGTGTCCTTCAGCAGGAAGCCCGCCGCGCCCGCGGCGAGCGCCCGCACGACGTGGTCGTCGGCGTCGAACGTCGTGAGCACCAGGACCTTGGGTGCGCGCGGCTCCGCGGAGATCGCACGGGTCGCCTCGATGCCGTCCATCACGGGCATGCGCAGGTCCATCAGCACGAGGTCCACGGGCTGCTCGCGCACGGCCGCCACGGCCTCGCGTCCGTTCGCCGCCTCGGCGACGACCTCGATCGTCTTCGCGCCCCCGAGGATCAGGGCCAGGCCGGCGCGGACGAGCGGGTCGTCGTCGGTCAGCAGGACTCGGGTCAGGCGCTCCACGGCAACCACACTCTCAGGACGTGGTGGCCGGACACCATCCCATGGTGCAGCCGGCCACCGGCGAGCTCGGCACGCTCGGTCAGGCCCACCAGTCCGAGGCCGGATGCCGGGAAGTCGGGCGATCGGCCGCCGGCCGGCAGGGGGTTGGACACCTCGATCACCAGGCCGTCGTCCGAGCCGCCCGTCACCAGCAGCGTGACGCGCGCGTGCGGCGCGTGCTTCGAGGCGTTGGTCAACCCCTCCTGCACCACGCGGTAGGCGGTGCGCCCGATCAGGTCGGGGATCGTGGCCGGATCGATCCGGTCGTCGTACTGCAGGTTCATGCCGGACTCCCGGAACTGCGCGACGAGTCCGGCGATGGCGCCGGCGGTGGGCTGGGGCGGCTCGGGGGCGCCGTCGCCGACGTCGTCACGCAGCACGCCGAGCACCTCCCGCAGCTCGATCAGCGCGAGCCGCGAGGTCTGCTCGATGACGGAGGCGGTGCGCTTGATCTCCTCGGCCGCGAGGTCGTCGCGGAAGGTGAGGGCGCCGGCGTGCATCGTCACCATCGAGATCCGGTGGGCGAGGACGTCGTGCATCTCGCGGGCGATGCGGGCACGCTCGGCCGTGCGTGCTTGGGAGACTCGCGCGGCCTGCTCGGACTCGGCGCGCTCGGCGCGCTCCTTCAGCGTGGCCAGCAGCTCGCGCCGCGAGCCCACGTACATGCCCCAGCCCACGGTGACGCCGACGATGGCCACCACGAACCCGGCGCTGAACAGGCGCAGGCCGGGGTCGGTGGTGGGATCGATGCCCACGAAGATGAAGGCCCCGACGAGGGTGGCGGCGCTCACCGGGATGATCTCCCGCCAGCGCCGGCGGGTGGAGAGCGAGAACAGCGCCAGCGTGGCCGGACCGCCGGCCGTGGTCGCGAACGCGCTCGAGAGGTTGGTGATCACGCCCACCGTGACGGGGTACCGCCGTCGCCAGAACACCAGGACGAAGCTGGCGAGCCCCACGGTCAGGTCGAGCCACCACCACCAGCGGGCGTTCTCCCACTGCCACAGGAACACCGGCGACCAGGCCACGGCCGAGATGGAGATCACCAGGACCGTCCGCCACGTGTGTCCCCAGACCGTGAGGGGCGGGGGCGGGGGCGTCACCGCCTCAGGATAGGTGGGCCGCGATCCACGTCGCATCGACCCGAGGACCGGCCGACCCCCTACTTTCGGCTAGCAGGAAAAGCGTGTCGGGGGCTGTCTGGTGTCGGTCGGACACGGCAGGGTGGACCCATGATCGAAGTCCAGAGTCTGTCCAAGTCGTACGGCGACTTCCGCGCCGTCGACGACGTCTCGTTCGTGTGCCGGCCAGGGCGCGTCACCGGGTTCCTCGGACCCAACGGTGCCGGCAAGTCCACGGCGATGCGCATGATCGCCGGCCTGACGCGTCCCACCGGCGGCACCGCGACCGTCGGCGGCTCGGCGTACGCCGACATCCCCAACCCCGCCACGCAGGTCGGCGTGCTGCTCGACGCCTCGGCCCAGCACGGCGGCCGCACCGGTCGCGAGGTGCTCGTCATCGGCGCCCGCGCCATGGGCCTGCCCATGACGCGCGTCGACGAGATGCTCGCCCTGGTCGGCCTCACGCCGAAGGAGGCCAAGCGCCGCGTCCGCAACTACTCGCTCGGCATGCGCCAGCGTCTCGGCATCGCCCACGCGCTGCTGGGCGACCCGAAGGTCCTCATCCTCGACGAGCCGGCGAACGGCCTCGACCCGGCCGGCATCCACTGGATGCGCCAGCTGCTGCGCGACTACGCCAACCGCGGCGGCACCGTGATGCTCTCGTCCCACCTGCTGCACGAGATCCAGATCATCGCCGACGACCTCATCGTCATCGGTCACGGCCGGATCGTCGCCAGCGGCACGAAGGACGAGCTGCTGAAGACCGCCGGCACCCGGGTCCGCGCCCGCGACCAGGTCGCCCTCGTCGAGGCCCTCACGGCCGCGGGCCTGGAGTCGATCCTCGCGTCCGACGCGATCACGTCGCCGGCGTCGCCCGAGGAGGTCGGCCTGGCCGCCGCGAAGGCCGGGGTTCCCCTGCTCGAGCTGCGCGAGGCCGACGGAGCGGGCCTGGAGGCCATGTTCCTGCAGCTCACCGCCGAAGACCAGCGCGATCTCATCGCCACCGAAGGAGTCCAGTCATGAGCACCACCACGACCGGGTCGACGATCGACCTGTCCCGCCCCGCGATCCCGTTCGCGCGCGAGGTGAGGGTCGAGCTGCGCAAGATGTTCGACACCCGGGGAGGCCTGTGGCTGTTCATCATCACGGGCGGACTCCTGCTGCTGGCCATGGCGCTCACGCTGCTCGTGCTGGCCCTCAACGACGACGTGACGATCACGGCCTCGGGCTTCGCCCAGATCATGACCATCCCGCTGTCGATCCTGCTCCCGGTGTTCGCGATCCTCACCGTGAGCAGCGAGTGGAGCCAGCGCACGCACCTGACCACCTTCACGCTGCAGCCCAACCGCGGGCGCGTCATCGGTGCGAAGTTCGCCGCCGTCACGCTGCTCGCCCTCGGCACGCTCGTGCTGGCGGCCGTCTTCGGTGCCCTCGGCAACGTCCTCTACGGCCTGCTGACCGACCACGATGTCGTCTGGAACCTCACGGGCAAGGAGCTGTTGTGGACCGTCGTGCTGCAGTTGGCGTTCTTCTGGATGGCGTTCGCGTTCGCGTCGCTGCTGCTGAACACGCCGGCCGCGGTGGCCAGCTTCTACGTCGTCGCGCTGATCCTGCCGGTCGTGGCGTACCCCATCTTGATGGCGCTCTTCGGCTGGGCGCGTGACCTGCTGCCGTGGCTGGACTTCAACTACGCGGCCACGCCGCTCATCGCGGGCGAGGACGTCATGGGCGAGCCGGTCGACGTGGGAGCGCTGGAGTACCTGCGCTTCGCGTTCACCTTCTGCCTCTGGGTGGTCCTGCCGGGCGTGCTGGGCTTCCTGAGGATCCAGCGCACCGAAGTGAAGTGAGGCCGAGCCGTCCGCGCGGTGGTCGATCGCTAGGTTGGATCGCATGTCCGACCTGCTGACCACCGCGCGCGACGGCGACGTCGTCGTGCTGACCCTGCGCCGGCCCGACCGGCGCAACGCCCTCAACCTGGCGCTGTGCCGCGAGCTGCACGAGGCGGCGACCGTTGCGGTCGAGCAGGGCGCGCGCGTCCTCGTCGTGACCGGCGAGGGGTCGGCCTTCTGCGCCGGCGCCGACCTCGACGGCGTCTACGGCGACGAGTTCATCGAGGCGCTCTACCGGATGCTGCACCACCTGGCGAAGGTGCCGGTGCCCGTCATCGCCGCCGTCAACGGCCCGGCGATCGGCGCGGGCACGCAGCTCGCGATCGCCTGCGACCTGCGCGTGGTGGACGAGCGCGCCAGGTTCGCCGTCCCCACCGCGCGCAACGGCATGGCGGTCGACGCGTGGACGATCCGCACGCTGGCCGACCTCGCCGGCACGGGGCGCGCCCGCCGCGTCATGCTCGCGGCCGACACCATCGACCGCGACGAGGCGCTGGCCTGCGGACTGGCCGATCGCGCGGGAACCCTCGACGACGCGATCGCCTGGGCCCACGAGATCGCCCGCCTCGCACCGCTGACGCTGGCCCACAACAAGCTCGTCCTGAACGGCTCGACCGACGACGACGAGCGCATCACGCAGAGCTTCGACGACGTCTGGGCCAGCGAGGACGTCAAGGAGGCGGCCCTCGCCCGTACGGAGAAGCGCGAGCCGATCTTCAGGGGGAACTGATGGCACGACCGCAGAGCATCGCCTTCCGGGCCCTGGACTCCCACGTCGTCGCGGGGCGGGCCGACGAGCTCGCGCTCGTCACGCCGGCCGGCTCACTCTCGTACGCGCAGCTCCTGCACGAGTCGGCGTCGCTCGCCGGCGGCCTGCGCGACCTCGGCCTGCGTGCCGGGGCGCCCGTGCGGCTCTCGGTTCCCGACCGCCACACCTGGGTCGTGAGCGTGCTGGCCGTCGTGCGCCTGGGCGCCGAACCCTCGGGCGACGCCTCGTTCACGATCGAGGGCGATCCCGCCACGATCCACGACGGCGAGGAGGAGTACGAGTTCGATCTCGTCCTGCGCGCCGGCCGCGTGGACCCGGCTCCGGCCGCGGTGCACGACGAGGGCGACTACGGCGAGCGGATGGAGCGCACGTACGGCGACGTGCTGGCCGCCCTCCTGCACGGCGGCACGCTGACCTGATCGGTTCGCGGGGGACGGCCCCGCGTTCGCCCGCCGGTGCCACAATGGACCCCATGAGTTCGCGGGTGGTCGTCCTGGGCTCCACCGGGTCGATCGGCACGCAGGCGCTCGACGTGGTGCGAGCCAATCCGGACCGGTTCGACGTGGTGGCGCTGGCCGCTGGAGGCGCCGATCCGGCGACCCTGGCTTCCCAGGCGATTGAGTTCGACGTCGAAGTGGTCGCGGTCGCCAACGCCACGTCCGCGCAGGACGTGCAGCTGGCCCTCTACGCGGAGGCGCAGCGACGCGGCTGGTCGGCGGGGGAGTACCGCCTGCCCCGGCTCGTCACCGGCCCCGAAGCGGCCGTCCAGGCCGCGCGCGTGCCCGCCGACACGGTCCTCAACGGCATGACCGGCGCGGTCGGCCTGATGCCCACGCTGGCCGCGCTGGAGACCGGTGCCACGCTCGCGCTGGCGAACAAGGAGTCCCTCATCATCGGCGGCGACCTCGTGCTCGACGCCGCGAAGCCCGGCCAGCTGGTGCCGGTCGACTCCGAGCACTCCGCGCTGGCCCAGGCCCTGCGAGGCGAGGAGCCCGAGGACGTGAGCCGGCTCGTGCTGACGGCCAGCGGCGGTCCGTTCCGCGGCCGCACCCGCGAGGAGATGCGCGACGTCACGCCCGAGCAGGCGGCGGCACACCCCACGTGGGACATGGGCCCGGTCATCACGATCAACTCGGCCACGCTCGTCAACAAGGGCCTCGAGGTCATCGAGGCGCACCTGCTCTTCGGGATCGGCTACGACCGGATCGAGGTCGTCGTGCATCCCACCTCGGTGGTCCACTCGATGGTCGAGTTCGTCGACGGCTCCACCATGGCGCAGGCGTCCCCGCCCGACATGCGTCTGCCGATCGCGCTCGGCCTGGCGTGGCCCCGCCGGGTCCCCGGTGCCGTCCCGGCCTGCGACTGGAGCGCGCCCACCGCGTGGGAGTTCTTCCCGCTCGACGACTCGGCGTTCCCGGCGATCCGGGTCGCCCGCCGTGCCGGAGAGTTCGGACGCACCGCCCCCGCCGTGTTCAACGCCGCCAACGAGGTCTGCGTCGACGCCTTCGTGGCCGGCGAGCTCGACTTCCTCGGCATCGTCGACACTGTCGCGGAGATCGTCGACGACCACCTCGCCGACCCCGACGCCGCCGCAGGGGACCTGTCGGTCGCCCGCGTCCTCGAGGCCGACGCGCGCGCCCGCGATCGCGCTCGCGAGGTCGTGGCCTCACGGGCCGAGGTGACCAGCCGATGATGTACGCCCTCGGAGTCGTCCTCTTCCTCCTCGGCGTGGCGGTCTCGATCGCGCTGCACGAGGTCGGGCACATGTGGCCCGCGAAGAAGTTCGGCGTCAAGGTCACGCAGTTCTTCGTCGGCTTCGGCCGCACCGTCTGGTCGGTCAAGCGTGGCGAGACCGAGTACGGCCTCAAGGCCATCCCGCTCGGCGGCTTCGTGAAGCTCGTCGGCATGCTCCCGCCCGAGAGCGAGCAGCGCGACCGCGAGGGCCACCTCGTCGTGCGCTCCTCGAACACCGGACTGTTCACGCAGATGGCGTCCGACGCCCGGGCCGCGGAGTACGAGGACATCGACCCGTCCGAGGAGGACCGCCTCTTCTACCGCAAGCCGTGGTGGCAGAAGGTCATCGTCATGGCAGGCGGGCCCACGGTGAACCTGTTCATCGCCACCCTGCTGTTCTCGATCTCGTTCATGGCGTTCGGGGTGCCCACGCCGACCACCACGGTCTCGGCGGTGTCCGACTGCGCGATCACCGACGCCGAGGCCGGCCGCGCGTGCACCGACGCCGACCCCGTCACCCCGGCGCGCCAGGCCGGCCTCGAGCCGGGCGACGTGCTGACGACCTTCAACGGCGAGCCGCTCGACGACTGGACCGAGGTCACCTCGCTGATCCGCAGCAACGGCGACAGCGAGGCCACGATCGGGTTCGAGCGCGACGGCGCCGAGCGCGAGGTCACGGTCAACACGTCGGTCCTCGCGCGGGCCTCCGTCGACGACCCCGAGCGCACGGAGAACGTGGGCTTCCTCGGAGTCTCGCCGACGTTCGTCACCGAGCGCCAGGGCCCGGGCTTCGTCGTCGTCCAGATGGGCGACATGATCGGCGCCACCGCGAACGCGCTGGTCCACCTGCCGGTGCGCATGGTCGACGTCGCCAAGGCGGCGTTCGGTGCCGAGCGCGACGCCGAGGGCCCGGTCAGCGTGGTCGGCGCCAGCCGGGTCGCGGGAGAGCTCGTCACCTACGACGACCCCACGTGGGCCGAGCGCACGCAGCGCCTCATCAGCCTGCTGGCCAGCCTCAACCTGTTCCTGTGGCTGTTCAACCTGATCCCGCTGCTGCCGCTCGACGGCGGGCACATCGCCGGCGCCCTGTGGGAGCAGATCCGCCGCACGATCGCCCGCCTGCGAGGGCGGCCCGATCCGGGCTTCGTGGACGTCGCGAAGATGCTGCCGGTCGCCTATGGGGTTGGGCTCGTCCTTATAGTCATGGGTGTGGTCCTGATCTATGCCGACATCGTCAATCCGGTGAGGCTCTCGTGACCGGCATCGACCTCGGAATGCCCGAGGCCCCGCCGCCGGTGCTCGCCCCCCGCCGTCCCACCCGCAAGATCAAGGTGGGCTCGATCGACGTGGGCGGTGACGCCCCCGTCTCGGTGCAGTCGATGACCACCACGCTGACCTCCGACATCAACTCCACGCTGCAGCAGATCGCCGAGCTGACCGCCGCCGGCTGCGACATCGTGCGCGTCGCGTGCCCCAGCCAGGACGATGCCGAGGCCCTGCCCGCGATCGCGAGGAAGTCGCAGATCCCGGTCATCGCCGACATCCACTTCCAGCCCAAGTACGTGTTCGCCGCGATCGACGCCGGCTGTGCCGCGGTGCGCGTCAACCCGGGCAACATCCGCAAGTTCGACGACCAGGTCGGCGCGATCGCCAAGGCTGCCAAGGACGCGGGCGTCTCGCTGCGCATCGGCGTCAACGCCGGCTCGCTCGACAAGCGCCTGCTGGAGAAGTACGGCAAGGCCACCCCCGAGGCGCTCGTCGAGTCGGCCGTCTGGGAGGCCTCGCTCTTCGAGGAGCACGACTTCCACGACTTCAAGATCTCGGTCAAGCACAACGACCCCGTCGTGATGGTGCGCGCCTACGAGATGCTCTCCGAGCGCGGCGACTGGCCGCTGCACCTGGGCGTCACCGAGGCGGGTCCCGCCTTCCAGGGCACCATCAAGAGCGCCACCGCGTTCGGTGCGCTGCTCAGCAAGGGCATCGGCGACACGATCCGCGTCTCCCTCTCGGCCCCGCCGGTCGAGGAGGTCAAGGTCGGCATCCAGATCCTGCAGTCGCTCAACCTGCGCCCCCGCAAGCTCGAGATCGTCTCGTGCCCGTCGTGCGGGCGAGCCCAGGTCGACGTCTACACGCTGGCCGAGCAGGTCACGGCCGGTCTCGACGGCCTCGAGGTGCCGCTGCGCGTCGCCGTCATGGGCTGCGTCGTCAATGGTCCGGGCGAGGCCCGCGAGGCCGACCTCGGCGTCGCGTCGGGCAACGGCAAGGGCCAGATCTTCGTCAAGGGCGAGGTCATCAAGACCGTGCCCGAGAGCCAGATCGTCGAGACCCTCATCGAAGAGGCGATGCGCATCGCCGAGACGATGGAGCCGGTCGACGGCGGCTCGGCATCCGTCTCTGTCTCCTGAAGTCCTCGATCCCTCGTCTGACGCACGGGTAGGCTTTCGTCCATGACCGAGGTCTGCGATCCGCCCGCAGCGACGTCCTCCTATGTGAGGCCGTTGGGCCGCGCCGACCTCGATCTCATCCACGAGGTGCTCGATCGCGAGCCGCTCGTCGACATGTTCGTGCGCCATCGCGTCGACTCCACCCGCCTCGACCGTCGCTGGTTCGGCGCGGAGCTGTGGGGCTACTTCGAGGACGGCGAGGCCGTCTCGCTGCTGCACGTCGGGGCCAACGTCGTCCCGGCCCAGGCCACGCCCGCGGCGATCGAGGCGTTCAGCGACCGACTGCTCACCCACGGCCACAAGCCCAGCTCGCTCGTCGGTCCGGCCAAGGCCGTCCTGCCGCTGTGGGACCGCGTCAAGCACGAGTGGGGCCCGGCCCGCTCGCCGCGACCCAACCAGCCGTTCATGGTGCTCAAGCACGACAGCGACGTCCCGCTCGACCCGCGGGTGCGTCCGGTCGGGATCGACCAGGTCGACACGCTCTACCCGGCGTGCGTGGCGATGTTCACCGAGGAGGTCGGGATCCATCCCGAGTCGGTGGGCTCGCCGAGCGGCTACCGCGCCCGCGTCACCCAGCTGGTGACGATGGGCTGGTCCTACGCGATCATCGAGGACGGCACGGTGCTGTTCAAGACCGAGGTGGGCGCCGCGACCGACACCGGGTGCCAGCTCCAGGGGGTGTGGGTGCACCCCGACCTGCGGGGCACCGGCGTCGCCGCGCCGGCCCTCGCCTCGGTGATCCGCCAGGTGCGTCGTTCCGTGGCGCCCGCCGTCACCCTCTACGTCAACTCCCACAACGTCCCTGCCCTTCGGACCTATCAGCGTGTCGGCTTCCGCCACGTCGAGACGTTCGCCTCGATCCTGCTCTGAGAGGTCCCATGACCCGCCGTACCGACCTGGCGCTCGTCGCCGTCCCCTTCGCCGTCTCCGGCGTCATCCACCTCGTGCGGCCCCAGGTCTTCGAGCGGATCGTGCCGCGGTTCCTGCCACGCCACCGCGAGCTGGTGCTGGCCTCCGGCGTGGCCGAGCTGGTCTGCGCGGCGGCCGTGATCGCTCCGCCCACCCGCCGCGTCGGCGCGCTGGCGTCCGCGGGCCTGCTGGCCGCGGTGTTCCCGGCGAACGTGCAGATGGCGGTCGACGTGGTCGGCAGCCGCCGGGCCTCTCCGGCCTACAAGGCCGGCGTCGTCGCGCGCCTGCCGCTGCAGTGGCCGCTGATCCGGGCGGCGCTCAACCTCGCGCGCTCCGCACGCTCCTGAACCCGTCGGGCGGCCACGGCGGCCCGCATTGAGGGTAGTCAGCAGCCACTTTTGGTGTCATTGTCCGCCCATGACCAGCGACCGACCCGCAATTCCTGCCGACTTGGAGCGAGCGCTTTTCGCGGAGAGCGGTTATCGCTGCGCCGTCCCTGCATGCGGCGTCACATCACCTCTGCAAGTCGAACACATCGTTCCTTGGGCTCAGGTTCAAGAGCACGCCTTCGAGAACATGATCGTGCTCTGTGCGAATCATCATGGGCAGAAGAAGATTGGCGGCGGTCCTCGCCAGCTTGACCAGAAGGCACTCCGAACGATTAAGCACAACCTCGCACGTCTGAATGGGCGGTTTGGTGATGTTGAGCGCCGCGTGCTCGACTACTTCGTTGAGAACGCAGAGGAGGAATCGCTCAAGTTGCCTGGGCACATGGAAGTGCTTCTCATGCGACTGATTTCGGACGGGCTCTTGGATGGTCCTGAAATGGCGGGAGGAATGGCGTTGGGGGACAAGGTGCTGATGCGGAACGACAAGTACACGCTCACGGACGCGGGACGCGAGGTAGTGGCTCAGCTCCGAGATGCGATGTCACTCGACTAGGTAGCGGAGTCAATCCGACGCCTCCTGAACCCGTCGGGCGGCCACGGCGGCCGGTGCCCCAGCCGATAACCTCGTGCCATGCGCATGAGCCAGCTGTTCCTCCGAACCCTGCGCGACGATCCCGCCGATGCCGAGGTGCCGAGCCACAGGCTGCTCGTCCGCGCCGGCTACGTGCGTCGCGTCGCCCCCGGCATCTACTCGTGGCTGCCGCTGGGACTGCGGGTGCTGGCGAAGGTCGAGGCGATCGTCCGTGAGGAGATGGCCGCCATCGGTGGCCAGGAGGTGCGCTTCCCGGCGCTGCTGCCGCGCGACCCCTACGAGGCCACCGACCGCTGGACCGAGTACGGCGACAACCTCTTCCGGCTGAAGGACCGCCGCGGCAACGACATGCTGCTCGGTCCCACGCACGAGGAGATGTTCACCCTGCTGGTGAAGGACACGTTCTCGTCCTACAAGGACCTGCCGGCGATCCTCTACCAGATCCAGACGAAGTACCGCGACGAGGCGCGTCCGCGCGCGGGCATCCTGCGCGGCCGCGAATTCATCATGAAGGACTCGTACTCGTTCGACGTCACCGACGAGGGCCTCGAGCAGGCCTACCAGGCCCACCGTGCCGCCTACATCCGCGTGTTCGACCGGCTGGGCTTCGACTACGTGATCGTCCAGGCCGACTCCGGTGCGATGGGCGGCTCGGCGAGCGAGGAGTTCCTCGTCGTCTCCGAGACCGGCGAGGACACGTTCGTCCGCTCGCCCGGCGGCTACGCGGCCAACGTCGAGGCCGTCACGACCGTGGTGCCCGAGACGATCCCGTTCGACGGCCTCCCCGCCGCGCACGCCGAGCAGACGCCCGACACGCCCACGATCGAGACTCTCGTCGACCACGCGAACGCCGCGTTCCCGCGGGACGACCGTCCGTGGACGGCCGCCGACACGCTCAAGAACGTGCTCGTGATGCTGCGCCACCCGGACGGCTCCACCGAGCCGCTGGCGGTCGGCCTGCCCGGCGACCGCGAGGTCGACACGAAGCGGCTCGAGGCCCAGGTGTCGCCCGCCGAGATCGAGCCGTTCGACGACGCCGCGTTCGCGAAGCACCCGGCGCTGGCCAAGGGCTACATCGGCCCTGGCGTGCTCGGTACCGAGAACGCCACGGGCATCCGCTACCTCACCGACCCGCGCGTCGTCGACGGCTCGAGCTGGATCACCGGCGCCGACGTGAACGGCTCCCACGTCTTCGATCTCGTGGCCGGCCGCGACTTCACCTCCGACGGCACGATCGAGGCCGCCGAGGTGCGTCCCGGCGATCCCGCGCCCGACGGATCGGGTCCGCTCGAGCTGGCCCGCGGCATGGAGATGGGCCACATCTTCCAGCTCGGCCGCAAGTACGCCGAGCGGCTCGGCCTGCAGGTGCTCGACGAGAACGGCAAGCTCGTCACCGTCACGATGGGCTCGTACGGCGTCGGCGTCTCGCGCGCCGTGGCCGCCGTGGTCGAGGGCTCGTACGACGAGTCGGGCATCGTCTGGCCCAAGGAGGTCGCACCGTTCGACGTGCACCTCGTGGTGGCCGGCAAGGCGCCCGAGCTGTTCGAGGGCGCCGACGCCATCGTCGCCGACCTCGAGACCGCCGGGTTCGACGTGCTCTACGACGACCGGCCGAAGATGTCACCCGGCGTGAAGTTCAAGGACGCCGAGCTGATCGGCGTGCCGACGATCGTCGTCGTGGGCAAGGGCCTGGCCGACGGTGTCGTCGAGCTGAAGGACCGCGCCACCGGCGAGCGCACCGACGTGCCCGTGAGCGAGCTCGTCGCCACCCTCATCGCGCGCGCCTGACGACTGCCGCGCCCGGGGCGCGTCAGTCGAGACCGGGGAACGGGTCGGGCTCGCCGCCCCAGCGGACCTCGGCCACCGCGGCCGCGCGCAGACCACGCACCGCTCGGTCGCGGGCCTGGTCGGTGGTGGCCGCGACGAGCCGCACGCAGGCCGCGGCGATCCGGGACTCGACGTCGCGCACCAGGGTGCGCCCAGTCGCCGCGTTCGTCGGCTCGGCGACGTCGTAGGACGGTTGGGTCGCGACGGGGGAGCCGCCGAGCTTGCGGACCGCATCGCTCAGGCGGTCGCGCGTGGTCGAGTGGGTCGCGAGCGCGTCCTCCGCGGCGTCGGCCAGCGCGGGCACGCGGGCCCCCACCAGGCCCAGGGTCCAGATCGCCTCGTGCTCGAGGGCGAGCCAGCGCTGGGTCAGGCGCAGCTCGGTCGCGGTGCTCATGTCAGCGTCACCGCCTGGGCGAGGCCGGCGGACATCGCGGCCAGCACCTGCGCGAACTCGGGTGCGATCGCGGCACGGGCGTCGATGGCCCGATGGCGGGACGCGGTGCGCAGGGCCGCGGCGAGATCGCCGGCGCCTGTCTCGGTGCCCGGTGTCGCGCCGAGCTGCTCCAGCTGGGCGGAGAGCAGCGTGACCGCGGGCTCGTTCGCGGCACCGCGGGCGACGGCCAGCACGCGCTGCTGGTCCTCGATCACGGCCCGCATGAGCGAGGTGTCCTCGGGCCGGGGGAGCGGCTTCGGCGTCGCGCCGACGGCACGCAGGGCGTCGTCGAAGGTGTCGGTGACGAACAGTCCGGCCAGGCCCACGGCCGCTCCGCCCGCGGCGGCGATCACGACGCGTCGGCTGCTCACGACCGCAGACTACCGACCGCGACCACTTCGATAGGGTGGGGCAGTACGGAAGACAACTGAAGAGGAGCACCCGATGACCACTTCCCCCACGGACCGGATATCGAGTCTCCTCGAGCCCGTCGTCACCTCGCTGGGTCTCGACCTCGACGAGGTCGAGCTGCTCGGCAAGAACGAGAACCGCCGCCTGCTGGTCGCCGTCGACCGCGACGGCGGTGTCGACATCGACACGATCGCCCAGGTCACGCGCGCCGTCTCCGCCGCCCTCGACGAGTCCGACGTCATGGGCGAGAGCCGCTACACGCTCGAGGTCGCCTCGCGTGGTGTCGACCGTCCGCTCGTCGAGCCCCGCCACTGGCGCCGCAACGCCGGCCGTGTCGTGGCCGTCGAGTTGGTCGACGGCGAGCGCTTCGAGGCCCGCATCCGCGCCAGTGACGACACCGGTGTCGACCTGGCCGTCAAGGGCGACACCACCCGCTTCCCGTACGACGAGATCGTCAAGGCCGTCGTGCAGATCGAGCTGAACCGGAAGGACGTCTGATGGACATCGACATGTCCGCGCTGCGGATGCTGGAGCGCGAGAAGGGGATCGGCTTCGACCTCGTGGTCGACGCGATCGAGACCGCACTGCTCTCGGCGTACCACAAGACCGCGGGTGCCCAGCAGCACGCGCGCGTCGAGCTCGACCGCAAGACCGGCCACGTCACGGTGTGGGCCCGCGAGCGCCTCGAGGCCCCCGCCTCCGAGGACGGCGAGAAGCCCGCCGCCACCTTCACCGAGGAGTTCGACGACACGCCCGAGGACTTCGGCCGCTTCGCCGCGTCCGTCGCGCGCCAGTTGATCATGCAGCGCATCCGCGACGTCGAGGACGAGCGCAAGTTCGGCGAGTTCTCCGGCAAGGTCGGCGACATCGTCTCCGGCGTGATCCAGCAGGGTCGCTCGCCCGGCGACGTGCTCATCGACCTGGGCTCGATCGAGGCCGTGCTGCCCCTGAACGAGCGGGTCCCCGAGGAGCGGTACGCCCACGGCGAGCGCATCAAGGCCTACGTCTACGAGGTCGAGCGCGGCCTGCGCGGCCCGCGCGTGAAGGTCTCGCGCACGCACCCGAACCTGGTGAAGCTGCTGTTCGCCCTCGAGTCGCCCGAGATCGCCGACGGCTCGGTCGAGATCGCGGCGATCGCCCGCGAGGCCGGCCACCGCACGAAGATCGCCGTGCACGCCACCGCCGCCGGCGTGAACCCCAAGGGCGCCTGCATCGGCCCCATGGGCCAGCGCGTTCGCGCGGTCATGACCGAGCTGCACGGTGAGAAGATCGACATCGTCGACTTCAGCGAGAACCCGGCCGAGTTCATCGCCTACGCGCTGTCCCCGGCGCAGGTGAAGGGCGTCACGATCGTCGACGAGACCACGCGCTCGGCGCGCGTCGTCGTGCCCGACTTCCAGCTGTCGCTCGCGATCGGCAAGGAGGGCCAGAACGCCCGCCTCGCAGCGAAGCTGACCGGTTGGCGGATCGACATCCGACCCGACACGGCGCCCGCGCCGGGTGGCGATTCGGCGTCCTCTCGGTAGAGCCGCTAGACTTGACTGTGGTGATTCGTACGTGCGTCGGCTGTCGGCAGCGTGCGGAGAAGTCCACCCTGGTGAGAGTCGTCGCCGGCCGAAGCCCCGCGGGAAGCACCGTGGAGCCCGACCCAGACGGATCTCAGCCGGGCCGCGGTGCGCATCTGCACCCCGCGGAACGGTGCCTGCAACTCGCCCTCGACCGGCGGGCGTTCGTCAGGGCCCTTCGTCTCGAAGGTCCCACCGACACCGACGCCGTCGCTGAATGGGTGCGAGCCGAGGCCCAACGCAGAGCCTGACCACTGTGGCACCGACCGGTGCCGCTCGAAACGGAAATCGGAGCACACGCTCATGAGCACTCGATGAGTACTGCGCAATGAAGATGCACTGCGCAATGAGCCTGTACGTCAACTACTGATCCGTGCCTCCTTCGGGGCCGGATCCCTGAAGGAGAAGAGTGGCTGTAAGAGTCCACGAGCTCGCACGCGAGCTCGGTGTCGAGAGCAAGGTCGTCCTGTCCACCCTCAAGGAGATGGGCGAGTACGTGAAGTCGGCGTCCTCCACCGTCGAGGCGCCTGTCGTGCGCCGTCTGAAGGAGGAGCACGGCGACCGCCTGCGCGAGCAGGGCGCCAAGAAGGGTGCCAAGAAGGCCTCCGCCAAGCCGGCGGCGCCCCAGGCACCCCAGAAGACCCCCGAGTCCACGCCCACCGAGGTCGCCGCATCGCCGGCCGCCCCGTCGGCCCCCACAGCGCCGAAGCCGGGTCCGGCCCAGGCGCCCACCCCCGAGGCTCCCGCCCCGGCTCCCCAGGTCGTCGAGGCTCCCGCCCCGGCCGCGCCTGAGGCACCGGCGCCCGAGGCTCCCGCCGCGGCGGCTGCCGCGCCGACGCGTACCCCGGGCCCGCGCCCGGGTCCCGCTCCGGCGCCCGCTCCCCGTCCGGGCCAGGCCGGCGGCCTGCCCACCGGCGGCGGTCCCCGTCCCGGCCCGCGCACGCCTGCCGCGCGCCCGGGCAACAACCCGTTCTCGTCCAAGCAGGGCATGCAGCAGGACCGCGCACCGCGGCCGCCTGCCGCACGTGAGGGCGGCGCCCCGGCACGTCCGGGCATGCCTCGCCCCAACCCCGCGATGATGCCGAAGCAGTCGTCGGTCGGTCCCGCGCGCCCCGGTGCGCGTCCCGGTCCCGGCGGTCGCGCCGGCGGTCCGGGTCGTCCCGGTGGCGGCGCTGGTCGTCCCGGTGGCGGTGGCGGCGGCGGCGCCGCTCGTCCCGGCGGCTTCAGCGGCCCTCCCGGTGGCGGACGTCCCGGCGGCGGTCCCGGTCGCAACCAGCGCGGTGGCACCCAGGGTGCCTTCGGTCGCGCCGGTGGCCCCGTGCGCCGCGGTCGCAAGAGCAAGCGCGCGAAGCGTCAGGAATTCGACCAGATGCAGGCGCCGTCGATCGGCGGCGTGCGCGTCCGCAAGGGCGACGGCCAGATCGTGCGCCTGGCGCGCGGCGCCTCGCTGACCGACTTCGCCGACAAGGTCGGCGTCGACGCGGCATCGCTCGTCCAGGTGCTGTTCCACATGGGCGAGATGGTGACCGCCACGCAGTCGGTCAACGACGAGACGCTGCAGCTGCTCGGTGAGGAGCTGAACTACGACGTCCAGGTCGTCTCGCCCGAGGACGAGGACCGCGAGCTGCTCGAGTCCTTCTCGCTGGAGTTCGGCGAGGACGAGGGCGACGAGGAGGATCTCGCGGCCCGCCCGCCGGTCGTCACCGTCATGGGTCACGTCGACCACGGCAAGACGAAGCTGCTCGACGCGCTGCGCAAGGCGAACGTGGCGGCCAAGGAGGCCGGCGGCATCACGCAGTCGATCGGCGCCTACCAGGTCGCCACCGAGGTCGACGGCAACGAGCGTCGCATCACCTTCATCGACACCCCGGGCCACGAGGCGTTCACCGCCATGCGTGCCCGTGGTGCCCAGGCGACCGACATCGCGATCCTCGTGGTCGCGGCCGACGACGGCGTCATGCCCCAGACGGTCGAGGCGCTCAACCACGCCAAGGCCGCCGGTGTGCCGATCGTCGTCGCGGTCAACAAGATCGACAAGGAAGGCGCCGACGCCACCAAGGTGCGCGGTCAGCTGACCGAGTACGGCCTGGTGCCCGAGGAGTACGGCGGCGACACGATGTTCGTCGACGTCTCGGCCAAGGCCGAGCTCGGACTCGACGCCCTGCTCGAGTCGATCGTGCTCACCGCGGACGCCGAGCTCGACCTGCGCGCCAACCCGAACCAGCGGGCCGAGGGCCTCGCGATCGAGGCTCACCTCGACCGCGGTCGTGGCCCCGTGGCCACCGTGCTGGTCCAGCGCGGCACGCTGCGCGTCGGCGACTCGCTCGTCGCCGGTCCGGCCTTCGGCCGTGTCCGCGCGATGCTCGACGAGTTCGGCGACAACATCGAGGAGGCGACCCCGTCGCGTCCGGCGCTCGTGCTCGGCCTGACGGCCGTGCCCGGTGCGGGTGACAACTTCATGGTGGTCGAGGACGACCGCATCGCCCGTCAGATCGCCGAGAAGCGCGAGGCGCGCGAGCGCAACGCGCTGCTGGCGAAGCGCTCGGGTCGTCGCACGCTCGAGGACTTCATGTCCTCGATGGAGAAGGGCGAGGCCGACGAGCTGCTGCTCATCCTCAAGGGCGACGGCGCTGGTTCGGTCGAGGCCCTCGAGGACTCGCTGGCCGGCATCGACATCGGCGACGAGGTCTCGCTGCGGGTCATCGACCGTGGCGTCGGCGCGATCACCGAGACCGACGTCAACCTGGCGGCGGCGTCCAACGCGGTCATCATCGGCTACAACGTCCGCCCGCAGGGCAAGGCGACGGAGCTGGCCGACCGCGAGGGTGTCGAGATCAAGTACTACTCGGTCATCTACCAGGCGATCGACGAGATCGAGGCGGCCCTCAAGGGCATGCTCAAGCCGATCTACGAGGAGCAGCAGCTCGGTACTGCCGAGATCCGCGACATCTTCCGCTCGAGCAAGGTCAAGGGCGGCAACATCGCGGGCTGCATGGTCACCAGCGGCTCCATCCGGCGCAATGCGAAGGTTCGCATCGTGCGGGACGGCTCGGTCGTGGCCGACAACCTCGACGTCCTGTCGCTGCGCCGTGAGAAGGACGACGCGTCCGAGGTCCGCGAGGGCTTCGAGTGCGGTGTCGTGGTCTCGTACTCCGACGTCAAGGTCGGCGACACGATCGAGGCCTTCGAGCTGGTCGAGAAGAAGCGGGACTGACCGTGGCCAGCCCTCGTCAGGCGAAGAAGTCCGATCGCATCAAGGAGATCGTGGCGACGATGCTCGAGCGGCGGGTCAAGGACCCGCGGCTCGGCTTCGTCACCATCACCGACGTGCGGATGACCGGAGACGGTCAGCACGCGTCGATCTTCTACACCGTGATGGGCGACGACCGGTCCCGGGAGGACACCGCCGCGGCGCTGGTCAGCGCCACGGGCCTGATCCGCTCCGAGGTCGGCAAGCAGCTCGGGGTGCGGCACACGCCGTCCCTGGAGTTCTTCCTGGACTCCGTCCCCGAGACGGCTCGCGAGATCGAGGACCTGCTGGCGAAGGCCCGCGAGTCCGATGCGCGCGTCGCGGAGGCGGCCCAGGGCGCCATGTACGCCGGCGAGCCCGACCCGTACAAGCAGCACGAGGACGAGGACGAGTCCACTGAGCAGTGAGGATCCGCGGTCGCGGCACACCGACTCGCAGCAACGCGAGCGGCGTGCCGCGACCACGGCCTCGGGCCTGGTCGTCGTCGACAAGCCCATCGACTGGACCTCGCACGACGTGGTCGCGCGCACGCGCCGGCTCGCCGGCACGCGCAAGGTCGGTCACGCCGGCACCCTCGATCCCATGGCCACGGGCGTGCTCGTGCTCGGGGTCAATCGCGCCACCCGGCTGCTCGGCCACGTGGCCGGGGCCGACAAGGAGTACCTCGCCACCATCGCCCTGGGTGCCACGACCGTCACGGACGACGCCCAGGGTGATGAGACGTCGGTGGCGGATGCCTCGGCTCTCACCGCCAACGACGTCCTGCGCGAGATCGCACCGCTGACCGGCGCGATCGAGCAGGTGCCCTCGTCGGTCTCGGCCATCAAGGTCGACGGCAAGCGAGCGTACGCGCGTGTGCGGTCGGGCGAGGAGGTCGAGCTGAAGGCACGCGCCGTGACGGTGGAGACCTTCGAGCTGACCGGGTTCGAGCCCGGCGAGCGCGCCATCGCCCACGTGCGGGTGGTGTGCTCGAGCGGCACGTACGTGCGTGCCCTCGCGCGCGACCTCGGCCGTGCGCTGGGCGTCGGCGGCCACCTCACCAGCCTGCGCCGCACGCGCGTGGGCGGGTTCGGCCTCGACCAGGCCCGCACGCTCGACCAGCTGGCCGAGTCGTTCGACATGGTCGGACTCGACGACGCCGCTCGGGCCGCGTTCCCCGGCCTGGACCTCGACGAGGACCAGGCCCGCGACGTGCGGTTCGGCCGCGCACTCCCTGCGGTGGCCCTTCCGGCCGACGGCCCGGTGGCGATGTTCGCCCCCGACGGATCCTTCCTCGCGTTGTACGAGACGGCTGGTGCCGGTGCGCGCCCGGTCGCGGTCTTCGTCTGAGACCACCTAGGCTGAGCGCCATGCGCTTCCGGTCGTCACCCCCACGCGGCCTGCTCCGCCGCTTCCTGATCGGCAGCCTCTTGGTGCAGCTCGGCGCCGTCGTCTCGCTGATGACCGCCACCTCCATCCGCAAGCGGCTGCGCGGCAAGGGCACCGAGCCGCTCCCGCGCATCGAGGCCGAGCACTTCACGATCGGCGGCGGCAACGAGGTGCAGGTGTACGTCTCGGGCGAGGCGCTGTACGACGACATGCTCGCCGCGATCGCCGGAGCGCGCCGGCGCATCCTGCTGGAGTCCTACATCATCAAGGGCGACGAGATGGGCCGTCGGTTCCGCCGGGCCCTGCGCGACGCCGCCGACCGCGGCGTCGAGGTCTGCGTGATCTACGACGGCTTCGCCAACCTCGTGGTGCCGCCGTCGTTCTTCCGGTTCGGCCACGGGGTGCACATGATGCGCTACCCGATCCTGCCGCACCGGCTGGCGTTCTTCACCCCGCGCGCCTGGGGCCGCAACCATCGCAAGATCCTCGTGGTCGACGACTCCATCGGCTTCGTCGGCGGCTACAACATCGGCAGCCTCTACGCCGACGAGTGGCGCGACACCCACGTCGCGGTCACGGGTCCGGCGGTGTGGGACCTGGAGAACGCGTTCATCGACTTCTGGAACGACGTGCGCCCGCACGAGTCGATGAAGGCCCTCTCGGAGGCCACCTGGGACCCGCACGTGCGCGCCCACCGCAACGTCCCCCGGCAGCTGATCTACCCGATCCGTGGGATGTACCTCGAGGCGATCGACCGGGCGACGAAGTCGATCGAGATCACGCAGGCGTACTTCATCCCCGACCAGAACATCCTGCAGGGGCTCATCGACGCCAGCCATCGCGGCGTGCAGGTGCGCATCCTCGTCCCGAAGGTCTCGAACCACGTCGTCGCCGACTTCGTCGCCCGCGGCTACTTCGGCCAGCTGCTCGACGCCGGGGTCGAGATCCTGCGCTACAGCGACCACATGGTGCACGCGAAGACGATGACGATCGACGGCGAGTGGTCGACCATCGGCACCGCCAACATCGACCGTCTGAGCCTCACCGGGAACTACGAGATCAACCTCGAGATCCTCGACGACGGACTCGCGGCCGGCATGAGCCGCATCTTCGACCGCGACGCCCAGAGCTCCCAGGTCCTCGACGCCCAGGCCTGGCGCGAGCGCCCCACGATCGCCCGGCTCTACGAGCGCCTCCTCAGCCCCTGGCGGCCGCTGGTGTGAAGTTTCCCCGGTTAACAGGGGAAACCACCGCTATGCGGGGGAAGCTTTCCCCGCATAGCGATGGGAAACCCCGCTCGGTCACACGATGATCGTGCGCGGGGGCGGCCCGTAGCGGCGTCGTGACTGTTCCATCGCGGCCGCGATTCGCCGGCACGTCGCGGTAGGTGTGTGGAGATCGCGCCAGATCCAACGACTCATCCCGCGCGAGAGCTCGCGGACGGAGTCCTCGCGGAGCTTCTCGTCGACCAACACCTGGCCCGGCATGGAGGCGGCATGTGGATTGAGTCGGCCGTACTTCTCAAGGCCGTCGAACTCGCCGCAATGGTGGAAGTCCTCCCAGTCGAAGTCGACGCGAGCGATCTCCCTGCCGTCCGCGCTGAAGAACGTCACCTGCATCCGCGGGATGGGAAGGTTGCCGCGGCGGAACATGCACACCGATCGGATTTCTCCAACGGACTCGCACGCAGGCGCCGCCCACAGAACGGACAGGCGCACCGCGTTGAATCCTGGCCATCGGCGCATCGCCTCCAGCCGCTCGTGCAGTTCCCCAGCGTCCACGCCGGCCCGGAGCACGAGTGACGTCTGGATCATGCCCGCCTCGGTTCCCGCCATCGAAGCGGCTTCCAACGCGGCTCGAGCAGGTACGACGACGGGACGCCCCTCGACCCGGGCTACGTCGGACTCGGAGAGCGCGCCGGCGTGGTGGATCACGCCGGACTCTGGGCGCTGACTCCGACCATCGAGGCGCGTCACATGAACCGTCTCCAGGTCGAAGCCCCACGTGACGCCGGTGTGGATGGCCGCGGCCGACTGATGGCTGAGGACAACGCCGGAGGGGAGCTTGTCCAGCACGGCGAAGCAGAGCAGGCGGTACTTCTCCTCCGCTCTGAGCTTCTGATGGGATTGCGGCGCGTAGGTCCCCACACGGAGTCGCACCAGGGTGCCGGCGTCGAGTGCCTGCCGGATGTGCCTGTCCTTGTAGCCGAGGTCGAGCAGGTCCGGCCGCAGGATGTATCCGCCACGAAGGCTTGCGATCGAGTCGAGGTCCAGCGTCATGCTGCAAGAGTCCCGGTGCCGGCATGCGCGGGCCAGATCGTGGCTCGAGCTTGTGGATGGGGAGGGCTTCATGCACAGGTTCGACCCCCACCGTGCGGGGTTTCCTCACGCTATGCGGGGAGAACTTCCCCCGCATAGTGGTGGATTCCCCTGTTAACAGGGGAATCTTCGCCACATGAGAGTCCTCTCACGAACGCTTCATGGAGGCCTCACGAGCGGTCGCGAGAGTGAGGGCATCAACTCTCGAGGAGGACTCATGAAGAACAGTGTGCGTACGGGAATCGCAGCCCTGGCCGGAACCATCGCCCTCACGACCGGTGGCGTCGTGGTGGCGCAGGCGGCGGTCGGAGCGCCGTCCGATCCGGTCAAGCGCGAGGACACCAGCACGGGCGTCGTGACGACCGTGACCGACGACCCCACGCCGGATCCCGATCCGACCACGGGCCCCACGGACGACCCGACCCAGAACACCCTCAACACCCGCGTCTCCGCGCAGACGAAGGCCGGTGCCGCGGACGACCCGACGGCGAACACGGTGCAGTCGCGTCAGACGGTGCAGTCGCGGGCCAGCGCCCCGTCGCGTCAGACGGTGCAGACGCGCCCGAGTGCCCCGTCGCGCCAGACGGTCGCCTCGAAGCAGTCCGCCCAGACCCGCGGCACCAACTGATGTCGAACGATCTCGCGCCCGGCACCCCGGCGGCAGACCTGCCGCCGGGGCTGGTGGGTCTCTCCGAGCTCGGCGGGGGACTGCACCACGAGGTCTGGCTCGCGTACGACGAGTCGCGGCTCGCGCCGGTCGTGGTGAAGATCCTGCGTCCCGAGCTGGTCGGCAACGCCGACGCCGTGGGCGCGGCGCTGCGCGAGATCGACGTGCTGGCCCGGCTGGCGCACCCGTCGATCGTGCGGCTGTACGACTTCGACGACGCGGCCGAGCGCCCGTACATGGTCCAGGAGCACCTCGACGGCCCCACGCTGTCGTCCCTCATCTTCCGCGACGGACCCGTGCAGCTGCACCAGCTGCTGCCGCTCGCGCTGGAGCTCGCCGGCAGCGTGCACTACCTGCACGCGAACGGCCTGCTCCACCTGGACGTGAAGCCGAGCAACGTCATCATGGGCGCGCCGGCGAAGCTCATCGACCTCAGCCTGACGCTCGACCTCGACAGCGCGGCGGCCCTCGACTACCCGGTCGGCAGTGACGAGTACATGCCGCCGGAGCAGTGCGATCCGCGCGCCCACGGTCCGGTGGGCCCCGCGGCCGACGTGTGGTCGATCGGCGCCACCTTGTACCGCGCCGCGGTCGGCCACCGCGCCTGGCGCGCGGGCGCCGAGGAGCGCTGGCCCCAGCTGACGACCCGGCCCAAGCCGATGCCCGACTTCGTTCCCGGCGCGATCCGCGACCTGGTGATGGACTGCCTCGCGTTCGATCCCGCCGCCCGCCCGACCACGCTCGACCTCGTGGAGCGGATCGAGCCGCTGATGGCGGCCCTGCCCACGGCGCGGCTCGCGGGCTTCAGCCTGCGCCGCTGACTCAGCCGGCCCGGTAGCCGACGCCGCGCACCGTGGTGACGAGCTCCGGGCCGAGCTTCTTGCGCAGGTAGCCGACGTACACGTCGACGATGTTCGAGCCGGGGTCGAAGTCGTAGCCCCACACGTGCGACAGCAGCTGCTCGCGCGAGAGCGCCTGCCCACGGTGGCGCAGCAGGACCTCGGCCAGCGCGAACTCGCGCGCCGACAGGTCCACCTCGCGGTCGCCGACGAAGGCGCGCCGGCTGCGCACGTCGAGCCGCACGTCGCCCGCGGCGAGGTCCTCGTTCACGACCGTCTGCCCCGTGGCGCGCAGCCGCAGCCGCACCCGCGCGACGAGCTCGGCGAAGCGGAACGGCTTGCTCATGTAGTCGGCGGCGCCGCCCTCGAGGGCCGCGACCGTGTCGGTGACCGAGTCGCGAGCGGTGAGGACGATCACCGGCAGGGTGGAGCGCTCCTCGCGCAGTCGCTCGAGCACGGTGTAGCCGTCCATGCCGGGCAGGCCGATGTCGAGCACGATGAGGTCGAACTGGCCGCTGAGCGCGTAGTCGAGGCCCGTGATGCCGTCGGAGACGACGGTGGGCGTGAACCCCTCGGACCTCAGGCCCTTCGCGACGAACGAGGCGATGCGCTCCTCGTCCTCGACCACCAGGATCCGGCTCATGTCACCGATCCTCCTCCCTCGGCAGCCGCAGCCGGAACACGGCCCCCGAGCCGGCGGGCGAGTCGTCGAGGGTCACGCTGCCCCCGTGCGCCTCGGCGATCGCGCTCACGATCGACAGCCCGAGGCCGAAGCCGTCGTGCGAGCTGGTCGTGGTGAAGCGGTCGAAGATCTCGTCACGCAGCTCGGCCGGCACCCCGGGCCCGCTGTCGGCCACCCAGAACTCCACGATCGTGGGGGAGGACTTCGACCCGATGGTGATGAGGTCGCCCTCCTGCGTGTGGCGCGCGGCGTTGTCGGCGAGCTGCAGGAGTGCCTGCGTGACCCGCTGCCCGTCGAGCAGGGCCTCGCCCTCGGCGGACAGGTCGGTGCGCCAGTCGCGGTCGGCCAGTGCGCGGCACCGTGCCGCGACCCCGTCGCCGAGGGTGGGAAGGTCGACCGTCTCGAGACGGATGAAGTCGGGGCGGCGGGCCTTGGCCAGCACCAGCAGCTCGTCGACGAGACGGGACATGCGGTCGATCTCGTCGAGCAGCAGGGCGCGGGTCTCCTCGACGTCGGCCGGGTCGTCGGGCGCCATCACCTCGAGGTGCCCGCGCAGGACCGTCAGGGGCGTGCGCAGCTCGTGGCCGGCGTCGTCGAGCATGCGTCGCTGCGTGGCGAAGGCCGCCTCCAGCCGGTCGAGCATCGCGTTGAACGTGATCTGCAGGTCGGTGAGGTCGTCGTGGCCCGTCACCTCCAGCCGCTCGTCGAGCGAGCCGGCACTGATGTCCCGGGCGGTGTCGCGCAGGAGGGTCAGCGGGCGCAGCAGGCGGCCTGCCAGCCAGGACGAGGCCGCCACGACCACGACCAGCGCGAGCAGGCCGACGAGTGCGTAGGTGATGAGCAGGTCGTTGAGCTGCTCCTGCGCCTGCGTGCGGTCGCGGCTCACCACGAGGGCCGCGGTGCGGTCGCCCTCCTGCACCGGCAGGACGCCCACGCGGTATCGGGCGTTGGCGGTGGTGAAGGTGCGCAGCCCGCCGCGTGCGCGCAGGTCCTCCACGAGCGCCGAGAAGCGCGGGGAGTCCAGCAGGTTCCGGTCGGAGTCGCCGATGTACTTCGGCCCGCCGGTGGTGGGGTACATCCAGACGATCTCGCCGTCGTCGGGCAGCGTGCGGGCGAGGAACGACTCGAGCTGGGCATCGGCACCCACGGCCGCGTCGGCCGCGGTGGCGGCGCGGAACTCGGCGAACTCCTGCGAGATCGCCGCATCGATGCTCTGGTCGATCCGGCGCGACTCCACGACCCACATCGCGACGCCGGCCGCGAGCAGCGCGGCGCCCACGAGCACCGCGATCGCGACGATCAGGCGGCTGCGGACGGAGAACGCGACGCGCGGCCGCCTCACCACGCCCGGCTCCGGCCGCGCGACTCAGTCGTCATCGCGGTCATCGCGGTCGTCGTCATCACGGTCGTCCGGGCCGTCGTCGTCGTCATCATCATCGACCGACTTCGGCGTGGGCTTCACCTGGCTGGGCTCGGTGGGCGCCGGAGTGGGCGGTGTCGCCGTGGGCTTCTCGGTGGCCGGGGGCTGCGTCGTGGCCGAGCCGGTCGGGGTGATGACGACCGGCACGACCGTCCCGTCGGTGCCCGACGCGGGCATCAGGCGTCCCGCCAGCACGGCGCCCAGCGCGAGGACCACCGCACCGAGCAGGCCGGCGATCATGAGGGAGCGGGAGCGCATGGCTCCATTCTCCCCGTTCGGGGCCCGATCCGAATGAGCGCTCGATGAGAGTCCTGCTCAGCGGAACGCGGGCGCGCGCGGGGGAGGGTCGGCCGCACCCTTGCGCAGCATCGGCAGCACCCGGGCCGGGACGAGCTCGGACAGCACGATCACGCTGCTGGTGCGCGCGACCGAACCCGAGCCGCTGATGTGGAGCAGCGTGTCCTTGAGGTCCTCGTGCGAGGTCGCGGCGATCTTGCAGACGATGTCGGCGTCGCCGCTGGTGATGAACGCCTCCAGGACGTTCGGCAGGGACTCCAGCTCCTCGGTGACGTCGGCGATGGAGCCCTGCACGATCTGCAGCGTGACGAACGCCTGCACGGGGTGGCCCGCGGCGGCCAGGTCGATGTCGGGGGCGTAGCCGGTGATGATGCCGGCCTGCTCCATCTTGCGCAGCCGTGAGGCGACGGTGGCGCGGGCGACCCCCAGCAGGCGCGACAGCTCGAGGTCGCCGACGCGGGGATGGGTGTGCATCGCGTCGATGAGCGCGACGTCCAATCGGTCCAACATGTCCTGAGCCTAGCGATCTGTACACCTCAGCGCCCCAGTTCGTGCACGCAATGTCTCGACTGACCACCTCCACATGCGCCGGTTGCCCAGTCGCCAGGATGAGTGTGTCCTGAGTCACATGAGCCTTGACCTCACCGATGCCGAGCGCCTCGCGCACCTCGACCTCGAGCAGCTCCAGCAGCTGGTCGGCCTGGTCGAGCACGACTCCTCCACCGACCCGTTCCCGGTGACGGGATGGGACGCGATCGTGTGGAACGTGGGCAATGCGACGCAGTCCGCCCACTTCTTCATGTCGGCCTACGCGATGGACCTCGTCGCCTACTCCGGGCCCGAGACCGGCAACCGCGACCACCACGCCTACGTGCTCGCCAGCGGCGCCGTGCGATTCGTGCTGAAGGGCGGCGTCGACCCGAACAGTCCTGTCATGGACCACCACCGCCGCCACGGCGACGGCATCGTCGACATCGCGCTCGAGGTGCCCGACGTGGACACGTGCGTGAACCAGGCGCGGGCCACGGGCGCGACGATCCTCGAGGAGCCGCACGACGTGACCGACGAGCACGGCACGGTGCGGATGGCCGCCATCGCGACCTACGGCGAGACGAGGCACTCGCTCATCGACCGGAGCCGCTACACGGGGCCGTACCTGCCCGGCTACGTCGCTCGGTCGTCCACGATGAGGCGGCCCGAGGGCGCGCCGGAGCGCATCTTCCAGGCACTCGACCACGTCGTGGGCAACGTCGAGCTCGGTCGCATGGACGAGTGGGTCGACTTCTACCGCCGTGTCATGGGCTTCACGAACATGGCCGAGTTCGTCGGCGACGACATCGCCACCGAGTACAGCGCGCTGATGAGCAAGGTCGTGGCCAGCGGCAACCACCGGGTCAAGTTCCCGCTCAACGAGCCGGCGATCGCGAAGAAGAAGTCGCAGATCGACGAGTACCTGGAGTTCTACGACGGGCCCGGCGCGCAGCACCTGGCGCTCGCGACCAACGACATCCTCGCCACCGTGGACTGGCTCCGCGACGCCGGCATCGAGTTCCTCGCGACGCCGGACTCCTACTACACCGACCCGGCCCTGCGGGAGCGGATCGGCGAGGTCCGGGTGCCCATCGAGGAGCTGCAGAAGCGCGGCATCCTCGTCGACCGCGACGAGGACGGCTACCTGCTGCAGATCTTCACCAAGCCCATCGGCGACCGGCCGACCGTGTTCTTCGAGCTGATCGAGCGCCACGGGTCCCTCGGGTTCGGCAAGGGGAACTTCCAGGCGCTGTTCGAGGCGATCGAGCGCGAGCAGGCACGGCGAGGGAACTTCTAGGGAGTCCGCAGATGGCCCACTACCGCAGCGCCGGGCTCGTCCCGCCGAAGCGCCACACCCAGCACCGGGCGGCCGACGGCTCGCTGTACCGCGAGGAGCTGATGGGGGAGGAGGGCTTCAGCTCGGACTCGTCGCTGCTCTACCACGTGGGCGTGCCCTCGGCGATCGTCGAGGCGCGCACGTGGGAGCTGCCCGACCAGGCGACGACGCCCAACGAGCCGCTGCTGCCGCGGCACCTCAAGCTGCACGACCTGTTCACCGACGCCGAGAGCGACCTGGTGCGGGGGCGCCGGCTCGTGCTCGGCAACGCCGACGTGCGCATCTCCTACGCGGTCGGTCACCGGGTCTCCCCGCTTTACCGCAACGCCACGGGGGACGAGTGCGTGTTCATCGAGTCCGGCAGCGGCGTGCTGGAGACGGTGTTCGGCCACCTGCCGTTCGGGCCCGGCGACTACCTGCTGGTGCCGCGCGCCACGACCCACCGCTGGGTCCCCGTCGGCGAGGTGAGGGCCTACTGCATCGAGGCGAACAGCCACATCGGCCCGCCCAAGCGGTACCTGTCGCGCTTCGGCCAGCTGCTCGAGCACGCGCCCTACTGCGAGCGAGACCTGCGCGGCCCGGGCGAGCCGGAGGTGCGCGACGAGGCCGAGGTGGAGGTCTACGTCAAGCACCGCGGCTCGGGGCCGTCCGGTCTCTCCGGCACCGTCCACGTGGTGCCGCGGCACCCGTTCGACGTCGTCGGCTGGGACGGCTGCCTCTACCCCTACGCGTTCAACGTGCGCGACTTCGAGCCGATCACCGGTCGCGTGCACCAGCCCCCGCCCGTGCACCAGGTGTTCGAGGGGAGCAACTTCGTCATCTGCAACTTCGTGCCGCGCAAGGTCGACTACCACCCGCTGGCCATCCCGGTGCCGTACTACCACTCGAACGTCGACTCCGACGAGATCATGTTCTACGTCGCCGGCGACTACGAGGCGCGCAAGGGATCGGGCATCGGGAAGGGCTCGATCTCGGTGCATCCGGGCGGTCACTCGCACGGCCCGCAGCCGTCGGCGATCGAGGCGAGCCTCGGCGCGGAGTCCTTCGACGAGCTCGCCGTCATGGTCGACACCTTCCGCCCGCTCGAGCTGGGCGAGGGCGGTCGAGCCGTCGACGACGGGGTCTACCACCTCTCGTGGGGGCGGGGATGACGGCGGCGGCCTTCGAGGCGCTGTTCGACGACGCGGCGATCTTCCCGCCGGGGAACGCGCCGGTGGACGTCGCGGTGAAGGACCACCTCGCGCGGGAGGCGACACCCGACGGGGCGCGCGTCGGGCCGCTCGTGTGCGACGTCGGGCGACTCCCGGCACTGCTCGACGCGGCCGTGCGGCCGGTGCGCGTGTCCGTCGTGGGCAGCGTCGAGGAGCTGGCACCCGCGCTCCGGCGCCTGATGGGATCGCCGGTCGAGCCCGTCGGCGCCGAGCTGCGCGGGCCGATCTCGCTCCTGCCCGACCTGCCGGTGCACTCGATCGCGGTCGAGATGCCGTGGGGAACCGGATTCCACGTGCCGCCGGGTGCGCTGCTGAAGCTGCGGTGCGGTGGGGACCAAGTGCCGACGGTGGACGAGCTGGCCGCCGCGATCGTGCACTGCGTCGAGCACGGGCTGCAGTTCAAGCTGACCGCAGGCCTGCACTCGGCCCTCGCGCACGACGGCGCCCACGGCTTCGTGAACGTCATGGCCGCGGTGGTCGCGGCCACGCGGGGCCAGGACCCGGCGCCGGTGCTGACGGCCGCGGCGGAGGACCTCGACCTGGAGTCCCTGGGCGAGTCGCGTCGCCTGTTCCGGTCGATCGGCACCTGCAGCATCGACGAGCCGCTGGCCGATCTGCGCACGCTGGGGCTGCTGGAATGACGGAGTTCACGGCGGGAACGCTCCCGTACTGCAGCTTCACGGCACCCGACCTCGACGGGCCGCACGTGGGCGTGGGAGTGGGCACCCGCGTGCTGGACGTGACCGCGCTGGCTCCGCGGGTCCTGCCCGAGTACGCGGACCTGTTCACGGCGGGCACGCTCGACGCGCTGCTCGCCGCCGGACCCGACGCATGGGCGGCGGTGCGGTCGGCGCTGC
Organism: Aeromicrobium choanae; assembly: GCF_900167475.1. Classification (NCBI taxonomy): domain Bacteria; kingdom Bacillati; phylum Actinomycetota; class Actinomycetes; order Propionibacteriales; family Nocardioidaceae; genus Aeromicrobium; species Aeromicrobium choanae. The sequence continues at coordinate 232,187 of NZ_LT796768.1, read as the reverse complement.
TCGAGCACGTCGCCCGGTCGCCGGCGACGCGGCCCGCCGACGACGTGCGGCTGCTGCTGCCGTTCACGGTCGCCGACTACGTGGACTTCTACGCCTCGCGCCACCACGCCACGAACGTCGGCCGCATCTTCCGGCCCGACGGCGAGCCACTCACGCCCAACTGGGACCACCTCCCGATCGGCTACCACGGCAGGGCCGGGACCGTCGTGGTCTCGGGGACTCCCGTCCGGCGACCGTCCGGCCAGACGCGCGCCCTCGACGGCTCGATCTCCTTCGGCGCGAGCGCGAAGCTCGACATCGAGGCCGAGATCGGGTTCGTGGTCGGTGCCGGGTCCGAGCTCGGTGAGCCGGTCGGCGTCGGCGCGTTCGAGGACCACGTCTTCGGCGTCTGCGTCGTCAACGACTGGTCGGCCCGAGACATCCAGGCCTGGGAGTACGTGCCGCTCGGCCCGTTCCTCGGCAAGTCCTTCGCGACGTCGGTGTCGCCGTGGATCGTGCCCTGGGCCGCGCTGACAGACGCCCGCATCGACCCGCCGGCCCCTCATGCCGACCTCCAGGAGTACCTGCGCCCCGCGGGCCACGGCCTCGACCTCGAGCTGACGGTGTCCGTCAACGGCACGGTCGTCTCGCGACCGCCGTTCGCCACGATGGCGTGGACGCCGGCCCAGATGCTGGCCCACCTGACGGTCAACGGTGCCTCGCTGCGACCAGGCGACCTGTTCGCCTCGGGCACGGTCAGCGGTCCCGAGCGCGACCAGCTCGGGTCGCTGCTGGAGCTGACCTGGAACGGCACGGAGCCACTGAAGCTGGACGACGGGAGCGAGCGGTCGTTCCTGCTCGACGGGGACCGCGTCACCATCGCGGCCGCGGCCCGCACACACGACGGACGACTGCTGCCGCTGGGCGAGGTCGACGGAGTCGTGGCCTGACGGCCACGGGGAGGAGAGTCATGTTCGAGGAAGGCCAGTACTTCGCGCCGATCGTCACGAAGGGCGACGGCAGCGTCTCGGTGCAGCTGGGGGAGGGGCATCCCGGGCTGGAGGATCCCGAGTACCGCGAGCGCCGCGACCGCATCGCGACTGCGGCGGCGCAGTGGAGGCCGGGCGACCCGGCGCCGCTCATCGACTACACCGACGCCGAGCACGAGGTCTGGCGGGTCGTCTGCGCGGACCTACACGAGAAGCACCGGGAGTACGCCTGCCGGGAGTACCTCGACGGCAAGGAGGCGTTCGGCCTGGCCGAGGACCACGTGCCCCAGCTGCACGAGCTGTCCGAGGCGCTCGCGCCGCTCACCGGCTTCGCCTACCAGCCCGCGGCGGGTCTGGTGCCGCTGCGCGACTTCTACGGCGCGCTCGCCGACAAGAGGTTCTGGGCGACGCAGTACGTGCGCCACCACTCCGTGCCGCTCTACACGCCGGAGCCGGACGTGCTGCACGAGGTCGTGGGGCACGGGAACACGCTCGCCGACCGCCGGTTCACCGACCTCTACGAGGCGGCGGGCGCGGCGGCCCGACGCGTGGAGTCCGACGAGGCGCTGGAGTTCGTCAGCAAGGTCTTCTGGTTCACCCTCGAGTTCGGCGTGGTCCACGAGTCCGACGGCCTGAAGGCCTACGGCGCGGGGATCCTGTCCAGCCCTGGGGAGATCGAGGAGTTTCGCCACATGGCGATCCGGCCGCTCGACCTCGCCGACATGGGCACGACCGACTACGACATCACGCACTACCAGGAGGTGCTGTTCGCGGCGTCGTCGTTCAGCCAGATCCAGGACGTCGTCGGCGGCTTCTGGGACACCTGCACCGACGACTCGATCGCCGCGTTGAAGGTCGCTGCCTGAGGACGGCCGGGGCGGATGTGGCACAGTGTCGCCGTGGCGATCTGGAAGGCGGTCGACGGTGCTCCCGACACCTCGGTGTCCGAGCCGACGGCCGTGACGATCGGCAACTTCGACGGCGTCCACCGCGGGCACCAGTCCCTGCTCGCCGCCACGCGCGCCGTGGCCGGCGACCTGGCCACGGTGGCGATCACCTTCGATCCTCACCCCGTCGCGATCTTCGCGCCCGACCGCGCGCCCGTGCGTCTGACCACGCTCGAGCGGCGCATCGAGCTGCTGCACCAGCACGGCGCCGATCACGTGCGCGTCCTGGACTTCACGCGCGAGATGGCGTCGTGGTCGCCCGTCGAGTTCGTGCAGGCCGTCGTGCTCGACCAGTGCCACGCGCGCGCCGTCGTCGTGGGGGAGGGCTTCCGCTACGGGAGCCGTGCCTCCGGCTCGATCGAGACCCTGGCGGCCTCGGGCGTCGAGCACGGCTTCGTCGCGCAGGAGGCCGCGCTCGCCGGCGACGAGGAGGCCTTCTCCTCCACGCGGGTGCGCGCGGCGGTGGCCGCGGGCGACGTGGAGAGCGCCGCCGAGCTGCTCGGCCGTCCGCACGAGGTCGGGGGCGTCGTGGTCGAGGGCGACCGCCGTGGCCGCGAGCTCGGGTTCCCCACGGCCAACGTCCCGGTCGACGACACCTACGCCGTTCCGCCCGACGGCGTGTACGCCACCCGGCTGGTGCTGCCGGACGGCACGAGGCTCCCCGGAGCCACCTCGGTGGGCACCAACCCCACGTTCGAGGGCGTGGTGGGACGACGCGTCGAGACCTACGTGCTCGACCGCGACGACCTCGAGCTGTACGGCCAGCAGGTGCGCGTGGAGTTCGTCGCGCGGCTGCGCGAGATGGTCGCCTACGACTCGCTCGACGCGCTCGTCGAGCAGATGCACCGCGACGTCGCTCAGGCGCGCGACGCCGTCGCCGACTGACCGCCGGGCGATTGGCCCAGCGCGGGGCGACGCTGATACTCTGATGGTTGCCGTAGATCGGCCACGGAACGAGAGTGCCCCGGTGAACAGGCCCGGGCGCGCCGTGCAACGGACATCCCAAGGAGAAACGTGTCGAAGAAGACTGCTGCCCCCACGGTGGCGAACCTGTCGAAGAGCGAGATCATCGCCGAGTACGCCACCAGCGAGGGCGACACCGGATCCGCGGAGGTCCAGATCGCGCTGCTCACCGGCCGCATCTCGCACCTGACCGGACACCTGCAGGAGCACAAGCACGACCACCACAGCCGTCGTGGCCTGCTGCTGCTCGTCGGCCAGCGTCGCCGGCTGCTGAACTACCTGCAGAACGAGGACATCGAGCGCTACCGCTCGCTCATCGAGCGACTCGGCCTGCGCCGCTGACATCGCGGGCGGTCATCCCCTCGGGGATGGCCGCCCGTTCCGCATCACCCCAGCGTCACATCACCACCGCTTCACATCACGACAACTGCATCTGAATCACCCATGACGAGGTCGGCGATTGCTCGGTCCTCGGTAGTGGCCCTCGGAGCCCCTCGGGGTGGCCGCGGGCCTCGATCGAAGACCGGCCCGGCCCGGGTCCGAACGCGGACCGCGCCGGCGCAGCCGCCTCGTCCCGACAGCGCGGGGGAGCATCCCCTGCAGAAGGGACATCCATGTCCGACATCACCTCCGTGGAGACCGTGATCGACAACGGTCGATTCGGCACCCGCACCATCCGCCTCGAGACCGGCCTGCTCGCCCAGCAGGCGGCCGGCTCCGTCTCGGCCTTCCTGGACGACGACACGATGCTGCTCTCGGCCACCACGGCCGGCAAGCAGCCGAAGGACCACTTCGACTTCTTCCCGCTCACGATCGACGTCGAGGAGCGCATGTACGCCGCGGGCCGCATCCCGGGCTCGTTCTTCCGTCGTGAGGGTCGCCCGTCCGAGGACGCGATCCTCACCTGCCGCCTGATCGACCGCCCGCTGCGCCCGACCTTCAAGAAGGGCCTGCGCAACGAGGTCCAGGTCGTCATCACGGTCCTGGCGCTCAACCCCGACACCCCGTACGACGTGCTGGCGATCAACGCCGCCTCGGCGTCCACGCAGATCTCGGGCCTGCCCTTCAGCGGCCCGGTCGGCGCCACGCGCGTCGCCCTGATCGACGGCCAGTGGGTCGCGTTCCCGACGCACAGCCAGCTCGAGGAGGCCGTGTTCGACATGGTCGTCGCGGGCCGCATCGCCGGCGACGACGTCGCGATCATGATGGTCGAGGCCGAGTCCACCGAGAAGACGTGGGAGCTCGTCCAGGGCGGCGTCCAGGCGCCCACCGAGTCGATCGTGGCCGGTGGCCTCGACGCGGCCAAGAAGTTCATCCGCCAGCTGTGCGAGGCGCAGGCCGAGCTGGCCTCCGCCGCCGCGAAGCCCGTCCAGGACTTCCCGGTCTTCCTCGACTACGAGGACGACGCCTACGAGGCCGTCCGCGAGATCGCGTCGGCCGACATGACCGAGGCCCTGACGATCCTCCGCAAGGCCGACCGCGAGGTCCGCGAGTCCGAGATCAAGGCCAACGTCATCGAGCAGCTCGGTGAGCGCTTCGAGGGCCGTGAGAAGGAGCTCGGCGCCGCGCTGCGCTCGCTGACCAAGTCGCTCGTGCGCGATCGCGTCCTGCGCGACAACGTCCGCATCGACGGCCGTGGCCTGGCCGACATCCGCGCCCTGTCCGCCGAGGTCGGCATCGTCCCCCGCGTGCACGGCTCGGCGCTGTTCCAGCGTGGCGAGACCCAGATCATGGGCATCACCACGCTGAACATGCTCGACCTGGAGCAGAAGCTCGACACGCTCTCGCCCGAGACCACGCGTCGCTACATGCACAACTACAACTTCCCGCCGTTCTCCACCGGTGAGACCGGACGCGTGGGCTCGCCCAAGCGTCGCGAGATCGGCCACGGCGCCCTGGCCGGCCGGGCCCTGCTGCCCGTCCTGCCTTCGCGCGAGGAGTTCCCCTACGCGATCCGTCAGGTGTCCGAGGCGCTCAGCTCCAACGGCTCCACCTCGATGGGCTCGGTCTGCGCGTCCACCCTGGGCCTGCTGAACGCCGGTGTGCCGCTGCGCGCTCCGGTCGCCGGCATCGCGATGGGCCTCATCTCCGGTGAGGTCGACGGTGAGCAGAAGTTCGTCACGCTGACCGACATCCTCGGAGCCGAGGACGCCTTCGGCGACATGGACTTCAAGGTCGCCGGCACGCGCGACTTCGTGACCGCGCTGCAGCTCGACACCAAGCTCGACGGCATCCCCGCCGACGTGCTCGCCGGTGCGCTGCAGCAGGCGCACGACGCCCGCCAGACGATCCTGGACGTGATGGCCGAGGCCATCAGCGAGCCCGACGAGATGAGCCCCTACGCTCCGCGGATCATCACGGTGAAGATCCCGGTCGACAAGATCGGCGAGGTCATCGGCCCGAAGGGCAAGATGATCAACCAGATCCAGGACGACACCGGCGCGAAGATCTCGATCGACGACGACGGCACCGTCTACGTGGGCGCCGACAACGGCGACTCGGCCGAGGCGGCCAAGCAGGCCATCAACGCGATCGCCAACCCGACGATGCCCGAGGTCGGCGAGCGCTACCTCGGCACCGTCGTCAAGACGGTCGACTTCGGCGCGTTCATCTCGCTGCTGCCGGGCAAGGACGGCCTGCTGCACATCAGCAAGCTGCGTGAGCTCAACGGCGGCCAGCGCGTGAACAACGTCGACGACGTCGTCAAGGTCGGCGACAAGATCCAGGTCGAGATCGCCGAGGTCGGCGACCGCGGCAAGCTCTCGCTGATCCCCGTCTCGGACAAGTCCGAGGAGACCGAGGAGCCGGCGCAGGAGTCCACCGACGCCTGATCGTCCGTCCCGTACGAGGCCCCGCACCAGTTGGTGCGGGGCCTCGTCGTTCCCGTGGACGCGGATATGGGAGCGTTCCCAAATTTCTCTTGACTCTGGCATGTGACGCAGGCCACACTGAGTGGGAGCGCTCCCATGACCGGTGGGGGACCGACGGAAGGCACGACGTGAACACACGACGAATCGCCGCCTCACTTGCCGCAGTCATCGCCCTGGGCGGCCTCGCCGCGTGTGGTGGGAGCGACTCGGGCGAGGACGGGGACGACATCACCCTGCGGGTGAACCTGTTCGGCAAGTTCGGGTACACCGAGGCGTACAAGAAGTTCGAGGAGGACCACCCGGGGGTCAAGATCGTCGAGACCGCCGAGGGCGACCTCGGCAAGTACAACACCAAGCTCACCCAGCAGATCGCCGCCGGCGGCGACGCCGGCGACGTGGTGGCGATCGAGGAGGGCCAGACAGTGGCGTTCCTGGCCGCCCCCGACAAGTTCGTCAACCTGCAGGACGAGGGCGGCAACGACGTCAAGGACCGCTGGCTCCCGTGGGTCTGGGACAAGGCCACCACCGCCGACGGCAAGACCACGATCGGCTACGGAACCGACGTCGGCGGCCTGGCGATGTGCTACCGCCGCGACCTGTTCGAGAAGGCGGGCCTGCCCACCGATCGCGAGGAGGTCGGCAAGCTCTGGCCCACGTGGGACGACTTCATCGCCACGGGCAAGAAGTTCCAGTCGGGCATCAAGGACGACAAGGTGGCGTTCATCGACTCGTCGACGAACACCTACAACTCGATCCTCATGCAGCAGGGCGACCACACGTACTTCGATCGCGACGACGAGCTGGTCTTCGACACGAACCCGGCCGTCAAGACCGCGTGGGACTACGCCGTCGAGATGACCGAGGCCGACCTGTCGGCGCAGCTGAAGGCCTTCAGCGACGAATGGAACGCGGGCTTCAAGAACGGCTCGTTCGCCGCGATCGCCTGCCCCGCCTGGATGACCGGCTACATCAAGGACCAGTCCGGTGAGGAGAACGCCGGCAAGTGGGACATCGCCACCGTGCCCGGTGGCGGCGGAAACTGGGGCGGCTCCTGGCTGGCGGTCCCCACCTCGAGCAAGCACCAGGACATGGCGCTGGAGCTGATCGAGTTCCTCAGCAACGAGGAGGGCCAGATGATGGCCTTCGAGGCCGAGGGACGTCTGCCCTCGCTGCCCGCGCTGTACGACCAGCCGGAGCTGAAGGAGGCCACGAACGCCTACTTCAACGAGGCGCCGATCGGCCAGCTCTTCGTGGCCGGCGCCTCGCAGCTGGAGCCGGTCTACCTCGGCACCAAGAACGTTCCCGTCCGTGACGCGGTGGAGAACGCACTGCGCAGTGTCGAGAACGGCGAGGTCCCGCCCGCCCAGGGCTGGGACGACGCATCGGCGGCGGCTGAGAAGGCCGCACGCTGACGCACCCCTGACGCGGCCGGTGTCCGCGCGTTCCTCCAAGGCGCGGACACCGGCTGCCCACGTCCCGGACCACTGATCGGAGAGGATCTCGCCATGGCACGCAAGCGGCTCGCACGGCAGCAGGGCGCCGGGCTCTCGTTCGTCTCGCCGTACTTCATCGTCTTCGCGGTGTTCGGCCTGTTCCCGCTCGTCTACACGGCCTGGGTCTCGATGCACGAGTGGACCCTGCTGGCCGGCAAGGTCGAGTTCATCGGGTTCGACAACTACACCGAGCTGCTCGGCGACTCGGCCTTCTGGCGGGCCCTGGTCAACACCTTCGGGATCTTCGTGCTGGCCACGGTGCCCCAGCTGGTGCTGGCCACCGTGCTCGCGCAGATGCTCAACACCGCGCTGCGGGCCCGCACCGGCTGGCGGATGGGCGTCCTGCTGCCGAACGTCGCCTCGGTGGCGGCCGTCGGCATCATCTTCGGCCTCATCTTCGCCCGTGACTACGGCATCGCGAACTGGCTCCTGGGGTTCGTCGGCGTCGAGAACATCGACTGGCGCGCCCACCGCTGGTCGTCGTGGCTCGCGATCGCGACGATGGTGGACTGGCGCTGGACGGGCTACAACGCCCTCATCCTGCTCGCGGCGCTGCAGTCGGTGCCCAAGGAGCTGTACGAGGCGGCCCGGATCGACGGGGCCTCCGCCTGGCGCCAGTTCTGGTCGGTCACGGTGCCGATGCTGCGCCCCACCCTGATCTTCGTGACGATCATCGCCACGATCGGCGGGATCCAGCTCTTCACCGAGCCCTTGCTGTTCAACACGGGCGCCAACGCGATCTCCGGCGGCAACCGCGGGCAGTTCCAGACGGTGGCGATGTACCTCGTGCAGCAGGCCTTCACGGGCCAGCGGTTCGGGTACGCCTCCACGATCGCGTGGGTGCTCTTCCTCATCATCGCCGTCGTGGCGGCCATCAACCTGCTGCTGATGCGGCGCATCCGATCGGCGGACTGACATGAGCACGACCACGCGCTCCACCGGCGCCTCCCCGATGATGTACGTCACCCTGACCTTCGTGGTGCTGCTGTCGGCCGCACCCCTGTACTTCATGCTCGTCATGGCCTCGCGCGCCAACAGCGACATCCTGGGCATCCCGCCGCCGCTGCTGCCCGGCGACCAGCTGGCCATCAACATCGAGCGGGTCTTCGCCAACGACGACGTCCAGTTCGCGAAGGCGCTGCTGAACACCCTCGTGGTCGCCACGGTGGCCACGGTCTCCGTGGTGGTCACGTCGGCGCTGGCCGGATTCGCCTTCGCGAAGCTGCGGTTCCGCGGCCGCGACGTGCTCCTGGTGGTCGTGGTGGCCACGATGATGGTGCCGGTGCAGCTGGGCCTGATCCCGCTGTACATGCTGATGACGAAGCTCGGCCTCGCGGGCGGGCTCGCCTCGGTGACACTGCCGTTCCTGGTCAGTGGGTTCGGGGTGTTCTTCATGCGCCAGTACGCCATCCAGGCCATCCCCGACGAGCTGATCGAGGCGGCGCGGGTCGACGGCGCCTCGACCCTGCGCATCTTCTGGTCGATCGTCTTCCCGGCGCTGCGGCCGGCCGCGGCCGTCCTGGGGCTGCTGACCTTCATGGAGCGCTGGAACGACTTCCTGTGGCCGTACATCGCGCTCGACATCAACCACCCCACCGTCCAGGTCGCGCTCTCGCGCCTGTCCGGCGGGTACTACACCGACCAGGCGCTGGTGATGGCCGGGACCCTCATGGGGACCCTGCCGCTCGTCGTGGTCTTCATCGTGTTCGGCCGCCAGATCGTCGGCGGCATCATGGAAGGCGGCTTGAAGTCATGAACGGTCTGAACCAGCGATTCGACCCCGGCTTCGTCTGGGGCGTGGCCACCTCGGCCTACCAGATCGAGGGAGCCACGAGCGAGGACGGCCGCGGCCCCTCCATCTGGGACACGTTCGCCGCCAGTCCCGGGCGCACGTTCGAGGGGCACACCGGCGACGTGGCGGTGGACCACTACCACCGCTGGCCCGAGGACGTCGCCCTCGTCCGTGACCTCGGCCTGGGCGCCTACCGGTTCTCCGTGGCCTGGCCCCGGATCCAGCCCGAGGGTCGGGGGCCCGCCGAGCCGCGAGGGCTGGCGTTCTACGACCGCCTCGTCGACGGACTGCTCGAGGCGGGCATCGAGCCCTGGCCCACGCTCTTCCACTGGGACCTGCCGCAGGCCCTCGAGGACGCCGGCGGCTGGCCCGAGCGCGAGACGGCCGAGCGCTTCGCCGACTACGCCGCGATCGTCGTGGACGCCCTGGGCGACCGCGTGCGGAACTGGACCACCCTCAACGAGCCGTGGTGCGCCGCGTTCCTGGGCTACGGCGCCGGGATCCACGCTCCCGGCCGCACGGAGCCGGCGGCCGCGCTCGCCGCCTCGCACCACCTGCACCTCGCGCACGGCCTCGCGGTGCCGCGGATCCGTGAGGGCCGCCCCGAGGCACGCGTCGGTGTGACGCTCAACCTCTACGCGGTCTCCCCGGCCGACGACACGGGTCGCCACGACGACGCGGCCCGCCGCATCGACGGGCTGATGAACCGCTGGTTCCTCGACCCGGTCCTGCTCGGCCGCTACCCGCAGGACGTGCTGGACGATCTCGCCGGCTCGACGGGCCTCGACGCCATCCGCGACGAGGACCTCGACGTCATCTCCGCGCCGCTGGACTTCCTCGGCATCAACTACTACTCGCGCCACGTGGTCGAGGCCTCGCCGTGGCCCGGGGCCTCGGAGGTCGGGTTCGTCGACCGCGTCTGGCCCAAGACCGCCTCCGGCTGGGACATCGACCCCGCCGGGCTCGGCGAGGTGCTGCGCCAGGTCGGCGCGGACTACCCGTCGATCCCGATCTACATCACCGAGAACGGCGCCGCGTTCGACGATGCCGTGTCCGAGGAGGGGACGGTCCAGGACCACGACCGCATCGACTTCATCGCCGGGCACCTCGCGCAGGTGGCCGACGCGGTCGACGCGGGGATCGACGTGCGGGGATACTTCGCGTGGTCCCTGTTGGACAACTTCGAGTGGGCGGAGGGGTACGCGAAGCGCTTCGGGATCGTCCACGTCGACTTCGACACCCTGGCCCGCACCCCCAAGGCCAGCGCTCGGTGGTTCGCCGAGCTCGCCCGGACCAGCAGCACGAAGGAGAGGGCATGACTGACAGTCGCCAGCCGACGCTGGAGGAAGTGGCCCGGCTCGCCGGGGTGGGGCGCGGCACGGCGTCGCGAGTCGTCAACGGCTCCGAGCACGTGTCGCCGCACACCCGCGACGCCGTGGAGCGTGCCGTGCGCGAGCTGGGCTACGTGCCCAACCAGGCGGCGCGGGCGCTCAGGACGCGCCGCACCGACACCGTGGCGCTCGTCATCGCCGAGGACGAGGAGCGCGTGTTCGCCGAGCCGTTCTTCGCCGGCCTCGTGCGAGGGATCTCGCGCGCCGTCGATGCGACGTCGAGGCGCCTCGTGCTCTCGATGGTGCCCGATGAGTCGCACCTCGACCGGCTCGGCCAGTTCCTCACGCCGCAGCACGTCGACGGCGTCATGGTCGTGTCGATGCACGACGCGCTCAGCCTCCCGGAGAGCCCCGACCTGCCGATCGTTCACGTCGGCCGGCCCCGCGACGCGGGCGCCTGCTACGTCGACGTGGACAACCTCGGGGGAGCGCGCCAGGCCGTGGACCACATCATCGGACGAGGGCGTCAGCGCATCGCCTGCATCACCGGCCCGCAGGACCTGGCCTCCGGACGCGACCGTCTCGAGGGCTACCGCGAAGCGCTGGCCGCGGCCGGGCTGCCGTTCGAGGAGCGACTCGTCGAGGCCGGGGACTTCAGCGACGCCAGCGGCGTCAGGGGTACGGCCGCCCTCGTCGAGCGGTGCCCCGACCTCGACGCGATCTTCGCCGCGAACGACGTGATGGCGCTGGGCGCGATGCGCGAGCTCGCTCGCCGTGGGCTGAGGGTCCCCGAGGACGTCGCGGTGGTGGGCTTCGACGGCTCGCCCGCGGCCGCGGCCTCCACGCCCGTGCTGACCACGGTCCACCAGCCCCTCGCCGAGCTGGGCACCACCGCGGTGGAGGTGCTGGCGCATCGCATCGACGACCCCGGCGCGGAGGTCCGGTCGGTCGTCCTGCCGGCCGAGCTGCGAGCGGGGGAGTCCGCATGAGCCGCGTCGTGTTCGACGGGGCGACCCGCCTGTTCCCCGGCCAGGAGCGCCCCGCCGTCGACCACATCGATCTCGAGGTGGCCGACGGGGAGTTTCTCGTGCTGGTCGGCCCGTCCGGCTGCGGCAAGTCCACGACGCTGCGCATGCTCGCGGGGCTCGAGGACGTCGACGCCGGACGCGTCCTCATCGGCGACCGCGACGTGACCCAGGTGCCGCCGAAGGAGCGCGACATCGCGATGGTCTTCCAGAACTACGCGCTCTACCCGCACATGACGGTGGCCGAGAACATGGGTTTCGCGCTGCGGATCGCCAAGGTCTCGAAGGCCGACATCGCCACTCGGGTGGCCGAGGCGGCCGACCTGCTCGGCCTGACCGACTACCTCGACCGCAAGCCCAAGGCGCTCTCGGGCGGCCAGCGCCAGCGCGTGGCGATGGGCCGCGCGATCGTGAGGTCGCCGCAGGTGTTCCTCATGGACGAGCCGCTGTCGAACCTCGACGCCAAGCTGCGCGTGCAGACCCGCACCCAGCTGGCCGCCCTCCAGCGCCGACTCGGCACCACCACCGTCTACGTGACCCACGACCAGGTCGAGGCGATGACGATGGGCGACCGGGTCGCGGTGCTCAAGGACGGCGTCCTGCAACAGGTCGCGGCCCCCCGCGAGCTGTACGACCGGCCCGTCAACCTCTTCGTCGCGGGCTTCATGGGATCGCCGGCGATGAACCTGCTGGAGCTGCCCGTCAGCGACGGGGGAGTGGCGTTCGGCACGACCACCCTGCCCGTGCCGCGCGAGGCGCTCCTCGCGACCAGCGCGCCCACGATCGTCGTCGGGGTCCGTCCGGAGAACCTGGCGATCGCGCCCGAGGGCCTGCCCATCGTCGTCGACGTCGTGGAGGAGCTGGGGTCCGACGCGTACCTCTACGGGCGCGCCGACGGAGTGACCACCCCGGTGGTGGCGCGCACCGACTGGCGGAACCCGCCGGTGAAGGGGACGCCCACCCACCTGGCCGTCCTCGACCCCGAGGCGGTGCACCACTTCGACCCCCGCACGGGCCTGAGGCTCGGTCGATAGCATCGGGCGCATGACACGCGTGGCGGTGCTGGGTGCGAAGGGCCGGATGGGATCGACGTCGGCGGCGGCGATCGAGGCGGCCGAGGGGCTCGAGCTCGTGGCGGGGATCGACGTCGGCGACGACCTCGACTCGCTCGTCGGCGCCGGCGCTGAGGCGGCCCTCGTCTTCACGACACCCGACGTCGCGTTCGACCAGGCGCGCTGGTGCGTCGAGCACGGCATCTCGGTGGTCATCGGCACGTCGGGCTTCGGCGACGACAAGGTCGCCGAGCTCCGTGAGGTCGTGGGCCGGCACGACGGTGTGGGCGCGCTCGTCGTCCCCAACTTCTCCATCGGCGCGGTGCTGATGATGCGCTTCGCGGCGCAGGCGGCGCCCTTCTTCGAGTCGGTCGAGGTCATCGAGATGCACCACCCCGACAAGGTCGACGCGCCCTCGGGCACGGCCGTCCGCACGGCCGAGGTCATCGCGCATGCCCGTCGTGACGCCGGCTCGGCGGCGCTGCCCGACGCCACCACGACCGACCCCGACGGAGCTCGCGGCGCGAAGGTCGAGGGCATCCCGGTGCACGCCGTCCGCGCGCGCGGCTTCATCGCCTCGCAGGAGGTCGTCCTCGGTGATCCGGGCGAGATCTTCACGATCCGTCACGACTCGTCCACGCGGGAGTCGTTCATGCCCGGCGTCGTGGCGGCGCTGCGCTGGATCCCCGGGCGCACCGGAGTCACCGTCGGGCTCGACGAGGTGCTCGGCCTCGAGTGAGGCGACTCAGCCGGCGATGAGCCGGACGAGCGCGGTGGACGCGGCCGCGGCGATCAGCATCGGCAGGAACGACACGTTGCGCCACAGCAGCACGGCGGCCACCGCGAGCCCGACGACCCGGGCGTCCAGCACGACCTCCTGGCCGTCGGTGAAGCCCTGCACGGCGACCAGTGCCGCGAGCAGGCCGACGGGTATGAACCCGGCCGCCCGCTCGGTGAGCGGGTGCTCGAGGACCTTGTCGGGCACCGAGAGGCCCAGCAGCTTCAGCGCGTAGCAGCCCACGGCCACCGCCAGGACGCCCCACCAGAGGTCACTCATCATGGCCTCCCGGGCTCGTGGGGACGAACCGCAGCCCCACCAGGACGGCCACGATGCCGCCGATGATGATCGGGGCGCCGGGAGGCGTGAAGGGCACGAGGCCGAGCGCGACCGCGGCGGCCAGCAGCGCCAGCAGGCGCGACGGCGTGGAGTCCAGGCGTGGCCACAGCAGGCCGAGGAAGGCCGCGGCGACCGCGGCGTCGAGCCCGATCGCGCGCGGGTCGCCGATGCGCTCGCCCGCCACGGCGCCGATGAGGGTCATCAGGTTCCAGATCGCGAAGATGGTCAGGCCGGTCCAGTAGAAGCCCAGGCGGCCCTGTCGCGGGTCCTCGCGCACGACCGACATCGCCGTGGACTCGTCGATCACGATGTGGGCGGTCGCGAGGCGCCGCAGGCCCTTCACGCGCAGGACGGGGGCCAGCGTGATGCCGTAGAACGTGTTGCGGATGCCCAGCAGGACGGCGGTCAGCGCGCCGGTCATCGGCGCGCCGCCGGAGGCGACGACACCCAGGAACGCGAACTGCGACGCCCCGGTGAAGGCCAGGAACGACAGGGCGCACGCCTGCCACACCGACATGCCGCCGGTCGTGGCGAGAGCGCCGAAGGTGATGCCGTAGAGACCCACCCCGATCCCCACTCCGAGGGAGTCGGCGATGATCTCGCGGTCGGTGGTGGGCTCGCTCACGTCAGCATCGTGTGGAGGCGGACCTGCTTGAGGGGACCGGTCGCTCCGGCGAACTCGCGGTGCGCCCCGTCGGCGTCCCAGCCCGAGGCGACCAGCCAGGAGCGCAGGGCGTCGTCGGTGGGGGAGACCCACCAGACCGCGCGCTCGAACCCGTCGGCCCGCACGGTGTCCACGCAGGCGTGCAGCAGCCGCGATCCGTGCCCCTCGCGCTGGTGGTCGGCGGAGACGACGAACTCGCCGATCTCGGCGTCCCGGACCTGGTCGGCGTCGGGGTCGTGGCACGGGTGCACGAGGGCGAAGCCGCGCAGGGCGGCGCGCTCGAGGGCGACGAGGGTGCGCATGCGCGCGTCACGCGGGGCGCTGATGAGCTGGGCCCAGCGCTGCGCCATCACCGACTCGTCGAGGGCCTCGAGCTCGGCCGGGTCGACCGTGCTGGCATACGTGCGCACCCAGTGCTCGCGCTGGACCGCGGCGATGCGGGCGCTGTCGTCGGGCCAGGCGAGACGGACGGAGACATCGGCGCTCATCGGGCGAACGCCTCGCGCAGGCCCGAGCTCGCGCCGTCGCGCTCCAGCGCGGTGGCGAACCGGTCGACGTTGCGTCGCGTCGGCCACGTGCCGAAGACGAGGGCGGCCAGGGCCGCGACCACGGTCACGAGCATCACCGCACCGCCGATCAGGCCGGCCAGGCCGAGCACGGCGGAGAGCACGAGGGGGATCTCGAGGACGAGGAACGAGCGCGCGACGTGGGACGAGAGCCGGCGCACCGAGGACTCCTGCGGCGTGGGGTCGTCCGCCGCCAGGGGAGCGGGGCGCGACCAGGCGCGGGAGACGAACGCGCCCGCCACGAGGACGAGGGCGAAGAGGGCCAGCGCGACCCACCAGCGCGCCGCGGGCTCGTCCCCACCGCCGAACACGACGACGACGAGCGCGGCGAACAGGACGGTGACCCCGAGTTGGAGGGCGACGAATCGCTTCACGTCAGCAGGAGTCGGAGTGGTGGGTTCCGGCACGCCGGCCAGTATCTCACGCCGGTCGGGCCCGACTGTCGGGGCGCGTTGCTAGTCTGCCGACATGCAGGCCTACCTCGATCTCGTCCGCCGGATCCTCGACGAGGGGGTGGCGAAGGGCGATCGCACCGGCACCGGCACGCGCAGCGTCTTCGGGCACCAGATGCGCTTCGACCTCGCCGACGGGTTCCCCGTGGTCACCACCAAGAAGGTGCACCTCAAGAGCGTCGTCGCCGAGCTGCTGTGGTTCATCGCCGGCGACACGAACACGCAGTACCTGCGCGACAACGGCGTCACGATCTGGGACGAGTGGGCCGACGATCAGGGCGACCTGGGGCCCATCTACGGCTACCAGTGGCGCTCGTGGCCGGCGCCCGACGGCCGGCACATCGACCAGCTCAAGGCCGTCATCGAGGCGATCAAGGCCGACCCGAACTCGCGCCGTCACATCGTGAGCGCCTGGAACGTGGCCGACCTCGACGCGATGGCGCTGGCGCCCTGCCACGCGTTCTTCCAGTTCTACGTCGCCGACGGCAGGCTGAGCTGCCAGCTGTACCAGCGCTCCGCCGACGTGTTCCTCGGCGTCCCCTTCAACATCGCGTCCTACGCGCTGCTGACGCAGATGGTCGCCCAGGTCACCGGCCTCGAGCCCGGGGAGTTCGTCTGGACGGGCGGCGACTGCCACCTCTACGTCAACCACCTCGACCAGGCGCGCGAGCAGCTCACCCGCGATCCGCTGCCGCTGCCCACGCTGCGTCTCGACCCCTCGGTCACCGACATCGACGACTTCACGCTCGAGTCGATCACGATCGAGGACTACCGCTCCCACGCCGCCATCAAGGCCCCGATCGCGGTCTGAGGCATGACGGTCACGATTGCGGTGGCGGTCGGCGCGAACGGCGTCATCGGGTTCGACGGCGGGATGCCCTGGCCCCGCACGGGCGACATGCGCCAGTTCAAGGAGCTCACGTGGGGCCATCCCATCGTGATGGGCCGCGCCACCTACGCCTCGATCGGCCGGCCGCTCCCGGGCCGTACCTCCGTCGTGCTCACTCGCCAGCCCGACTTCGACCCGGGCGATCCAGCGGTCATCGTCGCGAACGACCTCGACACGGCCCTGGCGCGGGCGCGCGAGCTGGACGACGAGGTGTTCCTCATCGGCGGCGCGGCGGTGTTCGACGAGGCCCTCGCGCGCGACCTCGTCGACGCGTTGGTCGTCACCCACGTACCGCTGAGCCCACCGGGCGACACGTTCTTCGGGCCCGTCGACCCGGACCGCTGGACCGAGACCGACCGGCAGCGGCACGCGGGCACGCCCGACTACGAGATCGCCACCTACGTGCGCCGCTGAACCCCTTGTCGTGGGCCCGTCCCCGTTCGACACTGGCGGGAAGGACAGGAGACACCCATGGCACACGGCGACATCACGCACGTCGACATCCCGGTCGGCGACTACAAGCGCGCGCAGGACTTCTACGGCAGCCTCTTCGGCTGGCAGATCGCGGAGGTCCCCGGCTTCGAGGGCTACCCGATGTGGCAGGCGCCCAACCAGATCAGCGGTGGCGGCCTCGCCCCGAGGTCCGAGGGCTTCACCCAACCGCGCTCCTACGTGGAGGTCGACTCCATCGAGGAGACGCTCGCGACGGCGCAGGAGCACGGCGCACGCGTCGTGATGGAGAAGAACCCGATCTCCGAGACCAGCTGGTGGGCGATCTTCGAGGACCCCGACGGCAACGTGATCGGCCTCTACGAGGGCACGACCGAAGCGGGGGAGTGAGACCTCAGAGCAGGATGGCGAGCTGACGCGACTGGGCCACGAGGCGGCCCTGGTCGTCCCACAGCTCGCCGTCCTCCTCGTGGAAGCCGTCGGCGAGGTGACGGGTCGTGAAGCGCGACGCCACCCACGAGCCCGGCTCGGGCAGGCGGTGGAAGTGCACCGTGAGCTGCACCGTCATCGAGACGAGGTGACCCAGCTCAAGGACCGGCGGGGGACTGGCGTCGACCAGCAGCCCCACGGCGGGCCAGTCGATCTCGGAGCCCCCGTCGAGGCGCTGCCACAGCGTGGTCGTCGGGTCGCCCGACGGCTTGCCCTGCGACCAGCCCGGGGCCTGGGCCATCCGGTACTCGACGCGCCCGAACAGGCCGTCGGCCGGCATGCCGCCCTGGCGCGGGTCGGGCAGGGTCCCGGGGTCGGGCAGCTCGGGGGCCGCGCCCAGCTCCTGGGTCGGACCGTGGTGGTCACGCGCGAAGCTGGCCGTCATCCGCGCCAGCGGCTTGCCCTCGCACGCCAGGTCGACGTCCACCGTCTGCACCCGCCGGCCCAGCTTGACCGGCGTGACGGTCAGGGTGGCCGTGGTGCCGGCCTCGGGGGAGGCGAAGTAGGTGATCGCGGCGACCACCGGGCGGCCGACGTCCGTGTGGTCCATCGCCGCACGCAGCATGGACGCCAGCACCCAGCCGCCGTTCGGCTTGCCCAGCGGGGTGTTCCAGCGGTCGGTCACGGGGAGCGTCAGTGTTCCGTCGTCGTCGCGGGTCGCGACGGTGTCCTGCGGGTAGTGGTCGGTCACCCGGTTCATCCTGCCCGAGGGCCCCGACGCGTTGACGGTAACCTCGGAACATGACGTCTCCGCTGGCGACCGAGGCCGCTCCGTTCGGCCGGCTCCTCATTGCGATGGCCACCCCGTTCACCCCGGACGGCGGCCTCGACCTGGATGCCGCTGCCGCGCTCGCGACCCACCTGGTCGACACCGGGGCCGACGGCATCGTCGTCAGCGGCACCACCGGCGAGTCGCCCACGACCACCGGCGAGGAGGACGGCCGGCTGCTGGCCGCCGTGCTCGAGGCGGTGGGCGACCGGGCCACGATCGTCGCGGGCGTCGGCACCAACGACACCCGCCACACCGTCGAGCTGGCGGAGCAGGCCGTGCGCGTGGGCGCCCACGGGCTCCTGCTCGTGTCGCCGTACTACAGCAAGCCGCCCCAGTCGGGCATCCTGGCCAACATCGACGCCGTCGTCGACGCCGCCGGCGACACGCCGATCATGCTGTACGACATCCCCGGCCGCACCGGCGTCGAGATCTCCGAGGCGACCTATGCCGAGCTGGAGTCGCGACGCACGGTCCTGGCCGTCAAGGACGCCACCGGCGACCTGGCCCGGGCCGCCCGACTGCGTGCGAGCTCGCGCCTGGCGATCTACTCGGGCGACGACGTCGTGAACCTGCCGTTCTTCGCCATCGGCGCGGTCGGCACCGTCAGCGTCGTCGGCCACGTCGCCAGCGCCCGCATCAAGCAGATGATCGAAGCGGTCGACGCCGGTGACCTGGCGCGCGCCCGCGAGATCGACAACGAGATCCTCCCGCTCACGGCCGCCGTCATGGGCCAGACGCAGGGTGCCATCGCCGCCAAGGTGGCCATGGTCGAGCTCGGCATCATCCCCAGCGCGGCCGTCCGGCTGCCGCTCACTCCCGCCACGGACGACCAGGTTGAGGTCATCCGCACCGCTTTGAAGGACGCAGGTCTGCTCGCATGAGCCATATGCACACCGAACTTCCCACCCCGCCCCCGCTCGAGGCCGGCGCGATGCGGGTCGTCCCGCTCGGCGGCCTCGGCGAGATCGGTCGCAACATGACCGTCTTCGAGTTCGACGGCAAGCTGCTGATCGTCGACTGCGGCGTGCTCTTCCCCGAGGAGCACCACCCCGGCGTGGACCTGATCCTGCCCGACTTCGGCCCGATCCGGGAGCGCCTCGACGACATCGTGGGGCTGGTCCTGACGCATGGTCACGAGGATCACATCGGCGGTGTGCCGTACCTGCTTCGCGAGCGCGGGGACATCCCGGTGATCGGCTCGAAGCTGACGCTGGCCCTGCTGGCGCCGAAGCTCAAGGAGCACCGCCTGAAGGACGTGCCCACGTACGTCGTCTCCGAGAACGACGTCCAGTCGTTCGGCCCGTTCGAGTGCGAGTTCGTCGCGGTGAACCACTCGATCCCCGACGCCCTGGCGGTCGCGATCAAGACCGCCGCCGGCGTCGCGCTGCACACCGGCGACTTCAAGATGGACCAGCTGCCGCTCGACGGCCGGATCACCGACCTGCGCGCGTTCGCGCGGCTCGGCGAGGCCGGGGTCGACCTGTTCCTCACCGACTCGACCAACTCCGAGGTGCCCGGCTTCACCACGGCCGAGAAGCAGATCACCCCCGCGATCGACGCCGTCTTCGCGCGCAGCAAGAAGCGCATCATCGTCGCGTCGTTCGCCTCGCACATCCACCGCGTCCAGCAGGTGCTCGACGCGGCCGTGAAGCACAACCGCAAGGTGGCCTACGTCGGCCGCTCGATGGTGCGCAACATGCAGATCGCCCGCGAGCTGGGCTACCTCAACGTGCCCGACGGCGTGGTGGTCGACAAGATCGACGCCGCCCCGCCGGAGCAGATGGTGCTCATGTCCACCGGCTCGCAGGGTGAGCCGATGGCCGCGCTGTCGCGCATCGCGAACCGCACGCACCCCCAGGTGCACCTCGAGCCCGGCGACACCGTCCTGCTGGCGTCGTCGCTGATCCCGGGCAACGAGAACGCGATCTACCGCGTGATCGACGGCCTCACCAAGATCGGCGCCAACGTCGTGCACAAGGGCAACGCCCTCGTCCACGTCTCGGGCCACGCCTCGGCCGGCGAGCTGCTGTACTGCTACAACATCGTGCAGCCGTCCAACGTGATGCCGGTGCACGGCGAGATCCGCCACCTGCACGCCAACGCGGCGCTCGCGCAGCAGACGGGCGTGCCCAACACGATCATCGCCGAGGACGGCTACGCCGTGGACCTCGTCGACGGTCACGCCAGGATCGCCGGGGCGTACGACGTGGGCTACGTCTACGTCGACGGCTCGTCCATCGGCGACGTCACCGACTCCGACCTCAAGGACCGCCGCACGCTCGCGGCCGAGGGCTTCATCTCGGTCATCGCCGTGATCGACTCCACCACCGGCAAGATCGTCACCGGCCCCGAGATCCACGCTCGCGGGCTGGCCGAGGACGACTCGGTCTTCGACGCGATCCAGCCGAAGGTGGTCGCCGCCCTCGAGGAGGCGCTCGCCGACGGCGCGCGCGACACCGCCGCGCTGCAGCAGGTCATGCGCCGTGTCCTCGGCTCGTTCGCGGGGCGTCGCCTGCGCCGTCGCCCGCTCATCATCCCCATCGTCCTGGAGGCGTGAGACCGCCCCTCGCCAGTCGTTACGCAACCTCGCCAGCGGCGTAACCCCAGCGAAACAGTCCCTCTCCACGCTGGGCGTGTGAGCACTCGGATCATCGTCTGCGGGCACGGGACGACGTCGCACCTCGGCCGCTCGGCCCTCGCGTCGCTCGTCAACGCGATTCGCCGCCATGCCCCGGGCTGCGAGGTGGTGGACGCCTTCGTCGACGTGCAGCAGCCGTCGCTGGCCGACGTGGTGGCCGAGACCTCCGGTCCCCGCGTCATCGTGCCCCTGCTGCTCAACCACGACTGCGCGACCGCGCGGCTGATGAACGAGGTGGCCGCGGATGATCCCCTCGTCCGCGTCGCGCCCGCGATGGGTCCGGACTGGGTGCTGGCCGAGATCGGCGTCCGCCGCCTGATCGAGGCGGGGGCGAAGCCGTCGGACACGATCGTGATGGTGGCGCCCCAGGCCGACGGGTCGAAGGCGCTGGCCGACGTCTCGAAGGCCGCCCGGCTGCTCAGCGCGGTGTGGGGAGGCCCGGTGCACGTGGGCGTCGTCGACGGCGTCGGCACCCCGGTGGAGGACGCGCTCGACGTGGCCCGGGCGCACAGCCACCGGGTCGTCGTCTCGATGTACGCGCTGGCGTCGGGGGAGGGCGCCTCGGCCATCGGGCGGCTCGGCGCCGATGTCGTCACCGCTCCGCTGCTGGGCGCGGGAGCACCCGATCCCCGCCTCGTCTCGTTGGCCCTGGAGCGCGCGCGGGTGCTGCAGGCACCCGGTCACGTGGACTCGGCCATCTGAGGACCGTGCCTGCGCCTGCGGCGTGGGTCCGTGAGAAGTCTCAGGTTCTGGTTTAGCCTTGCGATCATGGCGACCCGAACGTCTTCCCCGCCGCGCAAGCGGCCGTCCGGCAGCCAGGCCCGCAAGAAGAAGCCCGCGGCGCGCAAGCCACCTGCGCGCAAGCCGGCACCCCGCACGGGTCCTGGTCCACTCAGTGCTGCCCTGCACGGCATCATGCGCGCCTCCACGGCCTTCTGGCTGGGACTCGCCGGTCTGGTGGGCGCGATCGCCCGCAGCATCGGCCACGGTGCGAAGGAGCTCGACGCCGAGCAGCGTCGCGACGGGGTCGGCCTCGCGCTGGTCGCACTCGCCCTGGTGACGGCCGCCGCGGTCTGGTGGGACGTCACCGGCGGTCTCGGCGCCGGCGTGCGCCGCGTCACCACCGGCTCGGTCGGCGTGCTGGCCTGGGCCGTCCCGATCCTGCTGGCCGTCGTGGCCTGGCGCACCCTGCGCCACCCTGACCGCAACGGCCCCGCCGGCCGCCAGCTGATCGGCTGGGGAGCCATCGTCGGTGGCGTCCTGGGCCTCGTGCACCTCGCCCACGGCACTCCGCGCCCCAGCGACCCCGACATGTCCGAGGCCGGGGGAGCCGTCGGCTTCCTGTTCTCGGCGATCCTCGTCGACCTGCTCAAGACCGGGTGGGTCGTCGCCCCGATCCTGGTGCTCGTCGTGGTCTTCGGCGTCCTCGTCGTCACCGCGACCCCGCTCTACGCCGTCCCCGAGCGCGTGCGCTCCGTCATGAACCGCGCCCTCGGCCGCGACAAGCAGCCGGAGGCCGAGGCCGCTCCCGAGCCGGTCAAGAAGCGCCACCCGCGCACCATGCCGCTGGTCGACGAGCCGTTCGAGAACCCACTCGTCGACGGTCCCGACGAGGATCGGCAGGTGCCCGTCAGCGTCCCGCCGCCGGTCCCGGTGCTCTCCGAGCCCGAGCCGCAGCCCGACCCGCGTCCGCTCGAGCCGCTGCCCGTCCGCGCCGAGCAGCTCGCGCTCTCGGGCGACATCGTCTACACGCTCCCGGAGCCGAGCGCCCTGAAGGAGGGCACCCCGCCCAAGGCGCGCTCCGCCGCGTCGGACGAGGTCGTCGGCCGCCTGACCGAGGTGCTCGAGCAGTTCCAGATCGACGCCACCGTCACCGGCTACACACGTGGCCCGACGGTCACCCGCTACGAGGTCGAGCTCGGCCCCGCCGTGAAGGTCGAGAAGGTCACGGCGCTGAGCAAGAACATCGCCTACGCGGTGGCCTCCAACGAGGTGCGCATCCTGTCGCCGATCCCGGGCAAGAGCGCGATCGGCGTCGAGATCCCCAACGTCGACAAGGAGATGGTCTCCCTCGGCGACGTCCTGCGGTCGAACAAGGCCCGCAGCGACCACCACCCGATGGTGATCGGCCTGGGCAAGGACGTCGAGGGCGGCTACGTCGTGGCCAACCTCGCGAAGATGCCCCACCTGCTCGTCGCGGGTGCGACCGGCTCGGGCAAGTCGAGCTTCGTGAACTCGATGATCTCCTCGATCCTCATGCGGTCCACCCCCGACGAGGTGCGCATGATCCTGGTCGACCCCAAGCGGGTCGAGCTGAACGCCTACGAGGGCATCCCGCACCTGATCACGCCGATCATCACCAACCCGAAGAAGGCCGCCGAGGCGCTGGCCTGGGTCGTGCGCGAGATGGACCTGCGCTACGACGACCTGGCCAACTTCGGCTACCGCCACATCGACGACTTCAACAAGGCCGTCGTCTCGGGCAAAGTGCAGGCGCCGCCCGGCAGCGAGCGGGTGCTCACGCCGTACCCGTACCTGCTGGTCGTCGTCGACGAGCTCGCGGACCTCATGATGGTCGCCCCGCGCGACGTCGAGGACTCGATCGTGCGCATCACGCAGCTGGCGCGCGCGGCGGGCATCCACCTGGTGCTGGCCACGCAGCGACCCAGCGTCGACGTCGTCACGGGCCTGATCAAGGCCAACGTGCCGAGCCGCCTGGCGTTCGCCACCAGCTCGCTGGCGGACAGCCGCGTCATCCTCGACCAGCCCGGTGCCGAGAAGCTCGTCGGCCAGGGCGACGGACTGTTCCTGCCGATGGGCGCGAACAAGACGATGCGCATGCAGGGTGCCTGGATCACCGAGGCCGAGATCGAGAAGATCGTCACGCACTGCAAGGAGCAGCTGCAGCCGTCGTACCGCGACGACGTCACCGTGCCCCAGCAGGCCAAGCGCGAGCTGGACGACGACATCGGCGACGACATGGACCTCGTGCTGCAGGCCGTCGAGCTCGTCGTGAACACGCAGTTCGGCTCGACCTCGATGCTGCAGCGCAAGCTGCGGGTGGGCTTCGCGAAGGCGGGCCGGCTCATGGACATCCTGGAGAGCCGCGGCGTGGTCGGTCCGAGCGAGGGCTCCAAGGCGCGTGACGTCCTGGTCAAGCCCGACGACCTCGCCGACGTGTTGGCCAGCATCCAGGTCGGCTGAGCCACTAGGCTCGCCGGAACACCCGCCTCATGTACCCACCGTGTTCGCCCTCGGGGTGAACGCGAACGCGAAAGGAATCGCATGACCTACAACGCTCCGCCGCCGCCCTCGGGACCGGTCGGGGGGACGCCGCCGCCGAACAACCTCGTGTGGGCCATCCTCACGACGATCTTCTGCTGCCTGCCGCTCGGCGTCGTCTCGATCGTGTACGCGGCCCAGGTCAACGGCAAGTTCGCCGCCGGCGACCTCGCCGGGGCCCAGGAGTCCTCGCGCAAGGCCAAGCAGTGGGCCATCTGGTCCGCGGTCACGGCCATCGTCCTGACCGTGATCTACATCATCGTCATCGTCGTGATCGCCTCCAGCGGCGACAGCACCTCCTCGACGGGCTTCTGACCTGATCGACGTCAATCAGCGCCCCGCCGCCGCCGGAGAGACCCGGCGGCGCGGGGCGCTGTCCTTCGCCGGGGTCACCGTCGCCGGGCTCGCGGCCACGGCCGTCCTGGCCTCCGTGTCGCCCGAGGAGCCGGGGCACTACCCGACGTGTCCCTTCCTGGCGGTGAGCGATCTCTACTGCCCCGGCTGCGGCAGCCTGCGCGCCGTGCACGCCCTGACCCGCGGAGACCTCGCCACGGCGTGGGACCGCAACCCCCTCGCGGTGCTGCTGCTCCCCGTGGTCCTCGTCGCCTGGGTGGCCTGGGGCCTGCGCCTGCTCGGCCGTCGCGCCTGGCATCCGACCCGCATCCCGGCGCCCTGGATCTGGGCGCTGCTCGGCGTCGTCCTGGCGTACTGGGTGGCCCGCAACGTGCCCGGCTGGACCTGGCTCTCACCTGCCTGAGCCATACTGAGCCCCATGGACTCGTCTCGCCCGGCCGACAAGCCGAGCAACCTGAACGTCCCGAACGTCCTCACGGTCATCCGCATCCTGGGTGTCCCGGTCTTCGGGTGGCTGCTGCTCCACGACGGCGGCGAGTCCATCGGCTACCGGATCGCCGCGTGGGCCGCGTTCGTCGTGCTGATGGCCACCGACAAGATCGACGGCGACATCGCCCGCAAGCACAACCTGATCACCGACTTCGGCAAGATGGCCGACCCGATCGCCGACAAGGCGCTCACCGGGATGGCCTTCATCGGGCTGGCGATCATCTTCACGGACCAGTCCTGGGGCACGGTCTTCTGGATCGCGGTCGTGCTGATGCTGGTGCGCGAGTGGGGCATCACCGTGATGCGCGTGGTCATGGTCCGGCGCGGGTTCGTCATGCCGGCCGGGCGCGGCGGCAAGCTCAAGACCGTGCTGCAGTCCGTCGCGATCGCGGGCTACTGCCTGCCGTTCGAGATCTGGGACGGCGTCGTCCCGACCGTGCTGCTCGCGCTGACGCACGTCGTGATGGCCGCAGCGCTGGTCCTCGCCCTCGTGACGGGCGTGCAGTACGTCCTCGACGCGCGTCGGCTGGCGGCGCAGACTCCCGCCGGAGGCGCCTCGCGGTGAGCGACCGGGTCGACGTCGCGGCGCTCGTGGCCGACCTGCGCTCGGCCGGGCACACCGTGGCCATCGCCGAGTCGCTCACCGGCGGCCTGGTGTGCGCCACGCTCGTCGAGGTGCCGGGCGCCTCCACGGTCGTCCGCGGCGCCGTCGTGGCCTACCAGCCCGACGTGAAGTCGGGCCTGCTCGGCGTGGAGCCCGATCTGATCGCCGAGCACGGCACCGTGAACGCGCCGGTCGCCGAGCAGCTGGCCGCCGGTGCCCGCGCCCGCCTCGACGCGACGTGGGGTCTCGGCACCACGGGAGTGGCCGGACCCGGGCCCGCCGAGGGCCGGCCCGCGGGCACGGTCTTCGTGGCTGTCGCGGGTCCCGACGGGGTCACGTCCCGGCGACTCGAGATCTCCGGCGATCGCGAAGTCGTCCGACGTTCGGCGGTCCGCGCCGTCCTGGCGGACCTGCACTATAGGCTGGGGAAGAACAACGGCGCGACGAACGTTGATGCAGGCAAGGGAAGGTGATGGCGATGACCGCGATGCGTGAACTCATCGGTGACGTGCTCCGAGCACGTCGTCTCGCCGAGGGCCTGACCCTGCGCGACGTCTCCCAGCGCGCCCGCATCAGCCTGGGCTACATCTCCGAGGTCGAGCGCGGCCAGAAGGAGGCCAGCTCCGAGCTGCTCGCCGCCCTGGCGCAGGCGCTCGAGGTCCCGCTGAGCAAGGTGCTGCTCGACGTCAGCTCCCTGCTCGAGCTCGAGGAGGCCGCCGACCTGGCCACGGTCTCGTCCATCGCACGCGACGAGGCCCGGGCCTCCGCGGCGTGAGGCACAGCGACTTCTGGCAGCGCATGGAGGCTGCCCTGGGGCCGTCCTATGCCGCCTCCTGGGCGCGCCAGCAGACCATCACCGCGCTCGACGGACGCACACCCGTCGAGGCACTCGACGCCGGCGTCGATCCCCAGCGGGTCTGGCGCGCGGTCCACGCCACGCTCGAACTGCCGGCCCGCGAACGTTGAGTTAGCGTCGAGGGATGAGCGATCTTCCCGACCTGACAGGCAAGCGTGTCGCGATCGTCGCGACCGACCACTTCGAGGAGTCCGAACTCACGACGCCGCGTGACGAGCTGGAGGCGGCCGGGGCGGACGTGCGGGTCTTCGCCCCGCACGAGGGCTCGCTGCAGGCGATGCAGGGCGATGTCGAGCAGACGATCTCCGTGCGCGTGGACGGCACGCTCGACAGCTTCGACCAGCAGTGGCCGGACGTCATCGTGCTGCCCGGCGGCACGGTCAACGCCGACCACCTGCGCACCGACCAGCAGGCGCAGGGCATCGTCTCCACGGCGCTGGAGTCCGGACTCCCCGTGGCGGCCATCTGCCACGCGCCGTGGCTGCTCGTCTCGGCGGGCCTCGTCGACGGCCGCCGGCTGACGAGCTTCCCGAGCCTCGCCGTCGACGTGCGCAACGCCGGTGGCGACTGGGTCGACGAGACCGTGGTGGTGGACCGGAACCTCATCACGAGCCGCAACCCCGACGACCTCCCCGCCTTCGTCGACGCGATCGGCAAGGCCCTGACCGCTTAGGAGATCCCGTCTGTCCCGAGAAGTGCTCCGACTTCACCTCTGAGCCCCGTTCACAGGTGGAAGGCGGAGCACTTCTCGTGGGGAGGATCTCGCGAGTCCCTGTTCGGCGTGTCGTGCTTCCATCGAACAGGTGTTCGGCCTAGGCTCGTTCCACAGGCCGACGGTCAGGTCGGGCGTCATCCACAGGCGAGTCGACAAGGCTCATTCATGTCAGTGGGTCCGCCTACCGTCGAAGATGGCCCGCCACCCCGACCAGAGCGGTCGACGACACGAAGGACGCAGCATGGCTAAGACCAGCACCACCCCCCCGAACAGGGACATCGCCAAGGAGCGAGCCAACAAGGACAAGGCGATCGAGAACGCCCTGGCCCAGATCGACCGCTCGTACGGCAAGGGCGCCGTGATGCGCCTGGGCGACCAGGCTCGCGCCCCGATCGAGGTCATCCCCACCGGTGCCGTCTCGCTCGACGTCGCGCTGGGCATCGGAGGACTGCCGCGCGGCCGTGTGGTCGAGATCTACGGCCCCGAGTCCTCGGGCAAGACCACGGTCGCCCTGCACGCGGTGGCCAACGCCCAGAAGGCCGGCGGAGTGGCGGCGTTCATCGACGCCGAGCACGCGCTCGATCCCGAGTACGCCCGCAAGCTGGGCGTCGACACCGACGCGCTGCTGGTGTCCCAGCCCGACTCCGGCGAGCAGGCCCTCGAGATCGCCGACATGCTGATCCGCTCCGGCGCGCTCGACATCATCGTGATCGACTCGGTCGCCGCCCTCGTGCCCCGCGCCGAGATCGACGGTGAGATGGGTGACAGCCACGTGGGTCTGCAGGCTCGCCTGATGAGCCAGGCGCTGCGCAAGATGACCGGTGCCATCAACGGCTCGGGCACCACGGCGATCTTCATCAACCAGCTGCGCGAGAAGATCGGCGTGATGTTCGGCAGCCCCGAGACCACCACGGGCGGCAAGGCGCTGAAGTTCTACGCCTCCGTGCGCCTCGACGTGCGCCGGATCGAGACGCTCAAGGACGGCACCGACATGGTCGGCAACCGCACCCGCGTCAAGGTCGTCAAGAACAAGATGGCGCCGCCGTTCAAGCAGGCCGAGTTCGACATCATGTATGGCCAGGGGATCAGCCGCGAGGGCAGCCTGATCGATCTGGGCGTCGACGCAGGCTTCGTCCGCAAGGCCGGTGCCTGGTACACCTACGAGGGCGACCAGCTCGGCCAGGGCAAGGAGAACGCGCGCAACTTCCTGCGTGACAACCCCGACCTCGCCGACGAGATCGAGAAGCGCATCAAGGAGCACCTCGGTGTCGGGGCGCGGGTCGACGAGCCGGCCGCGGATCCCGCGGTCGTGGTCGACGACCTCGCGGGCGACCTCTCGGCCGCTGACTTCTGATGATCGACCCCACGGATCCGGACACGGATCCGCGGGCGGTCATCGTCGCGGGCCGGACGATCGCGATGGATCGTCTGGCCGCGCGCGACCGCAGCCGCGGTGAGTTGCTCGACGCGCTCGCGCGTCGCAGGTTCCCCGAGGACGTGGCCACCGTCGTCGTCGACCAGCTCGAGTCCGAGGGACTGGTCGACGACGAGCGGTTCGCCCGCACGTGGGTCGAGCAGCGCAGTCGTGCCAAGGGGCTGGCCCGCTCGGTCCTGCGGATGGAGCTGCAGCGCAAGGGCGTGGCCTCCGAGGTCATCGACGTCGTCCTGGACGACGTCGACCCCGACGCCGAGCGGCGGGCCGCTCACCTCCTCGTCCAGCGCAAGCTGCGGACGGTGCAGGGGCTCGACCAGTCCGTCCAGGTGCGTCGGCTGACTGCGATGCTCGCCCGCAAGGGCTACGCGCCCCAGGTGGCCTTCGACGTGGTCCGCGCCGAGCTCGACGCCGATCACGTGGCGATCGAGTCCATGTAGGTCGGGCCCGCTCTACGCTGTCAGCGTGTTCGCGTTCCGCCCCCTGGTCGAGGCCGACCTGGGGGCGGTCGTGTCATGGCGCAGTCAGCCGCACGTGCTGGCGTGGTTCCCCGAGGCCCTCGTCGACGTCGAGCACGCGCGGCGACGCCTCGCCCGTCGGCTGACGGGCGAGGACCCGGTCCGGATGTGGATCGCCGAGCTCGGGGGAGTGCCGGTGGGCTACCTGCAGAGCTTCGTCGTCGCGTCCGACGACGACCTCACGGTGCGCTGCCAGGATCCCGAGGCGGTCGCGTTCGACTACCTGATCGGTGATCCGGACCTGGTCGACCGAGGACTCGGCACCGAGATGATCCGGAGCTTCTGCCGCGACGTCCTCGTGCCGGAGTATCCGGACGCGCCGCGCTTCCTCGCCGCCCCCGACGCCCGCAACCATCGCTCGATCCGGGTGCTGGCCAAGTGCGGCTTCGTGGCCGGCCTGTGGATCCAGCCCGAGGGCGCGCCGTGGGCCGACGTCGTGTGCACGGCCCAGCGCCGTCTCTTCGAGCCTACTGTCGAGTAACATGTGGGGCATGCCCTCCACCTATGCGGTGTACCGCCAGCTCTCGGCCCTCCCGAAGGGCCGCGCCGTGTTCGGCGCCTTCTTCACCCGAGCGGCGCCGTACTTCGCCAGCGCCCACCTGCGCGTCGTCGACATGGCGCCCCACCACGGCGAGGTCGTGGTGCCGCTGCGTCGCTCGACGAAGAACCACATCGGCACGGTGCACGCCATCGCGGCATGCAACGGCCTCGAGGCGGCGATGGGCCTGCTGGCCGAGGCCACCTGCCCGCCGGACCACCGCTGGCTGCCGAAGGGCATGGAGGTCCGGTACCTCGCCAAGTCCGACTCCGACCTCGTCTGCACCGCCGACAGCGTCCCGGCCGACTGGTCCGGCGGACCGGAGGTGCCGATCACGGTCCGGGCCACGCGCGCCGACGGCACGGTCACGGTCGAGGGCACGATCCACCTGTGGGTGACGACCCGGAAGTGACTCAGGGCCGCAGGCTCGCGGCGGCGTACGTGAGCCGCCCCGCGCGCATCGTCGCCTCCACCTGCACGGCCCGCAGGTGGGCCGCCACGGCACCGGAGCCGCCCCGCGGCTCGAGCGGGTCGCGGTCCAGCAGCACGAGGTCGCCCCGCTGGCCCACGGCCAGGGTGTCCGCGCCGTCCACACTGGCCGCGAGCGCCTCGCCGGCGCTGATGGCCTCGGCGGGGTTCCACGGGGACCGCTCGTCCGCCGAACGGTGCACGGCCGCCGCCATGGCGATCCAGGGATCGAGGGGAGCGACGGGTGCGTCGGAGCCGAAGACCAGGTCGACGCCCGCGTCGAGCAGCCCGCGCCAAGGGAAGCAACGATCGGCGCGATCGGCCCAGAGCCGCTCGGTGACGTCTCGGTCGTCGAGCAGGTGGGCGGGCTGGACGCTCGCGCGGACGCCGAGCTCGGCCAGCTGCGCGATGTCGCCGCGAGTCAGCAGCTGGGCGTGCTCGATGCTGCCGGCGGCCCCTGTCGCGCGGAAGGCGGCGAGCGCCTCGTGGGCGGCGGCGTCGCCGATCGCGTGGACGGCGGCGCGGAAGCCGGCCGATCGGGCGCGGGTGAGCAGCTCGATCAGGTCGGCCCGGTCGTGGTTCTGGACGCCCCGGTCGGACCCGCCACCGTAGGGCTCGTGGCAGTAGGCCGTGCGGGTGTTCAGGGAGCCGTCGGAGATGATCTTCAGCGGCCCGACCGTGACGGGTCCGCCGGGCGTCACGGACGAACCGGTGCGCAAGCCCGTCGCGATCATGTCGTCGAGGTACTCGGGATAGACCGCCGAGCGCACCCAGAGAGCGTCCAGGCCCTGCTCCAGGCGCTCGCGCCACGTGGACAAGGGCTCGGCCCACTCGAAGTCCACGACGCCCACGACACCCCGCGACGATGCGGCGGCCATCGCGTCCGCCACGGACTGGCCGCCGTCCTGGGCGGCGTTGCGCTGCACCACGTCGGCCATGAGCGCGAACCACGGCGCCTCCGTGAGCGGCCGGTCGGTGAGCGGTGCGCCGAGCGCCGTGAGCGCGGCCGAGTTCAGCCATCCCGTGTGGGCGTCCCCGCTCGTGACGACGACGGGTCGGCCGCCCGTGACGGCGTCGAGCTCGGCGACGGTCGGCTCGCGCCTCCAGTCGGCGAGCCGGAACCCGAACGCGAAGAGCCAGTCGCCCTCGGCCACCGAGGGCAGGTGCCTGCGGATGATCTCGACGGCCTCGGAGGGGTCCTGGGCGGGGGACACGTCGAGGCGCGTCCGCGTCTGGGCCCACTGGGTGAAGTGGACGTGCTGGTCCCACAGGCCGGGAATCGCCCAGCGCCCGTCGGCCTCCACGACCCGGTCGCCGGGTTCAGGCCGCAGGTCGGCTCCCACGGCGACGACGGTGCCGTTGGCGACGCGCAGCGACGTCGGACCCGCGGGCGCGGGCGCGCGGACGGGCACCACGCGGACGTGGCGCAGGAAGAGGGGACTCACACTCACCGCACCATTGTGACTTTGCCCGGTGGACCGGTCAGAGGCTGGTGGTGCCGCCGTGGTCGGCACCCGTGCGCGCGGGCTCCAGGTCGACCGCTTGGACGGTCTTGGACTCGGTCAGGCGCTTCTGCACGTAGACGCCGATGCGCGACAAAATGACGTTGAGGACGATGTAGATCGCCGCCAGGACGATCGCCGTCGCGAGCCGGTTGTCGAACTCCCGCCAGATCTCCCGTCCCACGGTGGTCAGGCCCGGAGCCAGGATGTAGTAGCCCAGCGACGTGTCCTTCAGGACGACCACGCACTGGCTGATGATCGACGGTGTCATGATCTTGATCGCCTGCGGCAGCTGGACGATGCGCATCACCGCTGACTTGCGCAGGCCGAGCGCGTACGCCGCTTCGACCTGGCCACGCGGAACGGCGTTGATCCCCGCGCGGAACACCTCGGCGAGCACCGATCCGTTGTAGAGCGTCAGACCGATGACCAGTGGGGCGATGATGCCGACGCGCGTGTCGAAGCCCCAGAACCAGATGAAGATGATGAGCAGCAGCAGCGGCACCGCGCGGAAGAACTCCACGACGGTCCAGGCCACGGCCCTGACGGGCGCGTGGTCGGAGAGCTTGGCAACGCCGAAGAACACGCCGAAGAACACCGAGAGCACGATCGAGATGACGGCCACGCGAAGCGTGTCGAGCACCGCCCGTCCGATGATCTTCATGTAATCGGGAGTGATGAAGACCTCCCACTTGTCTGACGTGAACTGGTCCTCGACCGCGAGCTTCCACACCACGGCAGCAGCGAGGAGCACGAGGCCGATGATGGTGACGACGCCGGCGATCGCGTGGCGCCGGCGCGCGCGGGGCCCGGCGATGTCGTAGAGGACACTCATCGTGCGACCACCTTCCAGCGGCGTTCCAGCATGGTGGCGAACGCGCTGATGACCGCGACGAGCACGATGTAGCCGAAGGCGAAGCCGAGGAAGATCTGGAGCATCTCGGTCGCGTAGGTGTTGAGGAAGCCACGCATGCGGAACGTCGCCTCGGCGATGCCGAAGACCGCCGCGAGCGAGGTGTTCTTGGCCAAGGCGATGAACGCGCTGGCCATCGGCGGCACGGTCAGTCTGAAGGCCTGCGGCAGCACGACCTGGCTCATCGTCCGGGTGAACGGCATGCCGATCGCGCGGGCAGCCTCGGCCTGGCCCACGGGCACGCCGTTCAGACCCGAACGGAGCGCCTCGCACACGAACGCGGCGGTGTAGAGCCCCATGGCCAACGTGATGTTCCAGAAGAAGCCGAAGTCGATGCCGATCTCGGGCAGGCCGTAGTACGTCAGCAGGATGAGGACCAGCAGCGGCGTGTTCCGGAAGATCGTCACGTACCCCGATCCGACCCCGCGCATGATCGGGACGGGTGCCACGCGGGCGACTGCGACCAGCGTGCCCACGACGAGGGCCAGGATGCCGGACGCCACCGTGAGGCGGGTCGTCATCCAGAAGCCCTCCAGGTACAGCTGCCAGCCGTTGTCAGTGAGCAGCCAGTCCACAGGTCACCTCCAGGTCATCGATGTCAGACCGCCGTGGGGCGGGGGAGAGGTCCCCCGCCCCACGACGGTCGTGCGGTCACGCGCAGGGATCGAGCGTGGGCGGATCGCCCGCCTCGCCACCGCCCTTGCCGAGCGTGGAGTCGAACGCCTCCTCCCACGTGCCATCCTCGAACGCGGACGTCAGGCTCTCGTTGATGAACTCGCACAGCTCCGGGCTGTCCTTGCTGTAGCCGATGCCGTAGCGCTCCTCGGAGAAGGGCTCACCGACGACCTTGAGGTCGTCCGGGTTCTCCGCGGCGTAGCCCAGCAGGATCGCGGCGTCCGTGGTGACGGCGTCGACCGACCCGTTGAGCAGCTGGTCCACGCACTCGGAGTACGTGTCGAAGCCGGCCGGGGTGGCCCCGAACTCCTTCTCCACGGTCTCGATGGAGGTCGAGCCGGTGACGGAGCAGACCTTCTTGCCCTCCAGGTCGTCCGGCCCGTTGATGGAGTCGTCGTCCTTCGCGACCAGCAGCGACTGGCCGGTGACGTAGTACGGGCCCGCCTGGCCCACCACCTGACGGCGCTCGTCCGTGATCGAGTACGAGGCGATGACGAAGTCGACCGTGCCGTTCTGCAGGAACGGCTCGCGGTTGGCCGAGACGGTCTCGACCCACTCGATGTCACCCGCATCGATGCCCAGCTTGGCGGCGAGGATCTTGCCGACGGACGGGTCGAAGCCGGTGGGGGTGTCCGAGGCGGCCGACTTGAAGCCGATGCCCGGCTGGTCGAACTTGACGCCGATCTTGACGGTGCCGCCCTCCTGGAGCTCGGCCATGCGGGTGCCGGCCTCGAACTCCTGGTCCTCGACCTCGACGTCCGGGCCCGAGCCCTCGTCATCGCTGCTGCCGGCGTCGCCGCAGGCGCTCAGTGCCAACAGGCCGGCGGCCAGGACGGCCGCGAACCGTGTCCTTCGTGCTTTCATGTTTCGTCCTCCCCCTTCGGGATCATGCGTGGTGAAATCAGTGCTTGAGGATCTTGCCGAGGAAGTCCTTGGCGCGATCGCTCTGCGGGTTGGTGAAGAACTCGTCGGGAGTGTTCTCCTCGACGATGCGCCCGTCGGCCATGAAGACGACGCGGTCGGCGGCGGTGCGCGCGAACCCCATCTCGTGGGTGACCACGACCATGGTCATGCCGCCCTTGGCGAGGTCGACCATGGTGTCGAGCACCTCCTTGATCATCTCGGGATCGAGTGCGGAGGTGGGCTCGTCGAACAGCATGACCTTGGGGTCCATCGCCAGCGCCCGCGCGATCGCGACGCGCTGCTGCTGGCCGCCCGACAGCTGGGCCGGCAGCTTGCCGGCCTGCGAGCCGACGCCGACGCGGTCGAGCAGCTCGCGGGCGCGCTGCTCGGCCTCGCCCTTGCGCTGGCCCAGGACCTTGATCGGGCCGAGGGTGACGTTCTCGAGCACGGTCTTGTGGCTGAACAGGTTGAACGACTGGAACACCATGCCGACCTCGGCACGCAGCCGGGCGAGCGCCTTGCCCTCCTCGGGCAGCGGGACGCCGTCGATCGAGATGTCGCCCTCGTTGATCGGCTCGAGGCGATTGATGGCTCGGCACAGGGTCGACTTGCCCGAGCCTGAGGGTCCGATCACCACGACGACCTCGCCCGGGGCGACGTCGAAGTCGATGTCCTGCAGCACGTGCAGGTCGCCGAACCACTTCTGGACGCCGGTCATGTGGACCATCGGCTCCGTGCTGACTCCCATGTCGCCTTACCCAACCGCAGCGCCACCGCGCGCGCAACCGTTGGACTGGCGCGGTGGGGGACCGCAACCGGATCGCAACCCGGACCCTCCTCGGTTGGTGCGGGCGCGGCGCCAATTTTCCTTGGAATTCTCTCTCAAATGAAGTTTGACCGGCCCCGCGTAGCAACCAGGCAACAAAACTCTTCTAACATCAGCCCCAACGGACGTACGAGACGTACGTCACGTTCGACCCCTTGTAGTGAGGACTTCCCTTGAGATCCGTACACCTTCGCCGCACCCTCAGCGCGGCAGCCCTCGTCGCGCTGGGCCTCGGTGCCCTCGCCACGCCGGCCGTGGCCGACCCACTCGTCCCGGAGACGCGCGAGCAGGCCCGCATCCTCGGTGATGGCAGCGGCAGCGCCGACGTCACCGCCGAGGACGAGAGCAACGGCTCGATCGCCCCCGGCGGCGTCCCGTTCGTCCCGATGGACTTCACCCGGATGCCGCTGGCTTCCGGTGAGGAGGAGTCGACGGCGAACGTCGAGAAGGTTGCCTCCGTCCCGCTGCAGGAGGGTCAGGCGACGATGTCGAACCTGGCGTTCAAGGGCGACTACGTCTTCCAGGGCAGCTACAACGGCTTCGTGGCGTACGACGTCGGCGATCCCGAGGCACCGCAGGTCGTGTCGAACACGATCTGCCCCGGCTACCAGGGTGACCTCTCGATCGCCGGCGACCTGCTGTTCTTCTCGGTCGACCAGCCGCGCAACGGCTCGGAGTGCGGCGCGGCCGTCGTGGCCTCCTCGAACGCCGCCGCGTGGGAGGGCATCCGGATCTTCGACATCAGCGACCCGGCCTCGCCCCAGTACGTCGGCAACGTGAAGACCCGCTGCGGCTCGCACACCCACACCCTCGTCCCCAAGCCGGGCGACGACGGCAGCGTCTACCTGTACAACGCGGCCTACGACGTCTCGGCCAGCGCGTACTACTGCAAGCCGCCTCACCAGCAGCTCGAGATCATCGAGGTCGACCTCGACGATCCGGCCGGCGCGCACATCGCCAAGGAGGTCTCGCTGTGGGACGCGGAGAACCCCGCGTTCACGGCGGCCGACCGTGTCGACGGTGGCGCCAGCACCTCGGTCACCAACGGCTGCCACGACCTGACCGCCTACCCGGCGAAGGACCTGCTGGCCGCGGCGTGCATGGGTGACGGCGTCATGGTCGACATCTCCGACCCGCTCAACCCCGCGGTCACCGAGCGCGTCCGTGACGAGAACTACGCGTTCTGGCACACCGCCCAGTTCAGCGACAACGCCAGCAAGGTCGTCTTCCAGGACGAGCTCGGCGGCGGCTCCTCGGCCACCTGCCTGCCCGGCACCCCGCAGTACCGCGGCGCCAACGCGATCTACACGCGTGAGGGCGATGAGCTGACGCTGCGCAGCTACTTCAAGATCCCGCGCCGTCAGTCGACGCGCGAGAACTGCGTGGGCCACGAGGGCAACCTCATCCAGCTGGCCGACCGTGACGTCATGATCCAGGGCTGGTACCAGGGCGGTGCCTCGCTGATCGACTTCACCAATGCCACCAAGCCGAAGGAGATCGGCTACTTCGATCGCGGTCAGCTCGGCGAGAGCGGCCCCATCTCCCTCAGCGGCTACTGGGCCGTGTACAGCCACAACGGCTACCTGTACGGCTCGGAGATCGGTCGTGGCTTCGACGTGCTGAAGCTCAAGGGCGACGAGTTCGCCGACGCCGTCCGTCACCGCCAGGACGTCCGCAACCCCGCCACGCAGGAGCCCATCACGTGGGACTGGAAGACCGCCCCGGTCGTCCCGTCGTTCGGTGACCTGCCCGCCGCGACGGTCGCGCCGGAGAGCGCTCGCGCCGGCACCGACCGGGACTTCACGGTCTCGGTTCCCGCCGGCACGTTCGACGAGGGCGAGTACGTCGACGTGTGGAGCACCGGCGCCGACGCGAAGGTCGTGGCCTCGGGCCGCGCCGACGCCGAGGGTGCCATCGCGCTGACGGTGTCGGTCAAGGCCTCCGAGCCCGCCGGTACGAAGCGATTCGTCGTCCGCGGCGACGCCGAGCTCGACGAGGCCCTGTACGCCGCGTCGCTGGAGCTGAGCGCCGTCAGCACCACGACGGCGCTGTCGGTCAGCCCGGCGTCGCAGGTGTTCGGGTCGAACCCCGCCACCCTGACCGCCACGGTCACGGGTGAGGGTGCCGAGGGAACGGTCACGTTCACCCGCGGTGGCGCGGTCATCGCCAAGGGCGTCAAGGTGTCCGGTGGCAAGGCCAGCGTGAAGCTGCCCCGCGACCTCCCGGTCGCCACGCACGCGCTGCGTGCGGCGTTCGTGCCGGCCTCGGCCGGCACCGAGGCCTCGACGTCCTCGGTCGTCTCCTTCCGCGTGGTCAAGGCCACCGCGAAGGTCAAGGCGGCCTCGGTCACGAAGGTCAAGGCGCTCAAGGGCGGCAAGCTCACCGTGAAGGTCACCGCCACCGGCACCACGCCGACCGGCAAGATCACCGTCACCGTGGGTGGCAAGAAGGCCGGCGCCGTCCTGAAGAACGGCAAGGCGACGATCAGCCTGCCGCGTCTGAAGGCCGGGAACTACCGCGCCAACGTCGCCTACGGCGGCAGCGGGTCGGTGGCTGCCGAGAGCATCAAGGTGACGATCAAGGTCACCAGGTGACCTTGGTCCGTCGAGCTGTGGCCACGGTGGGCGTCGTCCTGACGCTCACCGTGGCCGCGGCGTGCTCGGGGGACGAGGAGAAGAGCGGTCCGGTCGTCAACGTGCCGGGCAAGGTGGGGGAGTCGAGCAAGACCGTCGACCCGGACGACCTCACGACGCCGCAGGACGAGTACAACGACGTCGACCGCGAGTTCGTCAAGATGATGGTGCCGCACCACCAGCAGGCCGTCGAGATGTCGGCCCTCGCGGCGAAGCACGCGAAGGATGCCGCGGTGGCCGGCTTCGCGCAGCGGATCAGCGACACCCAGAAGAGCGAGATCGACGTCCTCCAGGGGTGGCTCGAGACCCGTGACCTGCCGAAGGCGTCCCTGACGCCGACCGGAGATCACGCCACGCACATGGACGGCATGCTCACGCCGGAGCAGATGGACGAGCTGGCTGCTGCTCGCGGCACCGCGTTCGACCGCCTCTTCGTCCGCCGCATGATCGCCCACCACGAGGGCGCGCTCGCGATGGCGGACCAAGCGCTCAGCGACGGCATCGACACGACGAACCGTGGCTTCGCCGCGGACGTCGCCGCGTCGCAGTCCGCCGAGGTCACCCGGCTCCAGCAGATCCTGCAGACGCTCTGACCCGGTCAGCGGAAGCCGCGGAACACCCCGTCGGGGTCGACTCGCCCAGCGAAGTCCTCCCAGTCGAGGTTGGCCAGCTGCGCCACATTGATCTCCACGATGGCGACGTGTTCGGCCTCGACCCGCATCTGCTCGGGCGGCACGGTGCCATCGGCCCGCAGCAGGAGCAGCGGGAGTCCGGAC
Organism: Aeromicrobium choanae; assembly: GCF_900167475.1. Taxonomy (NCBI): domain Bacteria; kingdom Bacillati; phylum Actinomycetota; class Actinomycetes; order Propionibacteriales; family Nocardioidaceae; genus Aeromicrobium; species Aeromicrobium choanae. Next base: position 194,225 of record NZ_LT796768.1, on the reverse strand, counting down.
TCGGTCATCGCGTGTTGGTCGGCGACGATCACGAGGCTCAGTCCCGTCGGCGACGGATGGAGGGCCGCGAGCTCCGCGAGGGAGAGCGTCGCGAGAGTCGGGTCGTCGACGGTCTCGACGTACGCGAACTCATCGCGCTCCTGGGCGCGGGTCACCACCTCGGCCAGCACGGCCTGCCACGCCGCGTGGTCGCCGAACCAGGTGCGGACGAGAGGAGTGGCGCCCTCCGGGAACTCGAACATCGCGCCACCGTAGCGCGAACCGACAGCCCCCGACGCGGTCAGCGGTCGGGCGCCACGCCCCACGTACCATGGGACGGTCATGACGAAGACCTATGAAGTCCGTACGTACGGCTGCCAGATGAACGTGCACGACAGCGAGCGGCTGTCGGGTCTGCTCGAGACCGCCGGCTATGCCGCGGCGCCGTCGGGGGAGACCCCGGACCTCGTCGTCTTCAACACGTGCGCCGTGCGCGAGAACGCCGACAACAAGCTGTACGGCAACCTCGGGCACGTCGCGAGCCTCAAGGCCAAGAAGCCGGGCATGCAGGTGGCCGTGGGCGGCTGCCTGGCGCAGAAGGACAAGGACACCATCACCACGCGGGCGCCGTGGGTGGACGTCGTCTTCGGCACCCACAACATCGGCTCGCTGCCGGTGCTGCTGGAGCGCGCCCGGATCGCCGAGGAGTCCCAGGTCGAGATCCTCGAGTCGCTCGAGGTCTTCCCGTCGACCCTGCCCACGAAGCGCGACTCGGTGTTCGCCGCGTGGGTCTCGATCAGCGTGGGCTGCAACAACACCTGCACGTTCTGCATCGTCCCGGCGCTGCGCGGCAAGGAGCGCGACCGCCGCCCGGGCGACATCCTCGCCGAGATCGAGGCACTCGTCGCCGAGGGCGTCGTCGAGGTCACGCTGTTGGGCCAGAACGTCAACAGCTACGGCGTCGAGTTCGGCGACCGCGAGGCCTTCTCCAAGCTGCTGCGCGCCTGCGGCCAGATCGAGGGGCTGGAGCGGGTGCGCTTCACCTCGCCGCACCCGGCCGCGTTCTCCGACGACGTCATCGCCGCCATGGCCGAGACGCCCAACGTCATGCCGCAGCTGCACATGCCACTGCAGTCCGGCTCCGACCGGATCCTCAAGGCGATGCGCCGCTCCTACCGCAAGGAGCGATTCCTGGGCATCCTCGACCGCGTCCGCGCGGCGATGCCCGAGGCCTCCATCACCACCGACATCATCGTGGGCTTCCCGGGCGAGACCGAGGAGGACTTCCTCGAGACGATGGACGTCGTCCGCAAGGCCCGGTTCACCAGCGCGTTCACGTTCCAGTACTCCCAGCGTCCCGGCACGCCCGCGGCCGACCTGCCCGACCAGCTGCCGAAGGCGGTCGTCCAGGAGCGCTACGAGCGTCTCGCCGCGCTCGTGTCGGAGGTCGCCTGGTCCGAGAACCAGCGCCTCGAGGGTCGCGTCGTCGAGCTGCTGGTGTCCGACCAGTCCCAGGCGGGCGGCCGCAAGGACGCCGAGACCCATCGGATGAGCGGCCGCGCACGCGACAACCGCCTCGTGCACTTCGTCCCGGGCGGCCACGCCGTGCGCCCCGGCGACCTCGTCGTGACCACGGTGACGAAGGCGTCGCCGCACCACCTCGTCGCCGACGGCGAGCCGATCGAGGTGCGCCGCACCCGCGCGGGCGACGCCTGGGAGGCCCGGCAGGGTCGCACCTCCGTCACCCCGGGCTCGGTGGGCCTGGGGATGCCCTCGGTCGGCGTGCCCGCGCCGCTGCCACCGGCCCCCGCCTGCGCTCCCGCCTGAGGCGCGGGGCCCGGTGTTCGGGTCGCGCGAAATCTTGAGGTAATCTGAATCCGCTGATGAGGCCAATGTCGTCCTCGCCCAGTTCCTTCCGCATGGCATCGACGACAGGTTCTCTCCATGGATCGTCCTCTCTTCTCGGCCGCGCCCCCGGCGCAAGGCCTCTACGACCCCGCCAACGAGCACGACAACTGTGGCGTCGCCTTCGTGGCCACGCTCACCGGCGTCCCCAGCCACGAGATGGTCCAGCACGGCCTGACCGCGCTGCGCAATCTCGACCACCGTGGCGCCGTCGGCGGCGAGCCCAACACCGGTGACGGCGCCGGTATCCTCATGCAGGTCCCCGACCGGTTCCTGCGCGGTGTCGCCCCCGTCGAGCTGCCCGAGCTCGGTCACTACGCCGCCGGCATGGCGTTCCTGCCGCGCGACCGCGTCACCGCCGCCAAGGCCGACGTCGAGGCCATCGCCGCGGAGGAGGGCCTCGAGGTCCTGGGCTGGCGCGACGTGCCGGTCGAGCCCTCCATCCTCGGCTCGATGGCATACGCCGCGATGCCCGCGTTCCAGCTCTTCTTCGTCACGACGCCCGACCGCTCGGCGGCGGGCATCGAGCTCGACCGCCTCACGTTCGCGGTCAACAAGCGCGCGCACCACGAGGTGGGCGTCTACTTCCCGTCGCTGTCGTCGCGCACCCTCGTCTACAAGGGCATGCTCACGACCGAGCAGCTCGACGTGTTCTTCCCCGACCTGCTCGACGAGCGCATGGAGTCGGCGCTGGCGATCGTGCACAGCCGCTTCTCCACCAACACGTTCCCGAGCTGGCCGCTGGCGCACCCGTTCCGGTACCTGGCGCACAACGGCGAGATCAACACGGCCCGCGGCAACCGCAACTGGATGCGGGCCCGCGAGGCGCTGCTCGAGAGCGACCTGATCCCGGGCGACCTGACGCGCCTGTACCCGATCTGCAGCCCTGACGGCTCCGACACGGCGTCGCTCGACGAGGTGCTGGAGCTGCTGCACCTCGGCGGTCGCTCGCTGCCGCACGCGGTCATGATGATGATCCCCGAGGCGTGGGAGAACAACGCCGAGATGGATCCCGCACGCCGCGCGTTCTACGAGTTCCACTCCACCGTGATGGAGGCCTGGGACGGCCCCGCGGCGGTCTGCTTCACCGACGGCACCCAGATCGGCGCGGTCCTGGACCGCAACGGCCTGCGCCCCGGCCGCTACGTCATCACCGAGGACGGCCTCGTCGTGCTCGCCTCCGAGGCGGGCGTGCTCGACATCGACCCCAAGACGATCACCCGCAAGGGGCGTGTCGAGCCGGGCAAGATGTTCCTGCTCGACCTGGCCGAGCACCGCGTCGTCGAGGACCACGAGATCAAGGGCTCGCTCGCGAGCGAGCAGCCCTACGAGGAGTGGCTCTACTCGGGCCTGGTCCGGTTCGAGGACCTGCCCGACCTCGAGCACATCGTGCACACGCACGCCTCCGTCGCCCGCCGCCAGCAGGTGTTCGGCTACACCGAGGAGGAGGTGCGCAAGCTCGTCGCGCCCATCGCGCGCACGGGTGCCGAGACGATCGGCTCGATGGGCACCGACACGCCGATCGCGGCGCTGTCCGAGCGTCCTCGCCTGCTGTTCGACTACTTCAGCCAGCTGTTCGCGCAGGTGACCAACCCGCCGCTCGACGCGATCCGCGAGGAGGTCGTCACCTCGCTCGCCGGCACGATCGGTCCCGAGAAGAACCTGCTCGACCCGAGCCCGGCCTCGTGCCGCATGCTCCAGCTGCCGTTCCCCGTGATCGACAGCGACGAGCTGGCCAAGATCCGCCACATGAACCGAGACGGCGACATGCCCGGTTTCAGCGTGCACGTCGTCCGCGGCCTGTACGACGTCCTGGGCGGGGGAGAGGCCCTCGCGAAGCGCCTCGAGGAGATCTGCGCCGAGGTGTCGGAGGCGATCGTCGAGCGCGGCGCGCGCATCATCGTGCTGTCCGACCGTCACTCCAACGTCGACCTGGCCCCGATCCCGTCGCTCCTGCTCACGGGCGCGGTGCACCACCACATGGTGCGCGAGCGGCTGCGCACGCAGGCTGGCCTGCTGATCGAGGCCGGTGACGTCCGCGAGGTCCACCACGTGGCCCTGCTCATCGGCTACGGCGCCACCGCGGTCAACCCCTACCTCGCGCTGGAGACGGCCGAGGACCTGGCTCGCGAGGGCGTCTACGTCGAGGCCGTCGATCCCACCAAGGCGGCGCGCAACGTGGCCTACGGGCTGGGCAAGGGCGTCCTGAAGGTGATGAGCAAGATCGGCGTCTCGACCGTCTCGTCGTACACCGGCGCGCAGATCTTCGAGTGCGTCGGCCTGGCGAACGACGTCATCGAGCGCTACTTCACCGGCACGTCGAGCAAGCTCGGCGGCGTCGGCCTCGACGTCATCGCCGAGGAGGTGCACGCGCGCCACCTCAAGGCCTACCCGACCAAGGGCATCGCCGGGACGCGCCGCCAGCTCGAGGTCGGCGGTGAGTACCAGTGGCGCCGTCAGGGCCCCGAGCACCTCTTCGACCCGGACACCGTCTTCCGCCTCCAGCACTCCACGCGCACGGGCCGGTACGACATCTTCAAGCAGTACACGGAGAAGATCGACGACCAGGCCAGCCGCCTCATGACCCTGCGCGGCCTGATGAAGTTCAAGGCCGAGCGCCAGCCGATCTCGATCGACGAGGTCGAGCCGATCTCGGAGATCGTGAAGCGGTTCTCCACCGGCGCGATGTCCTACGGCTCCATCAGCCAGGAGGCGCACGAGACCCTCGCCATCGCGATGAACCGCCTCGGCGGCAAGTCGAACACCGGCGAGGGCGGCGAGGACCCCGAGCGCCTCTACGACCCCGAGCGCCGCTCGGCGATCAAGCAGGTCGCCTCGGGCCGCTTCGGCGTCACGAGCGAGTACCTCACCAACGCCGACGACATCCAGATCAAGATGGCCCAGGGTGCCAAGCCCGGCGAGGGCGGCCAGCTGCCCGGACCGAAGGTGTACCCGTGGGTGGCCAAGACCCGTCACTCGACGCCGGGCGTGGGCCTCATCAGCCCGCCGCCGCACCACGACATCTACTCGATCGAGGATCTCAAGCAGCTGATCCACGACCTGAAGAACGCCAACCCGTCGGCCCGCGTCCACGTGAAGCTGGTCTCCGAGGTCGGCGTCGGCACGGTCGCGGCCGGTGTCTCGAAGGCCAAGGCCGACGTGGTGCTGATCTCGGGTCACGACGGTGGCACGGGCGCGTCGCCGCTGACGAGCCTCAAGCACGCCGGCGGCCCGTGGGAGCTCGGCCTGGCTGAGACCCAGCAGACGCTGCTGCTCAACGGCCTGCGCGACCGCATCGTCGTGCAGGTCGACGGTCAGCTCAAGACCGGCCGGGACGTCGTCATCGCGGCGCTCCTCGGCGGCGAGGAGTTCGGCTTCGCGACCGCGCCCCTGGTGGTGTCGGGCTGCATCATGATGCGCGTCTGCCACCTCGACACCTGCCCCGTGGGCGTCGCCACGCAGAACCGCTCACTGCGCGAGAAGTACTCCGGCAAGGCCGAGTACGTCGTGAACTTCTTCGAGTTCATCGCGCAGGAGGTCCGCGAGATCCTCGCCGAGCTCGGGTTCCGCAGCATCGACGAGGCCGTCGGTCACGCCGAGGTCCTCGACGTGCGCGAGGCGATCGACCACTGGAAGGCCAGCTCGCTGGACCTGACGCCGGTGCTGTACGTCCCCGAGCTGCCCCAGGGTGCCTCGCTGCGACGCTCCACCTCGCAGGACCACGGGCTCGAGCGGGCGCTCGACAACGAGCTCATCGCGCTGGCCGGTGACGCGCTGGAGAAGGGTGAGCCCGTCCGGGCCCAGCTCGAGATCCGCAACGTCAACCGCACCGTCGGCACGATGCTCGGCCACGAGGTCACGAAGCGCTACCGCGGAGCGGGCCTGCCCGACGACACGATCGACATCACGTTCCTCGGGTCGGCGGGCCAGTCGTTCGGCGCGTTCGTGCCGCGCGGCATCACGCTGCGACTCGAGGGCGACGGCAACGACTACGTCGGCAAGGGCCTGTCGGGCGGCCGCATCGTGGTCCGCCCGCCGCGCGAGTCCCAGTTCGCCGCCGAGGCGCAGATCCTCGCCGGCAACGTGATCGGCTTCGGCGCCACCGGCGGCGAGATCTTCCTCCGCGGGAAGGTGGGCGAGCGCTTCTGCGTCCGCAACTCCGGCGCCACGGCGGTCGTCGAGGGCGTGGGCGACCACGCACTCGAGTACATGACCGGCGGCCGCGTGGTGATCCTCGGCCCCACGGGACGCAACGTCGCCGCGGGCATGAGCGGCGGGTCGGCCTACGTGCTCGACCTCGATCCCGACGTGGTCAACCCCGAGATGGTCGAGCTGCGCCCGGTGCCCGAGGGCACGGGCGCCGAGCTGGAGGCCATCGTGCGCCGTCACTTCGAGGAGACGGGCTCGGTCGTGGCCGAGCAGCTGCTCCGCGACTGGACGGCCAGCCTGGCCCGCATCACCGAGATCATGCCGGTCAACTACCGGCGGGTCCTGGAAGCAAAGGCCTCGGCGGAGTCCGAAGGACTCTCCGAGGACGAGACGACTGCACGCATGATGGAGGTGGCAGCCCGTGGCTGATCCCCGAGGTTTCATGACCACGCCCCGCCAGGTGGCCGAGCGCCGCCCGGTCGAGGAGCGGGTGAACGACTGGAACGAGGTGTACCCCGGCGGTGCGGGCCGAGCCCTGCTGCCGATCATCTCGGAGCAGGCTGGACGCTGCATGGACTGCGGCATCCCGTTCTGCCACCAGGGCTGCCCTCTGGGCAACCTGATCCCCGAGTGGAACGACCTGGTCTGGCGCGACGACTGGGAGGACGCGATCGATCGCCTGCACGCGACGAACAACTTCCCGGAGTTCACGGGGCGCCTGTGCCCCGCGCCGTGCGAGACGGCCTGCGTGGTGGGGATCAACCGTGATCCCGTCACGATCAAGAACGTCGAGGTCTCGATCATCGACAAGGCCTGGGACATGCACAACGTCAAGCCCGAGACGCCCGAGTGGCTGACCGGCAAGACGGTGGCGGTCGTGGGCTCCGGCCCCGCGGGCCTGGCGGTCGCGCAGCAGCTGACGCGTGCCGGCCACACCGTGGCGGTGTACGAGCGCGACGACAAGGCCGGCGGTCTGCTGCGCTACGGCATCCCCGAGTTCAAGATGGAGAAGTCGCACGTCGACCGCCGCGTCAACCAGATGCAGCGCGAGGGCACGGTCTTCCGTACCGGCGTGGCGGTAGGCGAGGCGATCACGGGCCAGCAGCTGCGTGAGCGCTACGACGCCGTCGTGCTCGCGATCGGCTCCACCGTCCGTCGCGACCTGCCCGCGCCCGGCCGCGAGTTCGCCGGCATCCACCAGGCGATGGACTACCTGCCGCAGGCCAACCGCGTCGCGGTGGGCGAGACGGTCGAGGACCAGATCCTCGCCACCGGCAAGGACGTCGTCATCATCGGTGGCGGCGACACCGGCGCCGACTGCCTCGGCACCGCGATCCGCCAGGGCGCGCGCTCGGTCACCAGCCTCGAGATCATGCCGCGCCCGAGCGAGGAGCGTGCCGACGCCCACCCGTGGCCGACGTACCCGATGATCTACCGCGTCGCGTCGGCCCACGAGGAGGGCGGCGAGCGGGTCTACGCGGTCTCCACCAAGGAGTTCGAGGGCGACGAGGACGGCAACGTCAGCGGCCTGCGGATCACCGAGGTCGAGCTCGTCGACGGCCGCTTCCAGGAGGTGCCGGGCAGCGAGAAGGTGCTCCCGGCCCAGCTGGTGCTGTTCGCCATGGGCTTCACCGGCCCCGAGACGGGCGGCGTCGTCGAGCAGCTCGGCGTCGACCTGGACGAGCGCGGCAACATCAAGCGCGACCTGGACTACATGTCCAGCGTCGAGGGCGTCTTCGTGGCCGGCGACGCCGGTCGAGGCCAGTCGCTCATCGTGTGGGCCATCGCGGAAGGGCGCGGCGCAGCCGCCGGCGTGGACGCCTGGCTGACCGGCTCGACCACGCTTCCCACGCCGATTCCGCCCACGGCGCGACCGCTGGTGGTCTGATTCCGACCGGGCCGCGGGTCAGGTGACTCGCGGTTCGGTTCGGGACAGGACTAGGGTGGCTGATGTGCGTAGAGCCAAGATCGTCTGCACCCTGGGACCCGCGACCGACACTGCTGAACGCATCCTCGAGCTGGCGATAGCCGGCATGGACGTGGCTCGGCTCAACATGAGCCACGGCGAGCAGAGTGAGCAGCTCCGCCGGCTCGAACGCGTCCGCCAGGCGGCGGACGCCACCGGCAAGGCGATTGCCGTGCTGGCCGACCTCCAGGGCCCCAAGATCCGCCTCGGGCGGTTCTCCGACGGACCCCACGAGCTGAACTTCGGCGACCGCTTCACGATCACCACGCGTGACGTCGAGGGCGTCCGCGACGAGTGCTCGACGACCTACTCGGGCCTTCCCGGCGACGTCCAGGCCGGCGACGAGATCCTCATCGACGACGGCAAGGTGCGCCTGCGCGCCACCGAGGTCACCGACACCGACGTCGTCACCACGGTCGAGGTGCCCGGCGAGGTCAGCAACAACAAGGGCATCAACCTGCCCGGCGTGAACGTCAGCGTGCCGGCGATGAGCGAGAAGGACATCGACGACCTGCGCTGGGCGCTGCGCGCCAATGTGGACTTCATCGCGCTGTCGTTCGTGCGCAGCGCCGAGGACGCCGCCGACGTGCGCGCGATCATGGACGAGGAGGGCATCCACCGCCCGATCATCGCCAAGATCGAGAAGCCGCAGGCCGTGGCGAACCTCGACGAGATCGTCGACGCGTTCGACGGCTTCATGGTGGCCCGCGGCGACCTGGGCGTCGAGCTGCCGCTCGAGGACGTCCCGATCGTGCAGAAGCTCATCATCGAGAAGGCGCGTCGCAACGCCAAGCCGGTCATCGTGGCCACCCAGATGCTCGAGTCGATGATCTCGGCACCGCGGCCCACCCGCGCCGAGGCCAGCGACGTCGCGAACGCGGTGCTCGACGGCGCCGACGCGGTGATGCTCTCGGGCGAGACCAGCGTGGGTCGCTTCCCGATCCAGACCGTGCGGATCATGGCGCGGATCGTCGCGTCCACCGAGGACCACGGCCTCCCGCGCATGGCCGCGTTCACGTGGGAGCCCAAGACCACCACCGGCATCATCTGCCGGGCCGCCTCCCAAGTGGCGGCGTCGGTCGAGGCCGACCTGATGGTCGCCTTCACCACCACGGGCGACTCGGCCCGCCGCATGGCGCGCTACCGCTCGTCGATCCCGGTCCTGGCGTTCACGCCGCACACGCTCGTGCGCAACCAGCTCGCGCTCACGTGGGGCGTGGAGACCTTCCTGACCCCCGAGATCAGCCACACCGACCAGATCGCGCTCCAGGTCGACCGCGAGCTGCTGGGCCAGCAGAGGTGCGAGCAGGGCCGCCGCGTCGTCATCGTGGCCGGTGCCCCTCCGGGCATCCCCGGCTCCACCAACGCGCTGCGCGTGCACAAGATGGGCGACGCGGTCAACCGCGTCGTCGCGGCCTACGACCCCGACGAGGCGCCGCCCACCATCGCCTGACGGGGACGGATCTTTCGACCTTCGGCACCCTTGAGGGGACGCATCTTGAGACCTTCAGGTCGTCCCAGCGACATCTTGGTACTACGTTCCCTCCTCACGGGCGGGCGGCGCGCCGCAGTTGGTCGATCACGAGGTCCCGTTGGTGCCGGATGGCGAACGACGAGAACACGAGCACGCGCCGGCCGTCGATCACCAGCTCGTTGGTGCGGTGCAGGTCGTCGCTCCACTGCTCGACCGCCAGGTGGGGGATCCCGTGGATCTCGACGGCGAGGTGAGACTCCTCCCACCACACGTCGAGGTAGTACCGATGGTCCTGTCCCTCAGCCCTGACCTGGCGGCTCGGTCGGGGGAGTCCAGCGAGAAGTCGGATCTCGTCGAAGTCGCGCTCGGGCAGTGACTGGATCCCGCCGGCTGCGTCGAGGATCGACTGGATGATGACTGCGCGATGCCGGCAGGGACCGCGTCGGCTCAGTGCGTCGCGCATGCGACGGACATTCGTCAGGCGCTGCTGGAACGCGGCGATGACGAGGACCCGAGCTGCTTGCTTCGTCGAGGCCCAGCTCGCCGCGTCGATGACACTGCGTTCGAGGCTGGTCATGCGAGGCGAGCGGTTGGCCGGGACGTCCTCCGTTCCGAGCATCGTGCTCCAGTGGACGACCGCGGCCGTCGAAGGGCGCTTGGCTCCCGAAGGCAGGACAACGTGGACCTGGCTGGGCTCGAATCCTCGGAGCCCGAGGCGCGTGGCGGCGGTCAGGCCGGCGAGCGCCGAGCCCGGGGGACAGGCAGCCAGCACCACGCGCTCGCGCTGATCTGCCGTGAGGGGGCCACTGTGGGTGACGATGACGCCACGAGTCGGTCGTTGCCATCGCCCGGTCGCGAGCCGGTGGCGGACGGCGGAGCGTCCGTGGAGTGAGTTCGCCTGCGCAGTGGTGAGGACGTCGGCCATGCAGCTGACCGTGGCGCGCGCAAGACGTTCCGGGGAGGGGCGTGCATCCGGCTGTGGACGGTGAGTGCCGGCCGAGGCCCCCTGTGGAAACGCATCTTGGTACCAAGATGTCGTTGGAACGACCCGAAGGTCGAAAGTTCCGTCGCTACAGGTGGCGGAAGGTAGAAAGATCAGTCTCAGGGTGCCGAGAGCGGGACTCGAACCCGCACGCCCTTTCGGACAATGGTTTTTGAGACCATCGCGTCTACCATTCCGCCATCTCGGCGCACTGTCGTGCCCGATAACCTTACGGGGTGACCGACCCAGAACGCTCGACCGCCCCCGCGCCTCGTGTGGTGATCGCCGAGGACGAAGCCCTCATCCGGATGGACCTCGCCGAGATGCTCGTCGAGCAGGGCTACGAGGTCGTCGGTGAGGCCGCCGACGGGCAGGTCGCCGTCGATCTCGCCCGCGAGCACCGCCCCGACCTGGTGATGATGGACGTCCAGATGCCCGGCGTCGACGGGATCACCGCGGCGTCGCAGATCGCGGCCGAGCGCATCGCGCCGGTCGTGATGCTCACCGCGTTCAGTCAGCGCGAGCTGGTCGAGCGCGCTCGCGAGGCCGGCGCGATGGCGTACCTCGTGAAGCCGTTCACCGCGTCCGACCTGGTCCCGGCGATCGAGATGGCCCGCAGCCGCTACGCCGAGCTGCGCGCCCTCGAGGGCGAGGTCGGCGACCTCCACGAGCAGCTCGCCACGCGAAAGGTCGTCGAACGGGCCAAGTCGGTGCTGCAGGAGACCCTCGGACTGACCGAGCCGGAGGCGTTCCGCTGGATCCAGAAGACGGCCATGGACGTGAGGCTGTCGATGCGGCAGGTGGCCGAGGCCGTCATCGAGAACGGGCCGTCGTTGCAGGGTTGAGCATCCTCGCGCAGCAACGGTTACAAGTTGGCTACGAAACCTCCCAATCACGCAGCATGCGAGATTTGGAAACTTCTGGCGACTAGGTTGTGGGTCACATCGTGCCGGGCGAACCGTCCCGTGCTCGGATTAACTCACACGGAGGATTGATGAAGCGCTCCACCACGACGCTCCGTCTGGCCGCTCTGGCCAGTGCCAGCGCACTCGTCCTCGCTGCCTGTGGCGGCGGCGACGACAGCTCTGACGACACCGACAAGTCCGTAGCGAAGGGTGACGGCGAGTTCGTCGTCGGTTCGCTGCTCCCGCAGACCGGCAGCCTGGCCTTCCTCGGCCCGCCGGAGTTCGCGGGTGTGGACCTCGCCGTCCAGGAGATCAACGAGGCCGGTGGCGTCCTGGGCAAGGACGCGCGCCACGTCAAGGGCGACTCGGGCGACACCGACTCGGGCATCGCGCCGACCGAGACCGACAAGCTGCTCAAGGCCAAGTCCGACGTCATCGTCGGTGCCGCCTCGTCCGGCGTCTCGCTGACCGTCATCGACAAGATCCTGAGCGCGGGCGTCGTCCAGTACTCGCCGGCCAACACGTCGACCGACTTCGACACCGGCAAGTACGCCGAGCCCGACCTCTACTTCCGTACGGCTCCGTCCGACATCCTGCAGGGCGCCGTGCTGGCGAACCTGCTGGTGCAGGACGGCCGTCAGAACGTCGCGATCCTCGCGCGCCAGGACTCCTACGGTGAGACCCTGGCCGAAGAGGTCAAGAAGGGCCTCGAGGCCGCCGGCTCCAAGGTCGCCGTCACGTCGTTCTACGGCGAGAAGGCTCCTTCGTACGACTCGCAGGTCGACGACGTCGCCGCGGCCAAGCCGGACGCCGTCCTGCTGATCGCGTTCGACGAGACCAAGAAGATCATCCCGCAGCTGGTCAGCAAGGGTGTCGGCCCGCAGGACGTCTCGACGTACTTCGTCGACGGCAACGTGTCGGACTACTCGAAGGAGTCGTTCGCCGGCGAGCTGAAGGGCGTCAAGGGCACGGTCCCCGGCGCCGAGGCTGCCGACGACTTCAAGGACCGTCTGCTCGCCGTCGATCCGGAGCTGAAGGACTTCTCCTACGCGGCGGAGTCCTACGACGCGGTCGTCACCTCGGCGCTGGCGGCCATCGCGGCCGACAACGACTCGGGCGAGGCCATCGCCTCCGAGCTCGTCGAGGTCACGAAGGGCGGCGAGAAGTGCACCACGTTCAAGCAGTGCGCTGATCTGCTGGCCGACGACAAGGACATCGACTACGACGGTGTCTCCGGTCCGATCGAGCTGGGCAAGACGGGCAGCCCGACGTCCGCCTCCATCGGCATCTACGAGTACGACGCCAAGGGCGGCTACGCGGCGGTCGACTACATCGCGGGCGACATCTGAGTCGACTGACTCACTCTCCGCACACAGGAGGGCCCGGGGCACACGCCCCGGGCCCTTCGCCTTTCCCTCCCACGGGGGAGATGAGCACAGACGAGAGCGCCGCCTCCCTCAGGGGAGGCGGCGCTCTCGTCGTGTGCTCTGGGTGCGGTGTCAGCCCGCCTGACGGCCCAGGGTGCCGAGGTAGAGCTCGATCACCTTGGGGTCGTTCGCCAGCTCGCGACCGGTGCCGCTGTAGGCCGTGGTGCCCTGGTCCAGGACGTAGCCGCGGTCGCAGATCTGCAGGCAGCGGCGAGCGTTCTGCTCGACCATGATGATCGAGACGCCGGCCTGGTTGATCTTGCGGGTCTGCACGAAGACCTCGTCCTGCATGACGGGGGACAGGCCCGCGGAGGGCTCGTCCAGCAGCAGCACGGAGGGCTCCATCATGAGCGCCCGGCCCATCGCCACCATCTGGCGCTCACCACCGGAGAGCGAGCCCGCCCGCTGCTTGGCCCGCTGGCCGAGCGTGGGGAACAGGTCGGTGACGAACGCGAACCGGTCCTTGAACTTCGAGGGAGCCTGGTAGCAGCCCATCTCGAGGTTCTCCTCGATCGTGAGGCTCGGGAACACGTTGTTCGTCTGGGGGACGAACCCGATGCCCTGGCTGACCAGGACGTCGGCGCGCTTGTTCGTGATCTCCTCGCCACCGAGCAGCACCGTGCCCGAGTGGATCTTCACGAGTCCGAACAGGGCCTTGAGCAAGGTGGACTTGCCGGCGCCGTTCGGGCCGATGATGCCGACCAGCTCGCCGGGCTGGCAGTACAGGTCGGCGCCGTTGAGGATGTTCACGCCCGGCAGGTAGCCGGCGATGAGGTTGTCCGCGCGCACGACGGCGCCGTCGGCGCCCTCGATGTGCTTGCGGCGCTCGGCCTCCGGCGTCTGGGGGGTGGGGATGGCGTCGCTCATTTGTCGGTCTCCTCGGCTTCGATCTCGGCCTCGACCTGCGCGGCGAGCTGCTCTTCGTCCAGCTCGGTGAGGTCCTCGTCGTGGTGGGCGCCCAGGTACGCGTCGATGACGCGCTGGTCGGCCATGACGGCCTCCGGGGTGCCCTCGGCGACGATCTGCCCCTGGGCCATGACGATGACCCAGTCGGAGATGTCGCGGACCATGTCCATGTCGTGCTCGACGAACAGGACCGTGCGGCCCTCGTCGCGCAGCGACTTCACGTGACCCAGCAGGGACTGCTTGAGTGCCGGGTTCACGCCCGCCATCGGCTCGTCGAGCATGATCAGCTCGGGGTCGACCATGAGCGCGCGTGCCATCTCGAGCAGCTTGCGCTGACCGCCGGACAGCGAGCCGGCGAAGTCCTCGCGCTTGGCATCGAGCTTGAAGCGGGCGAGGAGGTCGTCCGCGCGAGCGGTGATCTCGTCCTCCTGGCCACGCCACAGCGTCTTCAGGATCGACGGGAAGAACCTCTCCCCGCGCTGGCCCGTGGCACCGAGGCGCATGTTCTCGATGACCGTGAGCTTCGAGAGCACCTTGGTCAGCTGGAACGTGCGCACCATGCCCAGGCGCGCCACCTTGTAGGCGGGCACCTTGGCCAGCGAGCTGTCGTTGAACGCCCACGAGCCGCTGTCGGGGATGTCGAACCCGGTGAGCAGGTTGAACAGCGTCGTCTTGCCGGCGCCGTTCGGGCCGATCAGCGCGGTGATGACGCCGCGCTGGATCTCGACGTGCTGGACGTCGACGGCCTTGAGTCCGCCGAACGTGCGGGTGATGTCGTCGCCCACCACGATCGGATCGGGCTTGCTGACGCCCGGATCGTTGGGCAGGGCGGCGAGTGCCTCGCGGGCACTGGTGATGTCAACGGTCATCGAGCGCGATCTCCCTTCGGTCGCCGAAGATCCCCTGGGGTCGGTAGATCATCAGCAGCATGAGGCCGAGGCCCATGAGGATGTAGCGGATCAGGCTGGCCTGCGTGTCGGTCATGACCGAGGCCGGGATCAGCGGGTCGACGCCACTGGTGGCCTGGCTGAAGAACTCGCCGAGGCCACTGATGAGGAACCAGAAGATCATCGAGCCGACGACGGGTCCGAGCACGCGGGCCGCGCCACCGATCAGCAGTGCCGTGTAGGCGAAGAACGTCAGGTTGGTGCTGTAGTCCGACGGGACGACCGAGGCCTGCTTGAGGGCGTAGAAGATGCCGCCCAGGCCGCCGATCATGCCGCCGAGCATGAGCGCCTGCATCTTGTAGAGGAAGACGTTCTTGCCCAGCGAGCGCACGGCGTCCTCGTCCTCGCGGATCGAGCGGAGCACGCGACCCCACGGGCTGCGCATGAGCGCCCAGGTCAGCAGGCAGCACAGGGCGACGACGGCCCAGCCGACCGTCATGGCCCACAGGTCGTTGCGACCCCAGGACGCGAAGCCCACGTCGATGCCGCCGGTGTAGGGGTTGAGGCTGTTCCACGTGTCGGTGAAGCCGTTGAGGCCGTTCGAGCCGCCGAACACGGCCTTGGTCTCGACGGCGCCGAACACGAGGCGCAGGATCTCCGCCGCCGCGATGGTGACGATCGCCAGGTAGTCGGCCCGGAGTCTCAGCGTGGGTACGCCGAGCACCAGGGCCAGCAGCAGCGACGCGAGCAGGCCGGCCGCGATGCCCACGGGCAGCGGCAGGTCGAGCCGGACCATCGTGACCGCGAGGCCGTAGGCGCCGACCGCCATGAAGCCGGCCTGGCCGAAGTTCAGCAGTCCGGTGTAGCCGAAGTGGATGTTGAGGCCGATCGCGGCGAGCGCGAACACGATCGCCTGCGGGCCGAAGGCGTTGGAGAACGCCGCATCGATGATGTTGCCGATGTCCATGTCAGCCGATCCTCTCCGCGCGGCCCAGGATGCCCTGCGGCCTGATGAGCAGGATGAGGATGAGCACGATCAGCGCGCCCACCTCCTTGATGGAGCTGGGGACGCCCAGCAGTGGCCCGACCTCGGTGATGATGCCGATGATCAGCGAGCCGAGGACGGCGCCCCAGACGGTGCCGAGGCCGCCGAGGACGGTGGCGGCGAACACCATGAGCAGCAGCTGGTAGCCCATCATGAAGTTGACCTGGCTGTTGACGCCCAGCAGGACGCCGGCCAGAGCCGACAGTGCGGCTCCCATCGTCCAGACCGAGGAGATCACGCCGTCGACACGCATGCCGGACGAGGCCGACAGGGCCGGGTTGTCCGAGACGGCACGCATGGCCTTGCCCAGGCGGGTGCGGGTCATGATCGTGGCGACGATGGCGATGGCGACGATCGCGGTGCCCATGATCGCGATCTCCTTGTTCGACAGGTCGAACAGGCCGAAGTCGCGGGCGCGCTGGGACGTGTACTCGTTGTACGAGCGCGTCGAGGCGCCGAAGGAGAACTGGTACAGGTTGCGCAGCAGCAGGCCCAGACCGATGGAGACGATCATCATCGCGATGATGCCGGTGCCGCGACTGCGCAGTGGCCGCCACAGCACACGATCCTGACCCCAGCCGAACAGGCCACCGATGCCGATCGTCAGCAGGCCGGCCAGGATGAGTGGCAGTCCGAGCGTCACGTTGAGGAAGTACGCCGTGATCGCGCCGAAGGTGATCAGCTCGCCGTGGGAGAAGTTCGTCAGGCCGGTCGTGCCGAAGATCAGTGACAGTCCCATCGCGGCGAGCGCGATGATCAGGCCGTACTTGATGCCGGAGATCGTGCTGTCGACGAGGCGCTCGATGAACGGCGTGGCCTCGACGACCTTGCCGTTCAGCGGGAAGGCCACGTTCTGGCCGGAGGCGAGGTTGACCGTGAGGTCGAGTGACTTCTTGCCGGTGAGCTTGACGCCCGCGGGAAGGGTCGACTCGTCGATCGTGACCTTGTACTTGCCCTTGCCGGGGATCGCGACGGCGGCGACGCCCGTCTCGTTGGTGACGGCGCTGCCGATCTCGGTGCCCGACTCGTCGGACACGGTGACGGTGACGTCGGGGACAGGCGGCGGGTTGTCGCCGGCCTTGCCCTCCTTCTGGTCGAGCAGCCGCACGCGGATGGCCGGACCTGTCACGGGGGCATCGGAGGCCGGCGCTGAGGCGCTGGGTCCGGGGGTGGGGGACGTGGTCTCAGCCATCGCCGGGTTCGCGAGAAACACGAGCCCGGCGAAGATCACCGAGAGCAGCGCCGCTGTTCGCAGTCGCACACATTCTCCTGTCGATGGCTGCGCGCCGGGGTCAGGCGCGCCAGAAGTCGATCCTGAAGAGCATAGCCATCAGAGCGATTCCGCGCGTCGCTCTCGCGGGTCCCGTAGGTAACAGTTCGGTTTCGATTGACGACCCGCCACCAGCCATTCCCAGGTGACGACTCGGGGCGTAGGCTGTCGCCCGTCCCCGTCCGTCCCCCGCCCGGAGGTTCCACGTCGATGGCATTGCGCCAGCCGGTCGAGATCCGCGATGTCGAGGTCGACGACGCAGCGTCCCTCATCGAACTGTGGTCCGCGTGTGCCGAGGCCGTGCGCGACGAGGGCTCCGAGGCGTTCACGCAGCAGGGTCTGTGGAGATGCCCCACCGAGGCCGAGGCGCGTGAGGCGATCGAGTTCAACGCCCGCGAGCACCGCCGCCGCTTCCTGGTGGCGATCGTCGGCGGCGAGATCGTGGCCGCCGCGGCCGCCGACCTCGCCACCCTCAACCCCATCACGATGTCGCGGGTGATGATCGTGTCCGACCTGCAGGTGCGGCCCAGCCACCGCCGCCGGTCGATCGCCTCCGGTCTGCTGGCCGTCATCGCCGCCCATGCCGAGGAGGAGGACTGCGAGCTCGTGCTGGCGTCCTCCGCGGCCCACGCGCGCGAGCCCAACCGCTACCTGACGAAGCTGGGCTTCAACCAGATCGCCGTCCTGCGAGCGATCCCCGTCGGCAAGCTCAACGCGCGGCTCGCGGCCAAGGCCTCCGGCTCGCGCGAGACCGGCCGGCTGCTGGCCGTCCGACGCTCGCTGCGACGTCGCGCGGCCGTCCGCGGCTGACCTGTCGGAGGGGCCGACTAGGGTCGTGGCGTGGACCGACTCCTGCTGATCGACGGACATTCGGTGGCGTACCGCGCCTTCTTCGCTCTGCCCGTCGAGAACTTCGCGACGACGACGGGCCAGAGCACCAACGCGGTCTTCGGCTTCACCTCGATGCTGATCAACGTGCTGCGCGACGAGCAGCCGACGCACGTGTGCGTCGCGTTCGACCTCTCGCGCCACTCGTTCCGCACCGAGGAGTACGCCGAGTACAAGGCGAACCGCTCGAAGTCGCCCGAGGAGTTCAGCGGCCAGGTCGAGTTGGTCAAGGAGGTCCTCGACGCGATGGACATCCGTCACGTCGACAAGGCCGGCTACGAGGCCGACGACATCATCGCCACCCTCGCCACGCGGGCCGAGGCGGCCGGCATGGAGGTCCTCGTCTGCTCGGGCGACCGCGACGCGCTGCAGCTCGTCACCGAGCAGGTCACCGTGCTCTACCCGCGCAAGGGCGTCTCGGACCTGGCGCGGATGACGCCCACGTCCGTGCAGGAGAAGTACGGGGTGCTGCCCGAGTTCTACCCCGACATCGCAGCCCTGGTCGGCGAGACCAGCGACAACCTGCCGGGCGTGCCCGGCGTGGGCCCCAAGACGGCCGCGAAGTGGATCAACTCCTACGGCACGCTCGAGGCCCTGATCGGCCGCGTCGACGAGGTGCCGGGCAAGGCCGGGCAGTCGCTGCGCGAGCACCTCGACTCGGTGATGCGCAACCGCCGCCTCAACGCCCTCGTCCGCGACCTCGACCTCCCGCTCGGGCCGGCCGACCTGCACCTGGACACCGCGTTCGATCGCGAGAAGGTCCACACGGTCTTCGACTCGCTCGAGTTCACCGCGTTGCGCGAGCGGCTCTTCACGACGTTCCCCGGCACCACCGACGAGGTCGAGCCCGAGGCGGGCTTCGCCATCTCCGGCCGCACCCTGGCGTCAGGCGAGGTGGCCGCGTGGCTCGAGCAGCACGCCACGGTCGACGTGGGCCTGCACGTCCAGGGATCGTGGGGTCGCGGCGGTGGCGATGTGATCGCCCTCGCCGTCGCCTCGCCGGACGAGGCCGCCTGGATCGACGTCGAGCAGATCTCGCCCGAGGACGACGCCGCCCTCGGGGCCTGGCTGGCCGACCCCGAGCGGGGCAAGGTGCTGCACGACGCGAAGGGCCCGATGCTGGCGTTGGCCGAGCGCGGATGGCGCCTGCGCGGGCTGCGGGCCGACACGGCCCTCTCGGCCTACCTCGTGCGCCCCGACCAGCGCTCGTACGACCTGGGCGACCTGTCGGTGCGCTACCTCAAGCGCGAGCTGCGCGACGACACCGCCGACAGCGGTCAGCTGTCGCTGGACACCGACGACGACGCCGAGATCGCGATGCTGCGCGCTCGTGCCGCGCTCGATCTGTCCGCCGCGCTCGCGCGGGAGGTGGAAGAGGCCGGTGGCACCCGGCTGCTGGCCGAGGTCGAGCTGCCGCTCGTGTCCACCCTGGCCCGGATGGAGCAGGCGGGGATCGCCGTCGACGACGACGCCCTGCTCGAGCTGGAGTCCGAGTTCGCCTCACGTGCGCAGCAGGCGGCCGACGCCGCGTACGAGTCCATCGGCGGCAAGGAGATCAACCTCGGCTCGCCCAAGCAGCTGCAGGTCGTGCTCTTCGAGGACCTCGGCATGCCCAAGACCAAGCGCACCAAGACGGGCTACACGACCGACGCCGACTCGCTGCAGCAGCTGTACGCCAAGACCGAGCACCCGTTCCTCGAGCACCTGCTCGCGCACCGTGACGTCACGAAGCTGCGTCAGACGGTGGAGACCCTCCGTCGCTCGATCTCCGACGACGGTCGGATCCACACCACGTACGCCCAGACCATCGCGGCCACGGGGCGGCTCAGCTCCAACGACCCGAACCTGCAGAACATCCCGATCCGCACCGCGTCGGGGCGTCGGATCCGCGAGGCGTTCGTCGTGGGGAAGGGGTACGACACCCTCCTCACCGCCGACTACAGCCAGATCGAGATGCGGATCATGGCCGACCTGTCCGAGGACGCCGACCTGATCGAGGCGTTCAACTCGGGCGAGGACTTCCACACCGTGATGGCCGCGAAGGTCTTCGAGCGCGATCCCGACGACATCGGCACCGAGCTGCGTGCGCGGATCAAGGCGATGAACTACGGCCTGGCCTACGGGCTCTCGGCCTACGGCCTCAGTCAGCAGCTCTCGATCTCCACCGGCGAGGCCCAAGGCCTCATGGACGACTACTTCCAGCGCTTCGGCGGCGTCCGCGACTACCTGCGCAGCCTCGTCGACGAGGCCCGCCAGACCGGCTTCACCGAGACGATCATGGGACGCCGGCGCTACCTGCCCGACCTGCAGAGCGACAACCGTCAGCGGCGCGAGATGGCCGAGCGGATGGCGCTGAACGCCCCGATCCAGGGCTCGGCGGCCGACATCATCAAGGTCGCGATGCTCAAGGTGGAGCGCGCGATCGACGAGGCCGGCCTCGAGTCGCGGATGCTGCTGCAGGTGCACGACGAGCTCGTGCTCGAGACCACGACGGCCGAGCTCGACGAGCTCACGACCCTGGTCCGCCGCGAGATGGCAGCGGCCGCGGACCTGTCAGTGCCGCTCGACGTCTCCGTCGGAGTCGGCCGCACCTGGCACGAAGCCGGTCACTGAGTCCTCGGCAAGCGCTGAGCCCTCGGCAAGCACCGGGTCGTCGGCAGAGGCCTGCGCTGGGGCGTCATGGCCCCGCATCGGTCGCAGTAGGGGCCAGGCCAGCAGCAGGGCCGCGACCACGGCGCCGACGCAGGCCATGGTGACGACGAGTCCGACGATGCCGATCGACCAGAACCAGGCCACGGCGAACACCGTGCCCGACGCCACCCACAGCAGCACGGCCACGCCGGTCGAGCGACGCGCCAGGGCGTCGAACACCAGCAGGTAGACGATCGCCAGGAACGTCCCCGACAGCGCGAACAGCCACAGGTCGTCGGCGACCTCGCCGTACTGGTCGCCGCCCACGAGGATCAGGGCCAGCTGCGGCAGCACGGCACTGCCCGCGACCACGAGCAGACCGAGCACGGCCACGAGGCCGGCGGCCCGCAGCCGGGTGCGGTGCGACGAGTCGCGCGCGAGGCTCGGGAAGAACACCACGCTCACGAACTGCGGCAGGAACAGGGTGGACTTCGTCAGGATGAGGCCTGACGCGTAGAGGCCGCTGTCGTGTGCCTCGAAGCCGCCGCGGGCCAGCAGGGCGTCGACGTTGCTGAAGGCGAAGTAGGCGAGGAGGGTGGACGCCGAGGCCACCGTCTCGAAGACCAGCGGGCGACGACTGTGCACGTCACCCGTGCCGCTGGTCTTGAGGAGCCCGGCGCCGAGCAGGACGGGCAGCCACGCGCCGATCGCCAGTCCCATCATGGCGCTCGTGGCGGAGGGCTCGATGAGCACGCCGGCGACGCCACCGAACAGCCGGCCCAGGCCGTTGCCGACGTAGAGCGCGGCCAGCTTGCCCCACCGTCCGGTGCCCTGGGCGACGCCGAGCTGGGCTCCGGCGAGCGTGAGCGGCACGAGCATGGCGCCGCACCAGATGACGGCCCACATCGAGTCGAAGGAGAAGGCCGGAGTGAGCACCGGGCTGGACAGTGCCACCGCGAGTCCGACCGCGAGCGAGACCGCCAGGGCCACGCGTGACGCGGTGAGGACGATCTGCGCCGTGTGGTCCGGGTGCACCGAGATCCGACGGGCGATCGATGCCTGCAGGGCCAGCGCGACGACGTTCGCGATGAGGATGAGGCTGAGCAGGGCCGTGAGGGCGCCGAACTCGGCGGGTACCAACAACCGGGCGGCGGCGAGGTTGAAGCCGTAGGTGGCGACGTTCATCACCATCATGGCGACGGCGACGATCGAGCCGCTGGAGACGGTGGCCCGGGTGGATCGGTTCATGAGGCCTCCCCGTGGACGGCATCGGCGAAGCGCAGCACCTGCGGCATCATCCAGGCCCACACGTGCGGCGCCGACTCGTTGGTGAAGTGCAGCCCGTCCTCGTAGAGCGGGTCGTTCCCGAGCAGCGGCTGGTACCCGTTCGGGCAGAGGGCGGCGTACGAGTCGATCACCGGGACGTCGTTCTCGGCGGCCCAGGCGGTGGCGATGGCGTTGACGCGCTCGACCCGCTCGATGTCGTTGAGCTGCTGCATCTCGACCTTGTCGAACGCGGGGATGTCGTGGCACGCGAGGGTGGACAACGCCAGCTTGCCCGCGTCGCCGCCCTTGCGGTCGACCTCGTCGAGCGCCTCGCGGACGAGACGCTCGTGCTCGGGGGAGCCGAACTCCGCGACCTCGTCGCCCTTCACGAGGTCGGACAGGAAGGTCTGCGGCACGAAGAACAGCAGCACGTCGGGCTGCTGGGCCGAGACGAGGGCGGGCCACTCATCGCGCCATTCCAGGCAGCTGCGCGTGGGTTCGGTGGTCTCGCCGTCGACCCGCTTCTGCAGCGCGAACGGGTCGCACCCGAGATGGGTGGTCTGGCTCATCGACAGCTGCCGGAACTCGTGGGTGGCCACGTTCCGGTAGAGGCTGTACGGGATCGAGTTGCCGAGCAGCATCGTCGAGCGCCGCGCCTCCGCCGTGTACGGATCGGGCGTCAGCTTCAGCGGCTTCTGGCCCGGCTTCAGCGCGTAGCCCGAGAGCTCGCCCTGCGGGGGCTCGGAGTGGGCGACGACGAAGGCGCTCGCGACGACGAGCGGCGCAGCCAGCACGGCGACCGCGCGGGAGAAGCCGCGCGCCGAGCCGAAGAACGGGCGGCGACCGCGGACGGGGCCCTCGATGAACCGGTAGGTGAGCCACGCCAGCAGCACCGACAGCCCGACGCGGACGGCGTCGAGCGCCAGACCGTCGAGGCCGACGACCCCCTCGTGGACGAACACGATGATCGGCCAGTGCCAGAGGTAGAGGGGATAGGAGATCAGGCCGATCCAGCGGGGGACCGGGCTGCCCAGGACCTTGGTGAAGGTGCCGTTCGTGCCGCTGGCCGCCGCGAGGATCGCCACGAGGGCGGCCAGGCAGATGACGACGAGCCCGCCGCGGAAGACGATGCCGGACTCGGAGTCGAGCCCCACCATGGCCGCGACGACCACCGCGAGACCGGCCCACGCGGTGACGTCGGTCAGGACGGGGGAGCGGCGCTCGCGGAAGGCTGCGTGGCCCAGGAACAGGGCCGCGCACACGCCGATCAGCAGCTCGAACGCTCGCGTCACGGTGCTGTAGTACAGCGTCGTGATCTCGGTGCCGTTCGCGTAGCCGGTGGCCATCGCGGCGGCCGAGGCGAGAGCCAGTACGGCGAAGACCAGTGCCTGCCCGCGCCGCTTCCGCACCACGAGTCCGACCGCGATGAGCAGCAGCGGGAAGACGATGTAGAACTGCTCCTCGATCGACAGCGACCAGGTGTGCCGGACCGGCGAGGGGATCGAGAGCTGGTCGAAGTACTGCTCGTCGCCCAGCATGAAGCGCCAGTTCGAGACGTAGAACAGCGACGAGACGATGTCCCACGCGACGGCGGTGCGACGGCCGGGGACGGTCCAGATCCACGCCGCGACCGACACGGCCAGCAGCACCGTGACCAGCGAGGGCAGCAGGCGCCGCATCCGCGCGCCCCAGAAGCGCACGACGCTGATCCGGCCCCACCGCTCGCGTTCGAAGACGAGCAGGTTGGTGATCAGGAAGCCCGAGAGGACGAAGAACAGGTCGACGCCCAGCCAGCCGCCGGGCAGGGCGCGCTCGTCGAGGTGGAAGACGAGCACGCCGGCGATGGCGACGGCGCGCAGGCCGTCGAGCGCGGGCCGGTAGGGCAGGCGCGCACGCGTCGAGGGGACAGGAGCCGACATGGGAGAGGAGGCAGCGGGCGGGGCCCGCGGGACTCAGCGGCCGTCTTCGAGGAGCCGGCGGCGGGCGCCACCGTCGGCGAGGTCGTCGCGGTCGTCGTAGCGGTCGGCACGGTCGTCGTAGCGGTCGTGGTCCGACGCGGATTCGTAGCTGCCCCGGTGGTCGGAGCGGCTGCCCCGGGCGCGCTCCACCTGGTGGCTGAAGCCGAACAGCGCCGCGCCGACGCCGGCGATGCCCACCGCCGCGATGATCGCGGCGAGCGCCCGGTAGAGGTACTGCGTGTTGATCGGGCCGCAGACCCCTTCCTGGAACTTGTCCGAGGGCGGCTGCAGCGCGGATCCGCACTCGAAGATCGCTCCGGAGCTGGTCTGGATGTCGGTGATGGGCGTCAGCAGCAGGTAGATCCCGTAGGCCAGGAACGGGATCGCCGCGAGGATCGCGACCTTCGTGCCGAGGTTCGGCACGGGACGAGAACGCACATCAGGGTCGTCGAGCATGTGACGCATACTACTATGACCAGCGCCGTGCGTACGCGCGGGTAACCAAGAGTTAGGGCAGTGTCTGTGCGCCGTGGGATCGTCCTCGCTGGGGGTCTGGGGACCCGTTTGCGAGTCGCGGTCGGCGACCTGCCCAAGCCGCTCGTCGACGTCGGGGGCGAGCCCCTCGTCGCCCACCAGATCCGCCGCCTCGTCGAGGCGGGCGTGCCCGACGTGGTCGTCGCCGTGGGGTTCGGCGCCCAGCAGGTGCAGGACGCCCTGGGAACGGGCGACCGCTGGGGCGCCCGGCTGACGTACAGCCGAGAGGACCAGCCGCTCGGCACCGGCGGCGCGCTCGCCCTCGCCGCGCGGTCGGTCGACGCCGAGGACACCGTGGTCGTCGTCAACGGCGACCTGCTGTCGCGGCACGACCTCGCCGCGCAGGTCGCCGCCTTCGAGCGCTCGGGCGCCGCCGGCTCGATCCACGTCCGCGAGGTGCCCGATGCCCGCGCCTACGGTGTCGTCACCCTCGACGACACCGGGACGCGCGTCGCCGGCTTCCACGAGAAGCCCGTCGAGCCGGGCCCGGGGCTCGTCAACGCCGGCACCTACGTGATGCGCGGCGACGTCCTGCGGGGACTGCCCACCACGGTGCCGCTGTCGCTCGAGGTCGACGTCTTCCCCGGGCTGGTCGCGAGCGCCGACGTCCGAGCCCACCGCGACGACGCCGCCTTCCTCGACGTGGGCACACCCGAGGCACTCGAGCAGGCGCGGCAGTCGTGGGGGTGACGGCGACGCCGGTGCGCCGCCGGGTCGCCTCCCTCGACGGCATCCGCGGCGGCTTCATGGCGCTCTTCATGGCGTACCACTTCGGGCTGACGGCGCTGACCGGCGCCTGGACCGGGATCAACGTCTTCTTCGTGCTCTCGGGCTTCCTCATCGCGCGGCTGCTGATCACCGAGCGCGAGCGCTTCGGGCGAGTCGACCTCCTCGGGTTCTACCGCCGTCGTGCACGTCGCCTGCTGCCGGCGCTCGTCGTGCTGCTGCTCGTGGTCGCCACCTGGGCGCTGCTGCTGGCCGACGACGCCACGCGCCGCCAGCTGCGGGGCGACATCGTCGCCACGCTGGGCTTCGTCATGAACTGGCGGCTGATCGCCGAGGCCGACCAGTACTTCGCCGAGTTCGGCTCGGCGTCGATGCTGCGCCACGCGTGGACGCTGTCGGTCGAGGAGCAGTTCTACGTCGTGGTGCCGCTCCTGCTGGCGGCGCTCGCCTGGATCGGCTCACGCCGAGTCGCGATCGCGGTGCTCGCACTGCTGGCCGTCGGCTCGGCGTGGTGGACCGCGCAGGTCGGGCTCGACGGTGCCTCCGCCCAGGCGCACGCCTACTACGGCACCGACACCCGCCTGCAGTCCCTGCTGGTCGGCGTCCTGCTGGCGCACCTGCTCGCCGGCCCGGCCGCCCTGCGCACGCCCTCACGCGCGGTGCTGGAGCCGGTCTCCTGGCTGTCGCTCGGCGCCCTGCTCGCGGCCCTCGTGCTGGTGGACCCGATGTCGCCCCTGTTCTTCGAGCAGGGCGGGATGCTGGTCCAGTCGGCCGTCGTCGCGGTGCTGGTGTGGGCGTGCGTCGCGCGCCCCGACCTGTCCGTGCACCGGGTGCTGGGCTGGCGACCACTGGCCTACCTGGGGGAGCGCAGCTACGGGCTGTACCTCTACCACTGGCCGGTCAAGCTGTGGCTGGAGCGCGAGGTGCCGGGGATGTCCGCCGCGGTGGAGATCGCGGTCGGCTGCGTCGTCACCACGGCGCTGGCAGCGCTGAGCTACCGCTACCTCGAGCGTCCCGTCCTCGATCATGGACTGCGCGGCCTGGTGCCGCGGCTGCGACGGCCGGGGTGGCTGGCGGTGGCCGGCCCGGCGGCCGTCGTGGTGATGGCCGTGGTGGTCGGGCAGGTGCCTGCGACGGGAGAGACCGTCGCGCGCCCTGACATCCCATCGCTGAAGGCCGACCAGCCCGTCTACGAGGCCGCGGACGAGACCACCCGCGTCGCGATGTTCGGCGACTCCCTGCCCGACCGGCTGGCCGAGGTCTTCCCGCAGGAGCAGTACGAGGACCTCTCGGTGGTGTCGCTCGCGGTGCCCGGCTGCGACCTGCTCGAATCGCGCATCGCGTACCGCGAGCTGCAGCAGGACGAGCCCTGCCGCGCGGCCAAGCGCGACTTCGCGGCGAACCTGCGCGAGTCCGGTGCCGACACGGCGCTGGTCATGCTGCCGACGTTCGCGGCGATCCCGCACGAGGATCCCGACGGCAACCCCATCTGGCTCGACTCCCCGCGGTTCCGCCGCGAGGTCATCGAGGCGCTCGACCGGCTGCGCGACGACGCCTCGGAGGCGCAGGTCGGGCTGCAGGTGGCCACCCTGCCGTGCCGTGACCCGCGCCAGATGGCCACGATCCCGGGCATCGCGGCCTACGTCGCCGACCATCCCGAGGTCATCGACGCGACCGCCGAGCCGACCGTCGTGAACGAGTGGGTCCGGGCCTGGGCGAGGTCCCGCTCCGTGCCACTCGTCGACGTCTACGAGGCCTTGGGCTGCGGGGACGGTCCCGTGAGAGAGGTCAACGGCATCACCTTGTTCAGCGACGGACTGCACTTCGACGACGAGGCCGCGGCAATGGTCTGGACCTGGCTCGCGCCGCTGGTCCGCGACCAGGCGGGGGAGGCGGCCCGGTGAGCAACACCTTCTCCCTCAGGACCAGCCAGGGCACCCGCAGCGCCACACTCGACGGGGTGCGGGGGCTCGCCGTGGTGGTGCTGCTGGCCTACCACTTCGGCATCGAGGCGCTGCAGGGCGCGTGGGTCGGGATCAGCCTGTTCTTCGTGTTCTCCGGCTACGTGATCGTCACGATCATGCTCAAGGAGCACGCTCGGTCGGGCCGGATCGACGTCGTGCAGTTCTTCCGGCGCCGCGCCCGGCGCCTGCTCCCCGCCCTGACGATCATGCTGCTCGTCATCGCGACGTGGGCGGCGCTCGCCGCCGACCACGCGACGCGCCGGTCGATGCGCGGCGACATCTTCGCCACGATGGGCTTCGTCATGAACTGGCGGCTGGTCCAACAGGCCGACCAGTACTTCGTCGAGTGGGCGAACCCGTCGTTCCTGCGCCACGTGTGGACCCTGGCGGTGGAGGAGCAGTTCTACCTCGTCGCTCCGTTCCTCGTGCTGGCGCTGATTCGCTTCGTGCACCGCCGCCTCACGCGCGTCCTGATCGTCTCCGGACTGGCCACCGCTTCCGCCGTGTGGACGGCGATGATCGGCGTCGGCTCCACGGAGGCCCAGGCGCACGCCTACTACGGCACCGACACGCGCGTGCAGGCGCTGCTCGCCGGCATGGCCGTGGCGTTCGCCGTCGGTCCCGACCGCGACGGCCGCCGGCCGGCCGACATGCGGCCGCGCGTCGCCGGCTTCTGGGCGTGGGCGGCCACGCTGACCTCGATCGTGTGCTTCTTCGTCGTGCCGCCGCTCTCGCCGTTCATGTTCGAGTCCGGCGGGATGCTCATGCTGGCCGCGCTGACGGCGGTCGGCCTGGCCGGTGCGGTGCAGGTCGGGTCTGGCCTGTTCCGGCGCGTCTTCACGATCGCCCCGCTGGTCTACCTCGGCATCCTCACGTACGGGCTCTACCTGTGGCACTGGCCGGTCAAGCTGTGGCTCGACCGCTACGCGCCCGAGCTGCCGCTCGAGGGCACGCTGATCCTCGGCTCGCTGGTGACCCTGGCGCTGGCCGCCCTGAGCTTCCACCTCGTGGAGGTCCCCGTGATGCTCGGCGGGCTGGCGCGGCTCACCGGCGGGATCGACCGTGGTCGCGTGCTCGCGGTCGCGAGCACCGTGGCCGTGCTGTTCGCCGCCGTGCGGGTGGGCGACGTGCCCACCGTCGAGGAGGACATCGCCGCGGGACGCGTGCCCGCGCTGGTCGACGGCACCCCGGCCTACGCGCCCGCCGGGGAGACGGTGCGCGCCGCCCTCTACGGCGACTCCGTCGCCCACTACCTCGCGCAGGGGTTCCCCGACCGGACCTTCGCCGACCTCGAGGTCACCGACCTGGCCACCGAGGGCTGCAGCCTGCTGCCGCTGCCGATCCACTGGACGCCGCGCAACCAGGAGCAGATCTCCGACGACTGCCGCGAGGGACGCGAGAACCTCACGGACGACCTGCGCGACGCGGATGCCGACGTGCTCGTGCTGATGGTCGGCTCGGTGCTGGGCGTCCCGCACCAGCTCGAGGACGGCACCCTGCTGGAGGTCGACGACCCCGGGTACCGCGAGATGGTGGAGGAGCAGCTCGACGGTCTCCTCGCCTCGGCGCGCTCCGCCGATGTCGAGCAGGTGCAGATCGCCACCCTGCCGTGCCGCGCCGACTCCATTGGGGACTATCAGATCGACCCGCAGGACGAGGACTGGTTCGCCGAGCGGCCCGAGATCGCCGAGACGGTGATCGATCCGCGCCGGATCAACACGTGGCTCACGCAGTGGGCCGAGCGCAACGCGCTGCCCGTGCTGGACCTCTACGACGCCCTGGAGTGCCAGCGGGGGTTCGCCCGCGAGCGTCATGGGATCGTGATGTTCCGCGACCAGCTGCACTTCTCCGACGAGGCCACCCCGATGGTGTGGACCTGGCTGGCACCGGCCATCCGTGAACGTTGGCAGACCCGGGCGTGAACCGGCTTCTTTCCCTATAGGCTGATCGCCGCACGAAAGGCACCCATGGACACCTCCGCATTCTTCGACCGAGCTCCCACCCTCTTCCCCGGCGATCCGCAGGACACCGATCCGATCGATCCGTACTGGGACCAGGTCAAGGGCGACGTCGCGGGCTTCACCTCCTCCAACGAGCTGGCTATGCTCAACCTGGCCGCCGCGATCATGCCCGCGGACGAGGCCTACCTCGAGGTCGGCACGTTCAAGGGCCGTTCGATGTGCGGCACCGTGCGCGACAACGCGGACAAGGTCTTCTACGCCATGGAGAACTTCCTCGAGTTCGGGATGGCCGGCCAGGAGGCCCGCACCGAGCTGATGGAGAACCTGGCGAAGTACGGCGCCGGCGCCGACGTGCGCCTGCTCGAGGGCGACTGCTTCAAGCTGATGGCCGTCCGGGGCGTCATCGACCGCCCCGTCGGCGTCTACTTCTACGACGGCGAGCACACGCTGCTGGCGCACTACCTCGCGCTGGCCGTGGTCGAGCCGCTGCTGGCCGACGAGGCGCTCGTGCTGATCGACGACGCCACGTGGCCCGTCGTGCAGCGTGCCCACCGCCTCTTCCTCGACCGCCACCCGGGCTGGACGATCGACGCCACGTGGGACGCGAAGTCCGACGACGACCCGCGCTGGGCCAACGGCCTGCACGCGCTGACGTTCCGCCGCACGGCCCCTTCGGTGCTGAGGGGCCGCGACGAGTGGCTGCGCCGCTACCAGGTGCACGTCCAGAACCGCCTCAACCGGATCGCCTGGAAGGCCGCCACGAAGTTCCCCGGCGTCATGAAGTTCGGCGCCCGCATCATCATGGGTCGCTCGCGCGCGATCGAGCAGAAGCAGGACTGAGTCGTCAGGGGCGGCGGTCGGGCGTACTCACGCCGGCCGCCGCCTCAGGCGTGCTGCAGGCGCCGCGAGCGCACGAGCGCCGCACCGACGATCGCGGCCGCGCCCAGGGCGCTGACCCCGACGATCTCGTACGGGGTGTCGTGGAACCACAGCACCACCAGGGCGCACTGCGCGGCCACCACGCACCAGGTGAACCGGCCCAGCCACGGGCTGTCGAGGCCCATCTCGGCGAACAGCGACACCTGGACCAGCGCCCACAGCACGCCGAGGGCGACGCAGGCGACGGCGAGCGAGCCGAACTCGGCGTACTCCGCACCGCCGGCGAGCCGGACCCAGAACTCCGGGGCCGCGGCGATGACGACGATGCCGACGAGCCCGAGCAGCAGGATCAGGCCGAGCGATCGGCGGAACGAGCGAACCGCGCGCGGACCCTGCATGCGCGGGACCAGCAGGAGCGCGACGAACTGCGTGCCCCAGCCCATCGCGCGGCCGAACGTGGCCGCGAGGGCATAGCCGCCGGAGTCGTGGTCGCCGAGATAGGCCCGGGCGAGCGTCACGTCGATGTTCGTCAGCGCGATGAAGGCACCCAGCGACATGGTGGCGCGGATCAGCTCGGCGCCGAGGCGGCGATCGTCGGCGAGCGTGAGGTCGTCGCGACAGAGCCACGCGCCGAGCACGGCGACGGCGGCCGCGACGAAGAGCAGCAGCGCGAAGACCTGCGCCACGCTGAGGCCCAGCGCCGCACCGCCCGCGCCGGCGGCCAGCCGCCCGGCTGCCGTGGCCACGTAGATCACGGACAGCGCAACGAGCCGGTCGCGCCCGAGCAGGATCCCCTGGAAGGCTCCCGTGAGCGTCATCGGGACGAGCGTCAGGCCGAGCCAGACCGCGGACCAGGCCGTGTCGAGCCGGAAGGCGCTGGACAGCAGGGGAGCGGCGACGATCGTGGCCGCGGCGAGGGCGACGCCCACACCGAGGGCGGTGCGCACCCCGCGCGAGTCGTGGGACGCACCCGCGACGTGGCGCGCGACGATGACCTGCAGCGCCCCGGCCGGGACCGACAGGACGATGCCGTACGCGGAGAGCGCCGAGAACCCGCCGAAGTCCGAGGGGCCGAGGGCGCGTGACAGGACCAGCACGAAGACGTAGCTGAGGAGATTGGCCAGCGCCATCGTGATGCCGAGGGCCGCTCCGGAGCCCGAACGCGTGCGTGAGGGGGATGACGGGCGGGGCATGGCGCCCTCAGGCTACCGGCTTCGTGACTCTCCGGTAACAGGATGTGTGATGCGGGCTATATTGGACGACGCTGTGCCCGCGGCCGCTGCGGCCGAACCCTGAGGGAGTCCCTGTGCGTCTGTTCACCCACTACCGCTTCGTGGTGGGCTCGGCGATCCTCGCGCTGGCTCTCGTCATCGGCCTCAACGGCTGGGGCACCTTCTACACCGACATCAAGCCCGAGGTCTACGTCCGGCCCTGGCAGATGCTCGGCCAGTACCTGTCGTCGTGGACCTCCTCGCCGTACCTGGGCTCGCCGAACTTCAACGTCGGGCTCGCCCCGGTGCTGCTCGTCCTGTCCGCGCTGCGGGGAATCGGCCTGTCGCCGGAGATGACCTTCAAGGTCTTCCACTTCGTCCTGTGGCTGGTGGCCGCGTGGGGCGCGGCGCGCCTGACGCGCACGATCGCGCCGCAGGTGGGCCGCTGGGGCGGGCTCCTGGCTGCCGTGCTCCTGCTCGCGAACCCCTACACGATCAGCGCCGGCGCCACCTTGGCCATCGCGCTGCCGATGGCCCTGCTGCCGTGGCAGCTGCTGTGCCTCATCCACGGCCTGCGGCGCCCGGCCAGCTGGGCCTGGCCGGCGTTGTTCGGCCTGACCTTCTTCGCGATGAGCGGCATGAACGTGGCGGTCGTGCCACTCCTGCAGCTGCTGGCCGTCATCCCCGTGGTCCTGGCCATCCGCGCCAGCGACGGCCTGCGGTGGCTCGACGCGCTGCTCGTGCTGGCGAAGTCGGCCCTGTTCGTCGTCGTGCTCTCCCTCTACTGGCTGGTCCCGGCGTTCGCCGCCCTGACCACCGGAGCGCAGATCGTCGAGGGGTCCGAGTCCCTCACCGGCATCGCCAAGGTCTCGTCGTTGACCGAGGTGCTGCGCGGCCTCGGGCTCTGGCCGCTCTACGGCTCCAGCTCCACCGGGCCGTGGGTCCCCGAGCACGCCGTCTACGTCGTGAGCCCGCTGATCATGCTGCTGACCGCGGCGTGGCCGGCACTGGGGCTGATCGCCCTGGCGTGGGCGCGCACCCGCGCCCGGGTGTTCGTGTCCGTGGCCGTCTTCGGCGCCGCGATCGTCATGGTCGGCGTCTTCCCCTCCGAGGACGGGCCGGCGTCGCCGTTCGGCCGTCTCCTGGGCGAGATCCTCCAGATCCCCGCGCTCTCGGCGTTCCGCACGACCAACAAGATCGGCGCGGTGCTGGCGGTCGCCATGACGATCGGCATCGTCATCACGGTGATGCACCTGGGGCCACGCGTGTGGCGCTGGCACCCCGCGCGCACGGTGGTCGTGGTCGTGGCCGCGAGCATCTTCGCGGCGTGGTCCCTGCCGGCGCTGGCCGGTCGCCTCTACATCTCGCCGATCGACATCCCCGACTACTGGAGCGAGGCGGCCGCCTCCGTCGACGAGAGCAGCCAGCCCGGCTCCGTCCTGGTCCTGCCCGGTCAGGTCCGGCCCTTCTACCGCTGGACCGAGGAGCGCCCCGACGACGTCGTGAACGCGCTGTTCGACCGTCGCGCGGTGGTGCCCGAGACCACCCCGAACGCGTCGCCGCCCGGCGTCAACTTCCTGGCCGCGCTCGACGGGTCGGTGCAGTCCGGCACGTCCACCGGGGCCGCCGTGTCGACCATGGCGCGCTACCTCGGCGCCGGACAGGTCCTGCTGCGCAACGACGTCGTGTGGGAGAACACCGGCGGCGCTCGTCCCGCGGAGATGAACCGGCTGATCGCGAACGACCCCGGCCTGTTCGGTCGCCAGAACTTCGGCGTCCCCGGTGAGAACACCCTGTCGCCCGCGATGGAGGACCCGTTCTTCCACGGGGAGAACCTGCTGCCGCCCGTCCAGGTCTACGACGTCGGCGGGGCACGCGAGTCCCTGCGCGCCGTGCCGCTGGACGGACAGGTCATCGTGGCCGGCGACGGCTTCGCGTTCCCGGCGCTGGCCGAGGCGAGACTGCTCGACTCGTCGCCGCTCGTGCGGTACGCCCAGGACCTCTCCACCGACGAGTTCTCCAGCGCCCTCGACACCGCCGGCCGGATGGTCCTGACCGACACGAACGCGCGACGCAGCGTCATCGCCAACCGGCTGACGGTGGGCCAGGGCCCCCTGCTGCGCGAGGACCAGGACCCGGGTGCCACCCGCACCCTGGGCACCGACACCGACGACCAGACGGTGCGCGTGGACTCGGTCGTGAAGGTGACCACCTCGCGGTCGGGCGGCACGTTCTTCGACCTTCCGTACGGCACCGGCGACTTCGCGGTCGACGGCGACCTCACCACGGGCTGGCGCTTCGGCGACTTCGGCACGGCTGCCGGCCAGCGTCTCGTGGCCACGCTGGACGAGCCCGTCGAGTTGGACGAGGTGCCGATCGCCCAGCTGCCGATCGGTGACGTCCAGATCGACGAGGTCACCGTGTCGGCGGGCGGACGCAGCGACACGATCACCCTGCCCGAGACGGGACTGGCCACGGCGCGACTCGGGGGAGTGGAGGCCGACGAGGTCACCGTCACGATCGACTCCACCCGCGGCGAGGGCTTCAACTTCGTCGGCATCGCCGAGATCGGTCTCGACGGCCGGAAGGCCCACGTGGCCGGCCGGACCCCGCTGACCCTGTCGAACACCTACGACGAGCTCGACTCCTCCGATCGCCTGCGGTTCTCGCGGACGCCGCTCGACGTGCTGCTGACGCGCGTGCAGAACACCCCGTCCACGAGCGACGACTCCGAGCGCGCCCTGAACCGCGTGGTGACCCTGCCCGACCGGCGCGCCTTCGAGACCAGCGCCCAGGTGCGCGTCAGCGGGCCGGTCGAGGTGATGTACGACCGGGTCGAGGGACGCGGCAAGGACGTGGAGGCGGAGTCGAGCGGCTTCTACTTCGACAACCCGGCCAACCGTGCGTCGCGCGCCGCCGACGGCGATGCCGACACGGGCTGGGTGCCCGGCGGCACCACGCGGGGCGCCTGGTGGGAGATCCGGGGAGAGCCGCGCCGGATCGACCAGATGCGCCTCGTGCAGGAGGCCGCCGAGATCGCCGACGAGCAGACCCGGCACCACGCCACGCGCGTGACGGTCAGCGTCGACGGCGTCGACGTGGCGGAGTCCGAGATCGGACTCGGCGAGACCACGATCGACCTCGACCGGCCGGTCCGCGGCTCGGCCGTGCGGGTGACGATCGACGGGATCGAGGGCGACCCGAACGGCGTCCCGGCCACCTTCACCACGATCGACACCGGACTCGAGGTGCCGGAGGCCGACGGCGGAGACCACTGCCTCCCGGTGGCGGTCCTCGACGGCGAGGGGCTGCTCATGCGCCCGCAGACCAGCCTGCTCGCGCGCAGCGACCAGCAGGGCACCCGGTGGGTGGGCTGCGAGCCCACCCGGCTGGAGGCCGGCGAGCACACCATCGACGGCAACCCCGCGTTCGTCCTCGACTCGCTGGAGCTGAGCGACACGCGCGAGTCGCTGGAGCGGTTCGGGTCGCCGATCATCTCCGAGATCACCCGCGAGGGCGACGCGCGCATGACGCTCGACGTCGAGGTCGCCGACGGTCCGTACGCGGTGGTCACCGGCCAGAGCCACAACCCGAACTGGAGTGCCACCGCCGACGGCAAGGATCTCGGCGCCCCCGTGATCCTCGACGGGTTCTCCTCGGGCTGGATCGTCGAGGACGGTGCCGCCGCCACCATCGACATCCGCTACACGCCCCAGCTGTGGTCGAACATCGCGCTCGGCGCCAGCGGTCTCGGGCTGCTCGCTGCGCTCGCGCTCGTCGTCACGGCGCTGGTGCGCCGTCGTCTGTTCGCCCTCCCCGACGGCGTCGCCGGACCCACGGGTCTGCGGCCGCGCTGGGCCACGGCACGCGTCCTCACCGCGGTGGGCGTGGTCGGCGCCGGCCTGCTGCTGGGCTGGGGCGGACTCGCCGGAGCCCTTGTCGCCGCCGTGCTCACGTGGGTGCGCCCGGTCGACCCGCGCCGCCTCGTGTACGCCGGCTCGGCGCTCACGTTCCTGTCGGTCGTGGCACTGCTGGTCGTCCAGGTCCGCCGCGACGGCATCGGCGAGCTGTCCGCCGACGTGATCTCGGCGAGCCTCGTCCCGCACCACGTGGCCGCCGCCGGGCTCGTGCTGGCGATCGCCGGCAGCCTCATCCTGCTCGCGCGGAGGTCCGACGATGACTGAGCCCCTGGTGTCCGTGATCGTCCCGACGCGCAACAACCGCCGCACCATCGAGCGGTGCCTGGCGTCGGTGCGGGCCCAGGACCACCCGCACGTCGAGCTGATCGTGGTGGACAACCACAGCTCCGACGGCACCGACGAGATCGCGCAGGGACTGGCCGACGTCGTCATCACGGCCGGGCCCGAGCGCAGCGCCCAGCGCAACCGCGGGATCCGGGCGGCCGAGGGTGTCTGGATCCTGTGGCTCGACAGCGACATGTACCTGCCCGCCGACGCCCTGAGCGCCGCGGTGCGCACCGCGGCACGGACCGACGCCACCGGCGTGGCGCTGCCCGAGCGGACCATCGGCGACGGCTTCTGGACGGCGTGCCGTGCCCTCGAGCGTGAGTGCTACCTCGACGCACCGTGGCTGCACAACCCCCGGCTGCTGCGCCGGGCCGACATGCTCGCCGACGGCTTCCATGAGTCCATGTCCGGACCTGAGGACGCCGACCTGCGGTTCCGGATCCGCGACGCGGGGGGCACGGTGGCGCTGGCGCCGGTCGTGGTCGACCACGACGAGGGCCGCCTCACGCTGAGCGACATCTGGCAGAAGCGCTACTACTACGGATTGAGCCTTCCGACGCTCGTCGATCGTCACGGCGGCGCGATGGCCGACCAGGGCAGCGGGGTGCTGCGGGCCTACGCGCAGAACTGGCGCCGTCTCGTGCGACGGCCCGTCCACGCCCTCGGCATGGCGGGCATGCGCGTCATGGAGGCCGCCGGCTACCTGTGGGGCGCCCGTGCGGGTCGCCGCCGGGCCGGGGTGTGAGGATCGTGGGGTGACGCGCGAACTGCTCTGGGTCTCCCTGCCCGACCAGCGGCCGCGTCGCGAGCTCTTCTACATGTCGCTCATGGGCGACACGCACGTCACCGCCCTCGCCCGAGACGAGCCCGTCGGCGACCTCACCTGGGTGCCGAGCACCTACCGCCGCCCGATCAAGCGGTTCATCGAGGCCGGCGCGCTGGCCTGGGTGAATGAGCTCCGCGACCAGGACCCGGCCGAGTTCGACTGGGTCGCCTCGCTCGAGCTGTGCTCGCTGGTGACCGGCCAGGCCGCGAAGTGGCGTCGGAAGGGCACGGGCCGGCGACCGTTGCAGGCCGTCGTCACGTGGGAGAACCTCGCGCGACAGCCGCTGTACCGCGTCCCGCCCTACCGCCAGGCGCTGGAGTCCTGCCGCCGGGCCGAGCTGCTGCTGTGCATGGTCGACGCGGCGCGCGACCACCTGCTGGAGAACCGCTTCGACGACGCCGTGATCCGCGTCGTGAAGCCCGGGGTCGACACCGAGATCTTCACCCCGGCCACCGAGCCCGTCGAGCACCCGCGGGTCGTCTTCGTCAGCCCGCTCGCCGAGAACAAGGGCATCGACCGCATCCTCGCGGCGATGGAGCTGGTGCGCCGGCAGATCCCCGAGGCCGAGCTCGTCGTGGCGGGCCGAGGGCCCCTCGAAGCCCTGGTCCGAGCGGCGGCCGACGACCCGCGCAGCGGTGTCACCCTCGTCGGAGGTCTGGACGCGAACGGCGTCGGCGACCTGCTGCGCAGCGCGGCCGTCTTCACCACGGCGCCGCGCCCGACGTGGAAGTGGGAGGAGCAGTTCGGCCTGGCCTACGTCGAGGCGCAGGCGTGCGGCCTCCCCGTCGTCACGACGCGCTGCGGCAGCAACCACGAGGCGATCGCGCCGGGCAACGACCTGCTCGACGTCGAGGGCCCCGGCCAGGTCGAGGCCCTCGCCGCCGCCCTGGTGGGGTGGCTCTCCGACCCCGCGCGCCGCGAGCGCCAGGGGGAGGCGAACCGGGCCTGGGCCACCGAGCACCACGACCTGCACAGGCAGTGCCGGCGGATGGGCGAGGCCTTCGCCGAGATCGAACTCCTGCACGGGGCGCGCTGATGAGACGCTTCACGACCCCGGCGTTCGTGGGGGCCGCCACCGGCCTCGTGGCCGCCGCGCTGATCCTCGGACCGGCGCTGCTGCCGGGACTGCAGCTCAACTACGACATGGTCTTCGTGCCGCACCTGGGCTTCGGCGAGCGGACCCTGGGAGTGGACGGGTCCGTTCCGCGTGCCGTCCCGAACGACCTCGTCGTCGCGGCGCTCTCCACCTTCCTGCCCGGCTGGCTCGTCCAGAAGGTGCTGCTCGTGACGGTGTTCGTGGCGGCTGGTGCCGGAGCCGGGGCGTTGCTGCCCGGGCGCAGCGCCGCCGTCGCGGGAGCCCTCGTGGCGTGCTGGAACCCGTGGGTCGCCGAGCGCCTCGCGATCGGGCACTGGGGCTACCTGCTCGGGTACGCGTCCCTGTTCTGGGTCGTGCGCATCGCCGGGCGCCTGCGCCGGGGCGAGTCGCCGACCGGCGCCCTCGGTGTCGTGATGGCCCTGGCCGGGCTCTCCGGGTCGACCGGCGCGGTGCTGGCCGTCATCACCGCCACCGCCGTGCTGCTCGCGGGATCGCGCTGGCCCCGGGCGTGGCGCGCGTGGGGTTGGGCGATGGCGGTCTCGGTGCTGGTCGCCGCGTCATGGTGGTTCCCGTTCCTGCGGTCGCAGGCGTCGTCCTCGGCCGACTCGGCGGGCGTCGAGGCCTTCGCCGCCCGCGGCGACACCCCGTGGGGCATGGTCGGCTCGGTCCTCACGGGCGGCGGCATCTGGAACCAGGCCAGCTGGTTCGCCGAGCGCCAGAGCCTCCTGCTGTCCGGCGTCGCGCTGCTGGGCGTGCTGACCGCGGTGGGCGTCGCGTGGTCCGACGCCCGGGTCCGGTCGAGGCCCGAGTACCTCGGCGCCGCCGTGGCCGGGCTGGTCGGCCTCGTCGCGGCGATCGTCGCGGGCCTTCCCGGCGGTCGTGAGCTCGTGTCGTTCGTCGTCCTTCAGCTGCCGGGCGGGGGACTGATCCGCGACGGCCAGAAGTTCGCCGCGCTGTGGATGGTCGCGGTCTCCCTCGCGGTCGGACTCTGCGCCGCCCGCCTCGGCGCGGCCGCCACGCGGCGTGGAGTGAGCCGGTGGATCGCCGGGGGCCTGGCCGCCGCCACGGGCATGGTCGCCGTGGTCACCCTGCCGGGCCTGGCATGGGCCGGAGGCGGTCGCTGGGGCTCGGTCGACCTACCCGTCGACTTCACCTTCGTGGCCGAGCGCCTCGAGCAGGCCGAGCCCGGGGCCGTGGCCGTGCTGCCGTGGACCCAGTACCGCCGGTACGACTGGAACGACGACCGCGTCGTGCTCGACCCCTGGCCCCGCCTGCTCGAGCGGGACGTCCGGGTCAACGACGCCCTGCCGCTGCGCGACGGCCTGGTCGCGGGGGAGGACCCCAGGGCCGCGGAGGTCACGCGGGCCCTCGCTGCGCCCGAGGGCGACGTCCTGGCCGCGTTGCGGGCCGCCGGCGTCCGACACGTCCTGCTCCAGACCGATCAACCGGGACCCACGCTGAACGCCCTGCAGCTGGGCGGAGCGGACCTGCGAGTTCGCACCGAGGCGCTGGAGTGGTGGGACCTCGGCGACGAGGGGCTGGCGCCCGTGGAGGAGGCGCAGCCGATCGACCACCTCGGCCTCGTGCTGGGCGCCCTGGGCCTCGCGCTGGCGGCGGCCGGAGTGCTCGCGCGGGCCCTGCGCCGGCGCGATCCGGCGGCCTGATCCGGCTTGTCCCACCGGTGTGTCATCCGCGGGACAAGCCGCCAGGGGGCTGCTAGGCTACCCGTAAGTATTTCCTCGACTACGGAAAACAGGGGCACATGAGCGAGAACGCAGTCTGGACCATCGGCGGCAGCGCTGCCGGGATCATTCTCGGAATCCTTGCGGTCTTGGGCATCGTCGCGAGCCAGACCGCCGTCAAGCAGGATCAGACGCACTCGTCCGTCATCGCGTACGACGAGTCCTGATCGATCCGGGGTGACACACCCCACCACCGACGAACCCCGCGCGACGCCAGACGTCGCCCAGAGGGTCAGAATCGCCGCCAGCACCTTGCTGGTGGCGATTCTTCCGTGGGTCGTCGCGCCCGGGCGCACCCAGCCCGACACCAAGCTCGACCTCACGGTCGCCCCGTGGGACTACCTCGCGCGTGCCCTG
Organism: Aeromicrobium choanae; assembly: GCF_900167475.1. Taxonomy (NCBI): domain Bacteria; kingdom Bacillati; phylum Actinomycetota; class Actinomycetes; order Propionibacteriales; family Nocardioidaceae; genus Aeromicrobium; species Aeromicrobium choanae. Next base: position 155,044 of record NZ_LT796768.1, on the reverse strand, counting down.
TCCGCGTGGAACTCCCATGCCGGCCTCGGTGAGCTGCAGAACCAGGCGTACGGCTACCTCTTCCCGCTCGGCCCCGTCATGGGCCTCGCCGATGCGGTCGGCCTTCCCGGCTGGGCCGCCCAGCGGCTCTGGTGGAGCCTGCTCCTGGTCGTCGCCTTCACCGGCACCTACCTCCTCGCGCGGCGCCTCGTGGGCCTGCGCCCCGACGTCGCCCTCGTCGCGGCGGCGCTCTACGCCCTCGCGCCGCGGGTCGTCACCGTCCTGTCCGAGATCTCGGTCGAGGCCTGGCCCGGCGCCGTCGCGCCGTGGCTCGTGCTGGCGGCCTGGACCATGGTGCGACCGTCCACCGACCGCAGGGTGCTCGTCCGGGCTGCGGCAGGCACGGGCCTGCTGACCTTCGCGCTCGGTGGCGTCAATGCCACGGCCTCGGCGGTCGTGCTCCTCCTGCCGCTGATGGTGATTCTCACGGCCCCCCGCGCCGCACGCCGGGGGCGCGCCCTCGCGGCGTGGTCGATCGCGGTGCTGGTCGGCGCCGCGTGGTGGGTCGTGCCGCTGCTCGTGCTGGGCCGCTACGGCTACCCGTTCCTGGACTTCATCGAGACCGCCCGGATCACCACGGCGGTCACGTCGGTGCCCAACGTCCTGCGCGGCGCCGACCACTGGATCGCCTACATCCTCGACGCCGAGTCCCACCCCGTGTGGCAGTCCGGCTGGGTGCAGGCCCAGGACCTCGTCGCCATCGTGAGCGGGATGGTGGTCGCCGGCGCCGGCGTGGCCGGTCTGGTGGTCCTCTCGCGCGACGGTGAGCGGCGCGACGTCACCCGATTCCTCATCGGGTCGGCCCTCCTGGGCACGCTCCTCATGTCGATCGGCCATGCCGGTGTCGTGGGCTCGCCGGTGGCCGAGGGAGTCCGGGCCTTCCTCGACGGGCCCGGGGCGGCACTGCGCAACGTCCACAAGGCCGACCCCCTCGTGCGACTCCCGCTCACGCTCGGGGTCGCGGTGCTGGTGTCGCACGGGCTGGGCCGGTCACGCCGTGCCCCGAGGGCAGCAGTCGCGGTCGTGCTGGCGGCCGCGCTGCTGTCCCCGACCGCGCTGTGGGCCGGACGTGGCGGCGACGCCAACAGCTACGAGGAGATTCCTGCCACGTGGCGCCAGGCCGCCGAGGAGATCGACGTGCTGCACGAGCAGGACGGCGGCTCCACCCTGGTGCTGCCGGCCGCCCGCACCGCGGAGTTCACGTGGGGAAAGACGTCCGACGAGCCGCTCGTCGCCCTGGCCGAGTCACCGATCGTCGTCCGGCCGGCGGCGCCCCTGGGGCATCCCGGCGCCACGCGCCTGCTCGACCGGATCGACGCGGTCGCCGCCACGGGCGTGGCGCAGCCCGGACTCGCCGATCTGCTCGCCCGCATGGGAGTGGCGCGCGTCGTCGTCCGCGACGGGGTGCTGCCCCTCGTGCAGGCGCAGCCCGCCGACCTCGTCGAGCGGACCCTCGAGCGGTCGCCGGGGTTCGCCGAGCACGAGCGATTCGGCGACCTCGCGGTGTGGACCGTCGGCTCGGGGGCGGCGCCACTCGTCGAGTCGATGGCGGCCGACGCCGAGATCGTCGTCTCCGGCGGGCCCGAGGCGCTCGACGACCTCACGTCCCTGGGCCTTCCGTCGCGGTCGTGGACCACGATCTCTCCCGCTGCGCCCGACGCGGACGTCGTCACCGACTCGCTGCGCTGGCGCCAGTTCAACAGCGGGCGCCCGGCGCAGCTGGCGTTCGGTCCCACGCTCGACGCTGCGGACGACTCGCCCGAGCCGATCGGTGCGCGCGACCTGCCTCCTGCCGGCGATCGCTCCGACCAGCCCGTGCGCGAGTGGCTCGGTCTGGCCTCGGTCGAGGCGTCCAGCTCGGGCGCCGATCCGTTCGCCGCGGCCTGGGCGGGCACGGACGCAGGGCCCGCCGCCGCGCTCGACGGCGACCGCTCCACGACCTGGCTCACCGACGAGGATACCGACGGGCGGCTCACCCTCGTGCCGGACCAGCCCGCTCCGCTGGGTCGGGTCACCGTGGTCCCGGCCGCGACGACGCCATCGGTCGACAGCGTCACCCTGCGCGCCCGTCGCGCCGACGGGACCACCCGCGTCATCACCGTCGACCTCGCCGCGGGCCGCGGCACGGCCGACTTCGGCACCGAGGAGTTCGAGCGGCTCGATCTCGTGCTGCCGACCGCTCCGCGGGCGGTCGTGCGGGGGATCGCCGAGGTCAGCAGCGACGTGCAGGAGTGGGGCTCGCGGATCCGCTTGCCCGGCGAGGTCGACCCCCGCCGCACCAGCATCGTGCTGAGCCCGCTCGCCGAGGACGCGGCGGCCCCGCGGTGGGCCTTCGAGTCCACGTCGTCGGCGCGCGTCCCGCTCGAGGTCACGGCACGGTCGCGCCCGGGCCCGGACCTCGAGGCCCTGCTCGACGCGCCCGCGCGGTTCACCTCCGGGGACCGCGTGGGGGAGGACGCGACGAGTCGCCCGGGGGCGGCCTTCGACGGCGATCCGTCCACCGCCTGGCGGGTGCCGGCCGGTCGCGACGCGGCCACCGTCGAGATCGCGCTGCCGGCCACCACCTCGATCGGCCGGATCTCCACCGGCGGCACGGGCCTCGCGGGGATCCGGGCGTCGGTCGGCGGTCGGGTCACGATGCTGCCCCGCACCGGCGGGGTCGTCGAGGGTGAGGGCGATCGGGTCACCCTGACATTCGTGCGCACGGCCGGCGAGGGCGAGTGGACCGTTCCCGAGATCGACCTCGACGCCGTCGGCGCACCCGGGCCCGCCCGCGTCCCCTGTGCGGCCGTGACCGTCGGCACGTCCACCGTGCGCGTCGGCGGCGAGGTGGATCGGGAGCGTCTGGTGAACGGCGACCCCGTGACACTCGAGCCCTGCGGCGGCTCCGAGGCGGTCGTCGCGCCGGGCACGGTCGACGTCCGCACGGACCTCCCAGCCGCCCTGCAGGTCGAGCGCGTCGTCCTCGGCCCCACCGATTTCGTCTCCGGCGCCGGTCGCTCGGTGCTGGCACGGGAGGAGGCCCCCGGTCGCATCGTCGCCTCGGTCAGCGGGGGACGGGACGCGGTGCTCGCCCTCGTCCAGGGCGCCAACGCGGGCTGGCGCGCGACGACCTCCTCGGGCCGCGAGCTCGAGCCCGTCACGATCGACGGATGGCGGCAGGGCTTCCGGATGCCCGAGTCCCTGTCGGGAGAGGTCGTCATCGACTTCGCCCCGTCGGCCGCGCACCGGTGGGGCCTCGCGGCCGGTCCGGTCGCGCTGCTGCTGCTCCTCGGAGCGCTCGTCGCCACACGGCGCACCCGCCTCCCGTGGGAGCGGTGGCCGGCGCCGGTCAGCGCGGTCGACCGCAGGATCGGCTGGGCCGTGTCAGGCGCCCTGGGCTTCCTGTGCGGAGGACTCGCCGGGCTGGTGCTCGCCGGCGCCGCGTGGGTGTTGCCGCGCCGACGGGTGGTGGTTGCCGCGATCTCGGCGATGGCGGTCGGCGCGGTGGCCATGGCCGCGCTCGGCGTGGTCGACCGCACCTCGGCCGGCACGGTGCTGGGTCAGCTGGCCGGTCTGTTCACGCTCTCGCTGCTGGCGCGGGCGCTGTTCGACGGCGGACCGCGGCGAGGATCGGGCGCTCCACCAGCCACCACGACAGCGACGCCAGCGCCACGCTGAACCCGGCCACCGCGTAGAGCGTCCACCAGAAGCCCGTGGCGAAGAGCGTGGCACCGGTGACCTCGAACAGGACCTGCAGCACGACCACGTGCCAGAGGAAGACGCCGTAGGAGATGTCACCGAGCCAGCGGGTGACGCCCCAGCGCGCCACCGCGTCCGCGGGCGTGCCGGGCTCGGGCTCCTGCACGCACGCCGCCAGCAGGAGCAGGGCGAACAGCGCGTAGAGCGCCTCCTTGGCCACGGCCTGGCCGGCGGTCGGCAGGGTGAGGTCGCGCGGTCCGGCCAGCGGCGAGGAGGCCACGACGAAGACCACCACGGCGAGCAGGACGAGCGTCGGGCGCGAGCGCCACACGGCCAGCAGGCCCGGACGCGTGGTGAGAGGCCCGACGCCCCGGCGATGTCCTTCCGCGAGCAGGGCCACCGCGGCACCCGCGCCGAACCAGGCGAGGTGACCGACGACGCTGGTGGCGAGCACCCCGGCACCCCCGTCGGACCCGGCGCGGCTCCACGCGGCGGCCACGGCCTGGGCGAGGAGTCCGACGACGGCGACGAGGGCGGTGACGGCCACGAGCGCTCCGACGCCACGGGCGCCGCCACGGCGCCACAGCCCCCGGGTCAGCAGACCGCCGAGGACGGGAACGAGGACGTAGAACGTGACCTCGGTCGTGAGGCTCCAGCTCTGCGTGAACGACTGGTAGTAGTCGCCGGTGTAGCCCTGCAGGACGAGCACGTGCGCGGCGACCTTCGCCGGGCCGCCCGCGCCTCCGGTGAGCCAGACGGCCGCGGCCAGGACGCCGGCGAGCGCGAGCCAGTACGCCGGCAGGATGCGCGCGGCGCGGCGAACGGCGTAGCGAGCGGTCGCGCCGGCCTCGTGCCCGGTGCCGTCCAGGCCGCGCGCGATCGCGGGCCGCAGCAGCAGGAACGCGGAGATGGCGAAGAAGACCGCCACGCCGGCGTCGCCCCGGGCGACGAGCCCCCCGACGAGGTCGATCGAGGAGGCCCCGGTCCAGAATCCGACGTGCGAGACGAGCACCAGGCCAGCGGCGACGGCACGCAAGCCGTCGACGAGACGCAGGTGGCCCATGTGCCCTCCGGGATCGAGTCGGATCAGGTAGGTTGACGTGGCACTGCGCCCGGCAGGGCGATGCGTCACCTCTGGAGGCTAGTACGGATGACACAGCAGTCCCACCCCGTGTCGCCCGATCCCGGCGCCGCCGACGTGCGCCGTCCGGTGCTCCGGGCGCGGGCCCCGCTGCGGATCTCGTTCGCCGGTGGTGGCACCGATGTCGCACCGTTCCCCGAGCGTGAGGGCGGCGCCGTGCTGTCGGCCACGATCTCGGCGTACTCCTACTGCACCCTGCGTCCGCGGGCCGACGGCCAGGTCACGATCAAGTCGCTCGACTACGGTTACTCCGTCGGGTTCAACGTCGACGACGACCTCGAGCTCGACGGCCAGCTCGACCTGCCGAAGGCCACCATCGCGCGCCTGCGGCAGTACCCCGGCGCCGTCTCGGCCACCGGCTTCGACCTCTTCATCCACACCAACGCCCCGCCCGGCTCGGGCCTGGGCTCCTCGAGCGCCGTGATGGTCGCGGTGATCGGCGTGGTCGCGCAGCACCTCGGCCTCGACCTGACCGAGTACGAGGTCGCCGAGCTGGCGTACCGGCTCGAGCGCGAGGACCTGCAGATCCCCGGCGGCGCCCAGGACCAGTACGCCGCCGCGTTCGGCGGGTTCAACTACATCGAGTTCGCCGACCAGGTCGTCGTCAACCCGCTGCGCATCCGCGACTCGACGATCCACGAGCTCGAGCACAACATGCTGCTGGCCTACACCGGCAACACCCGCGTCAGCGACCACATCATCGACGACCAGGTGTCGCGGTACGAGCGCGGCGAGGAGTCCGCCCTGGAGGGCCTGCGCGCCCAGAAGGAGCTCGCCGCCGAGATGAAGCTCGCGCTCGTGCGCGGCGAGGTCGACACGCTCGGACGCCTGCTGGGCCGCGCCTGGGACGAGAAGCGCAAGATGTCCGACCGGATCGCCACGCCGCTCATCGACCAGGCCATCACGAAGGCCCTCAAGCTGGGCGCGCTGGGTGGCAAGGTCACCGGCGCCGGCGGCGGCGGCCACCTGGTCTTCATCTGCGAGTTCGAGCGCCGCCACGTCGTGGCCGAGGAGCTCACGCGGATGGGCCTGGGCGTCTCGGAGTTCACGTTCTCGAGGGAAGGTCTGGTCACGTGGAGGGGACAGAGTTGACGGTCCAGCACCAGTTGCACAGCGCGTCCGAGGACGCGGTCACGCAGGTCGTCGCCCAGCGCCAGACGCTGGGCATCGAGGCGTGGGCCGTCCTGGCCCGTGCGCTCGAGGAGCCGGCGCTCGTCGAGCAGGTCGACGCCGCCGGCCGCGCCGTCGTCGAGACGCTGCGATCCGGGGGCATGATCCTGGTGGCCGGGAACGGCGGCAGCGCCGCGATCGCGAGCCACGTCGCCGCGGAGTTCGTGGGCAAGTGCATCCTCGACCGGGCGCCGCTCCCGGCGGTCTGCCTCGCCGACTCGCTCACCTCGATCACCGCGGTCGGCAACGACTACGGCTTCGACGACGTCTTCGTCCGGGGCGTGCAGTCGCTGGGTCGCCCCGGCGACCTGCTCATCGCGATGTCCACGAGTGGTCGCAGCGCCAGCATCCTGCGCGCGCTCGACGCCGCCCGCGAGCGGGGCCTGGCGACCGTCGCCCTCACCGGGGAGTCCGGCGGCGACCTGCCGGGCCGCGCCGACCACGTGCTGCACGTGCCGTCGGACTTCACGCCCCGCATCCAGGAGGTCCACATGCTGTGGGCCCACGCCTGGTGCGAGGCGGTCGACGTGCTGTCGCAGCCGACGTCCTGACCATGTGGTCGGCCGAGGCGCTGCTCGGGCGTGACGCCAGCGAGATCCCGCCGCCGGAGCACGAGGTCCCGTGGGACCTCGTGCTGCTCGACCGCGACGGCACGCTCAACGTGCACCGTCCGGGGTACATCGCGTCCCCGGCCGAGCTGAGGCTGCGGCCCGGCGCGGCGCGCGCCGTCGGCCAGCTGACCCGCGCCGGCGTGCGCACCGTGCTCGTCACGAACCAGCGAGGGCTCGCCACCGGACTGCTCACCGAGCCGCAGCTCGTCGACGTGCACACCGCGCTGCTGGCGCGACTCGCCCGGGCCGGCGGACGGCTCGACGCGATCGAGGTCTGTCCCCACCAGACCGGCACCTGCTCGTGCCGCAAGCCGCTCCCGGGGATGCTGCTTCATGCCCTGGAGCGAGCGCCGTGGGCGCGACCGGAGCGCGTCGTGATGGTGGGCGACCAGCCCAGCGACGAGGCGGCCGCGCACGCCGCCGGAGTCGCGTGGCTCGACGCCGGACCCCGTGGCGTGGGGAGCGCTCGCATCGCCGACGTACTCATCAGTAGGGATCCGCACCAGAGGGGTTCCGTGGTGCTACGCTCTCGCGAGAGGTAACTCACAAATACTGTTTTGCATGACCTATTCGGAGGCACTTGTGCGGAAGTTTTCTCGTGGCGCGGTGGCGTTCCTGACGCTCGGAGCGTTCCTTCTGACGCTGGGCGTCGCGATGAAGGTGTACGCGTACGACCGGCTCGCCGTGGTCCCCCTGGACCAGAACACGCAGCAGGTCCTCGGCGACGACAACGCGAACTTCTTCGACGCCGACAACGTGGCCCCCGGCTCGGGCGCGATCACCACCATCGCGACCGTCATCGGCGATCCTGACCTGGCCGAGGAGGCTGCCGACGAGAACGACGGCGCCAACGTCGGCGTGTTCACCAAGGGTCAGAGCACCGACAACAACGACCAGGCCCCGCCGATCGACTTCCTCGAGCAGACGTTCGCGATCGACCGCTTCACCGGCGAGGCCGTGCCGTGGTCCGGCAACTCCCAGAACGGCGAGCCCGTCGACTACGAGGGCCAGATCATCAAGTTCCCGTTCAACACCCAGAAGAAGAGCTACGAGTACTGGGACGCGACCGTCAAGGCGCCCATGACGATGGAGTACGAGGGCACCGAGAAGGTCGAGGGCACCGACGGCTCGATCGACACCTACCGCTTCACCGGCTCGGTCCCCGAGACCGAGTTCGGCATCCGTGAGGTCCCGCGCGGCATCTTCGGTCTCGAGGACACCAACTCGGTCGAGGCGACGCGCACCTACCAGAACGACCGCACCATCTGGGTCGAGCCCGAGACCGGCGTCATGGTCAAGGTCCAGGAGGCCCAGAAGCAGTGGCTCAAGCTCGACGAGCCCGGCGCCGAGGACGTCGTCGCGATGGACACGGTGAGCGCGTCCACGCCCGAGACCGTCCAGGCCACGATCGACGACTACGGCTCCAAGGTCGGCGTCCTGAAGGCCGTCCGCACCTGGCTCCCGCTGGCCATCGGTGGCCTCGGCGTGCTGTTCATCGTCGTGGGCATCGCGTTCGCGGTGCGGTTCCGCAACCAGCGCAACTCCGACGTCGACGACGAGGCCTACGCCACCGTCTGACGCATCGCAGACAGCAGGGCCGCCGTCCCCCTCGGGGGCGGCGGCCCTTCTCGTCGTGTGGGGTGCAGGCTCAGGGACGCGCGACGCGCTCGACGAGGTCGGTCAGCTCGTGGCCCGTGCGGTCCCAGTCGAAGCGCAGCGCGAACTCGCGGGCCGCGGCGCCCAGCTTGGCGCGCTCGTCCGGATCGGCCAGCAGGCGGCCCAGTCCGGCGATGAACTCCTCGTCGGTGTCCACGAGCAGGCCCGTGTGGCCGTCCTGGACCGACTCCTGCGTGCCGCCGGCGTAGCGGAAGGCGACGGTGGGCACGGCGTGGTAGCCGGCCTCGAGGATCGTCAGGCCCCAGCCCTCCTTGATGGAGGGCATCGCCAGGGCGGCCGCCCCGGCCAGGAGGGCGTGCTTCTCGTCGTCGCTCACGTGGCCGTGGAAGACGACCCGGTCGCTGACGCCCGCCCGTCGGGCGTGCTCGACGAGGGAGTCCATCCAGTCGCCGCCGCCGATGACGTCCAGCGCGATGTCGGGGTACACGCCGGCCAGCGCGGCGACGGTGTCGATCGCCAGCTCGACGCGCTTGTGCGGGACGAGGCGGCCCAGGCACGCGAGGCGTGTGCCGCGCTCGGGCTCGGGCTCCTCCTCGAGCACGTGGTCGGGTGCCTCGTTGCCGCTGTAGACCACGGAGACGCGGGCGGGGTCCACGCCGACGGCGGCGAGCTCGCGGCGGGACGCCTCCGACACCGTGACGTATTGCTGGCGGCGGTAGACGAAGGGCGCCACGTGGGACTCCAGGAACCAGCCGACCGAGGAGATGGGGCGGGGGAAGAAGGTGAACCACTGCTCGCGGTGGACGTGGTGGACCACGGCGAGCAGCGGCTTGCTGAAGACCAGGGGAGTCCAGAAGGGCACGCCGTTCTGGACGTCGATGACGATGTCGTAGTCGCGGCGGAGGCGCCACACGTGCCACAGGCCCCGCGGGTACACCGTGAACCGCCCGCCGGCGCGCACGATGCGGAAGCCGTGGCGCTCGGTCCGGGGCGAGCCGCCGGGGAAGGAGGACGCGAACAGCACGACGTCGTGGCCGCGCTCGGCCATGGTGGCCGCCGTCCGCTCGGCGAACACCTCGGCCCCTCCGGCCTCGGGGTGCTCCAGGTCACGCCAACTGAGGATGGCGATGCGCAATCCGCTGATAGCGTGCTCTCCTGTCCGTGCGAGGGGTGAGGTGGCCGATGTCCTGTGAGGTGTGTTCGACACCGACGACGTCCGTGACCCTGCGGGACGGTCGATCGGTGCTGCAGACCTGTCCGAAATGCTCTCACATCGAACGCGATCCGAAGGCCGCTCCGGCGCATCCGCGTGACGTCGCGTACGGCGGGGACCCCGGTCTCGACCGGGTGCGCCTGGCCCTGACGTCGCGCACGCTGCGGCACGCGGCCCCGCTGGATCCCGGTGCGCGCGTGTTCGAGATCGGCTTCGGCGGCGGTGCGATGCTGCGGCGCTACCTCGACGAGGGTCATCCGGTCGCCGGCTGCGACCCCGACCAGCTCCACGTCGAGGTCGATGCGCAGGTGCGGGCGCAGGCGGAGCTGTACCCGTGCGGGATCGAGGAGGTCCCGGCGTCGGCCGAGCCGGCCGACCTCGTCTACGGCGTCCACGTCGTCGAGCACGTGCAGGACGTCGGTGCCCTGGCGGCGGCCGCGCTCCGGCTGCTGCGCCCGGGCGGACGCGTGCTGTTCCTGACCCCCGCGGCCGACAGCGTCTCGCTGCGCGCGTTCTCCGATGCCTGGTGGCTGCTGGAGGACCCCACGCACGTGCGGTTCTTCTCGGCGGCGTCGATCACGCGGCTGCTCGCGGACGCAGGCTTCCGCGACGTCCGGGTCACCCGGTCGCTCACCGACAACCTCACGATGGAGGGTGCCAGCCTCGTGCGCCGGCTCCGGCCGCACGACCGCCCGGCCGGGGTGCTGGCCTCGCGTGCCACGCGCTGGCTCGCCATGGCCCTCGCTCCCGCGGCGCTGCTGCTGCGGCTCGTGCACCCGCGCTGGCGGCCCACGCTGGTCGTCACGGCCACCCGGGCGGCCCGATGAGCCCCGACGGCCTGCGGCGCTCGGTCCGGCTGTTCCGCGCCTTCCTGGTGGAGCAGACCGAGCCCGAGCACTTCTACGGCACCCTCGCGCGCGACTCGGCCGACCTCGTCGAGCAGCAGATGTCGCTGCGCGGCAGGCTCGTCGTGGACGTCGGCGCGGGGCCGCTGGAGTTCGCCCGGGAGTTCCGCCGTCGCGGGGCACGCTACGTGGCGGTCGACCTCGATCCCGACGTGCCGGCGCTGGCCGACGGGGGAGTGGCCGCGGACGCGGCGGCGCTCCCGTTCGCCTCCGGCTCGGCCGACCTGGTGTTCAGCTCGAACCTGCTGGAGCACGTGCGCTCGCCGCAGGTCGTGGCCGACGAGCTGTTGCGGATCGCCCGGCCCGACGGCCTGGTCTTCCTCTCCTACACGAACTGGTGGTCGCCGTGGGGCGGTCACGAGACCTCGCCGTGGCACTGGCTCGGGGGTCGCCGCGCGATCGCCCGGTACACGCGACGGCACGGTCACCCGCCGAAGAACCGCGTCGGCGAGACGCTGTTCAAGGTCTCGGTGGCGTGGGGGATGCGGTGGGCCCACCGGACCCCCGGCGTGCGGGTCGTGTCGGCGCGACCTAGGTACCTGCCACGCTGGGCCGCCTTCATCGTGCGCGTCCCGGTCGTGCGCGAGGTCCTGTCGTGGAACCTGTTGCTGCTGGTCAGACGAGAAGATGGCGAGAGCCCCCGTCAGGACTGAAACGCGGGGTACCCTGTGAACTGAGTCCTACTCGCCAGTAGAAACCTGGCGGGCTCCGACGAAGGGAAGCACGGATGCGCGCGTTGGTTGCTGGCGGCGCCGGTTTCGTCGGGTCGCACCTCGTGGAGCGCCTCGTCGACGCAGGGCACGAGGTCGTCGTGGTCGACGACTTCAGCACGGGTCGGCGCGAGAATCTCGCCGCCGTGTCGCACCAGGTCACGATCGTCGATGCCGACATCGCCGATGCCGCCGCCGTCGACGCGATCGAGGGCCCGTTCGACCAGGTCTACAACCTCGCCTCGCCGGCCTCCCCGGTCGACTACCACCGGCTGCCGATCCACACCCTGATGACGGGGTCGATGGGCGTGAAGAACACGCTCGACCTCGCTCACGCGCACGGCGCGCGCTACCTGCTCGCCTCCACCTCCGAGGTGTACGGCGACCCGCAGGTGCACCCCCAGCCCGAGACGTACCTCGGTCACGTCAACCCGGTCGGCCCCCGCTCGGTCTACGACGAGGCCAAGCGCTTCGGCGAGGCCATGACGGCGGCCTACCGGCGCGAGTTCGGCGTCGACACGAAGATCGTTCGCATCTTCAACACCTTCGGCCCGCGCATGCGCGTCGAGGACGGTCGCGCCATCCCGAACTTCGTCCACCAGGCCCTCACCGGCCGTGAGATCACGGTGGCCGGCGACGGTCACCAGACGCGCTCCATCTGCTACGTCGACGACCTCGTCGGCGGACTCGTCGCGATGATGGAGTCCACGGCCACCGGCCCGGTCAACCTGGGCAACCCCGAGGAGATCTCGATGATCGACCTCGCCACGTGGATCTGCGACCTGGCCGAGTCCAGCTCGCAGATCGTGCACGTGCCCCGCCCGGTCGACGACCCCCAGATCCGTCGTCCCGACATCACCCTGGCGGGCGAGCTGCTGGGCTGGTCGCCGTCCACCACGGCCGAGATCGGCCTGAAGGCCACGATCGAGGACTTCCGCAACCGTCGTTAGGGTGGCGCCATGCACGCAGCGGACCGACTGATCTCCTTCGTCGACGCATCACCGACGCCCTTCCACGCCTGCGAGACGGCGGCCGCGCGACTGCGCGAGGCCGGCTTCAGCCAGGTGGATCCCCGCGACGCGTGGCCCGCCGGGGCCGGGAGCCACTTCATCGTCACCGGCGGAACGCTCGTCGCGTGGTCCACGGGCGAGGAGGCCCCGCCGCACGCCGGCTTCCGGATCGTCGGCGCCCACACCGACAGTCCCAACCTGCGCCTCAAGCAGCACCACGACGGCTGGCGCGAGGGTCAGGCCACGGTCGCCCTCGAGCCCTACGGCGGCCCGCTGCTGGAGTCCTGGCTCGACCTCGACCTCGGCATCGCGGGCCGGGTCGCGCTGCGCGACGGCAGCACGCGCACGATCCGGGTCGACGAGCCCCTGCTGCGAGTGCCCCGGCTGGCCATCCACCTCGACCGCGACGGCTCCAAGCTGGACCGGCAGCGCCACCTCGACGCGCTCGCGGGGCTGACCCGCCGGCCGTTCCTCGAGGTCGTGGGGGAGCGCGCCGGCTTCGCCGCGGGTGACGTCACCGGGTTCGACCTCATGGCCTTCGACCTGCGTCCGGCCGGCCGCACCGGTCCCGACGGCGAGCTGGTCGCCGCACCGCGCCTGGACAACCAGGCCACGTGCGCCGCGGCCCTCGACGCCCTGCTCGGCGCCGCCGAGGCCGCCGACCCCACGGCGCGCCTCGTCATGGTGCTCTTCGACCACGAGGAGGTCGGCAGCACGTCCGAGCGGGGCGCCGACTCACCGCTGCTGTCCTCGGTCCTCGAGCGCATCGTGCTGGCCTCCGGCGGCACACGGGACGACCTCTTCCGCGCGGTGGCCGACTCCGTCTGCGTGTCGGGCGACATGGCGCACGCCACGCACCCGAACCAGGCGGACAAGCACGAGCCGCTGCACCGGATCGAGCTCGGCGGTGGACCCGTGCTGAAGGTCAACCAGAATCTCCGGTACGCCACCGACGGCGTCGGCGCGGCGGTCTTCGCCGCCGCCTGCGAGGCCGCCGGGGTGCCGCTGCAGCGCTACGTGCACCGGGCCGACCTGCCGTGCGGCTCCACGATCGGGCCGATCAGCGCCGCCAGGACCGGTATCCTGACGATCGACGTCGGGGCGCCCCAGCTCGCGATGCACTCCGCGCGCGAGGTGATGGCGGCGGCCGACGTCGAGACCTACGGACGGGCCCTGCGCTCCTTCCTGACCTCGGACTGAATCGGAGCGATCGCATGAGCCGGGCCCTTCGCCCCCTGCTGTGTGGCCTGAGTGGTGTTCTGGTGCTGGCGGGAGTGGTGGCGGCCGCACCGGCGCAGGCGGCGCCGACCGCGTCGCTCACGGCATCGCGCTCCACCGTCATGCCCCACGAGAAGTTCACGATCGTGGTGAGGACGGGCACGCGCGTGAAGCGGCCGGTGGTGCTCAAGCACCGCGACGGAAGGAAGTGGCGGTCGTTCCGTACCACCACCGACGCCCGCGGAACCGCCCGCGTCACCGTTGCGACGGCGCGTCGCGTCGAGTTCCGCGCCGGTGTCCCGAAGGTCACGGTCCGCGGGAAGAAGTACCAGGCGCTCTCGACGAAGCGCGTCGTGGTGCGCACGGCAGCCCCGGCCGCGACGGTGTCCGTGGTGACCTCGCCGGGCCGGGTCGGCGTGACCGGCCGGGCGACACCGGCCCGGAAGGGTCGCAAGCTCAGTCTCCAGCGCCTCGACGGGGGGACCTGGCGCACGATCGTCGCGGGCCGTGCGGGCAACGCCGCCGGTCGCGTGGACTTCGGCACCCTGGGGACCCAGCAGGACCTCGGTGGACGGTCGTTCCGCGTGGTCGCCGGCGCGTGGAAGGGCGCCCCGCGGGTGATCGGGGTCGCGAGGGCCGTTCCCACGCTGCCGACTCCACCGCGGGAGGTCGAGATCGAGGAGCCGGTGGACGAGCCCTCGCCTGAGCCCACGCCCGAGCCGGCGCCACCGGTGACGCAGCTGTCGGTCACGATCCGCGGCGTCGGGGACCTGGACCCCTGCACCGAGGTCATCACGACCAAGACCGACTACGTCAGCGGCACGATGACGTTCCGTGACCGCAACGGCGGCGCGCCGACGTCGGTCGTGGCCCGCCTGCGGGTGCGCGGGAACTCGACGGCCTCCATCGCGCGGAAGCGTCCCTACAAGGTCAAGCTCGACAAGGCGGCCTCGCTGCTCGGCATGCCCGGCAGCAAGGACTGGGTCCTGCTGGCCAACCACTTCGACCGGTCGATGCTGCGCAACGACGTCGCGATGCGGTCGGCGCGGATGCTCGGTGCCCCTTGGGCGCCGCGGCTGGAGTCGGTGGACCTGCGCATCAACGGCCGGCTCTGCGGGGTCTACCAGTTCGGCGAGGGGATCGAGGCCGAGGACGGGCGCGTGGAGCTGGAGGCCGGCGACACGCTGCTCGAGGCCGACACGAACGACGACACGGATCCGCAGTTCCGGACCGACCGTGGCCTGCGCGTGTTCCTCAAGGCCGGCGAGACGAGCCACCCGCACCCCGTCGCGGAGGCGTTCCAGGAGGTCGAGGACCTGCTGTACGACGAGAGCTTCCCCGACAACGGCTACCGCGACCGCATCGACGTCGACTCCTTCGTGACGATGTACCTGGTCAACGAGCTCACCAAGAACCTCGACGCGGGCTTCCGCAACAGCGTGTACCTGGTGATGCGCGCGGACGGCACGCTCGCGATGGGCCCGCCGTGGGACTACGACGTCTCGCAGGGCCTCGTCGACCTCGGGTACGCCGGGGACCTGCACCAGCCCGCGGGGTGGTGGATCGGCCGTCTGTTCCACCCCCTGTTCCCCGACGACGCCTGGCGTGAGGCGCTGCTGCCGTCGCAGCTGTGGAGGGAGCCGGGAGGTCACTACTACAACCGGCTGCTCACCGATCCGTGGTTCGTCCAGCAGGTCCGCGACCGCTGGCGCGAGGCGTCGCCCGCGCTCGCGACGCTGGCCGGGCACGTCGACGACGAGTCGGTGCGTCTGCTCGACAACGCCGCGGCGAACTTCACGCCGCGCGAGGACGGGGGAGCGGGTCAGCTCGTCTGGGCCGCGCCCGAGGAGATCGGCTCGTGGACCCCCATGCTGCAGTTCGCGAGCGAGCCCGACTCCGGCGTCGCGCCGGGCGAGGGATGGCTGAAGGAGACGGCGCGTCTGCGTGACTGGATCGCCGGCCGGACCACGTGGATGGACGCGCAGTTCGCGCCGTCCGGCCGCTGAGCCGCCGGTTTTACGCGGGCCCCCGCCGTGCCGTAGACTGACAGTTGCTCTGGTTCTGGCATGCCCGGAATCGGCGCGAACATCCTGTCCACACTCAATTCCATCCACTCGGAGCCCAACTACATGACTTCCGGCCTCGCAACTCCTTCTGCGGCCCCGCAGGTTGCGGTCAACGACATCGGCAGCGAAGAGGACTTCCTCGCCGCGATCGACAAGACCATCAAGTACTTCAACGACGGCGACATCGTCGACGGCACCATCGTCAAGGTGGACCGCGACGAGGTCCTGCTCGACATCGGCTACAAGACCGAGGGCGTCATTCCCTCGCGTGAGCTGTCGATCAAGCACGACGTCGATCCGAACGAGGTCGTCCAGGTGGGCGACTCCGTCGAGGCCCTCGTCCTCCAGAAGGAGGACAAGGAAGGCCGTCTGATCCTGAGCAAGAAGCGTGCTCAGTACGAGCGCGCCTGGGGCGACATCGAGAAGATCAAGGAAGAGGACGGCGTCGTCGAGGGCACCGTCATCGAGGTCGTCAAGGGCGGCCTGATCATGGACATCGGCCTGCGTGGCTTCCTGCCCGCGTCGCTCGTCGAGATGCGTCGTGTCCGCGACCTGGACCCGTACATCGGCCAGAAGCTCGAGGCGAAGATCATCGAGCTCGACAAGAACCGCAACAACGTGGTCCTGTCGCGCCGTGCGTGGCTCGAGCAGACCCAGTCGGCCGTGCGCCAGAACTTCCTCAACGAGCTCAAGAAGGGCCAGGTCCGCAAGGGCGTCATCAGCTCGATCGTCAACTTCGGCGCCTTCGTCGATCTCGGTGGCGTCGACGGTCTGGTGCACGTCTCGGAGCTGTCCTGGAAGCACATCGACCACCCGAACGAGGTCGTTCAGGTCGGCGACGAGGTCACCGTCGAGGTGCTCGAGGTCGACCTGGAGCGCGAGCGCGTGTCGCTGTCGCTCAAGGCGACCCAGGAGGATCCGTGGCAGCACTTCGCCCGGACCCACCAGATCGGCCAGATCGTCCCGGGCAAGGTCACCAAGCTCGTCCCGTTCGGCGCGTTCGTGCGTGTCGAGGAGGGCATCGAGGGCCTGGTGCACATCTCCGAGCTCGCCGAGCGTCACGTCGAGATCCCCGAGCAGGTCGTCCAGATCGGCGACCAGGTCATGGTCAAGATCATCGACATCGACCTCGAGCGTCGCCGGATCTCGCTGTCGCTGAAGCAGGCCAACGAGACCGAGGTCGCGGCCGAGGCCGACAGCTTCGATCCCACCCTGTACGGCATGGCGTCGTCCTACGACGATCAGGGCAACTACATCTACCCCGATGGGTTCGATCCCGAGACGGGTGAATGGCAGGAGGGCTTCGACGAGGCCCGCGCCACGTGGGAGCGTCAGTACGCCGAGGCGCACGACCGCTGGGAAGCCCACAAGAAGCAGGTCGCCGAGGCCGAGAAGGCCAACCTCGAGGCCGGCGAGGTGGGCGAGTACACGTCCGCTCCCGCCGAGGAGGAGCAGACCGGCGGCTCGCTGGCTTCCGACGAGGCCCTGCAGGCCCTGCGTGAGAAGCTGACCGGCGGCGAGTGATCTCCCGCTGAGCACGACGAAGGCCCCCGACCACGTGGTCGGGGGCCTTCGCCGTTCCCCAGGTGTCGCGGACAGTCAGGAGTCGTACGACGCACCGAACGTGTCGCGCGGGTGGCTGCGGGGGCCGGGGCGGACACCGAGTCCGTCGTGGGTGATGGTCGTCCACAGTCCCGCCGTCGTCAGCGCGGCGGTCGTGGCCAGCAGGAGGAGCAGAATGATCATGTCTCCAATCCTGCGATCAATGGTATTCTGCCACCAGTGGCGGGAATGCCAGTTCCCGTCGATATCCCGCCAGGAGGCGCCATGACCAAGGTCGCGATGATCGTGCCCGAGCAGGCCGAGCCGTTCGGCATGGGCGTGCTGGCCGAGGTCTGGGCCGAGCCGCACCACCCCGACGACGACAACCCCGTCTTCGAGTTCGTCGCGTGCACCCCGGTGCCGGGAATCGTCTCCGGCTCGTCCGGGTTCGACTTCGTCGTGCGCCACGACCTGTCCGCGCTCGCCAACGCCGACCTGGTGGCCGTGGCCGCCAAGCGCGACTACCTCGTGGAGGATCCCCGGATCAGCGAGGCCCTGCGCGCGGCCCACGCCCGCGGCGCCACGATCATGGCCTCGTGCACGGCCGCGTTCAGCGTCGGCTATGCCGGACTGCTCGAGGGTCGTCGCTGCACCACGCACTGGCGCTACGGCGCCGAGCTGGCCGAGCGGTTCCCCGAGGCTGACGTGGACATCGACGTGCTCTACGTGGAGGACGCGGGCATCGTCACGGGAGCGGGCTCGGCGGGCGGCATCGACGCGAACCTGCACCTGCTGCGCCAGTGGTACGGCTCCCGGGTCGCCGCGACGGCCGCGCGCCGCATCGTGGTGCCGCCGCACCGCGACGGGGGCCAGGCGCAGTTCGTCCGCGCGCCGATGCCCGCCATCGAGGCCGAGACGCTGGCCCCGGTCCTGGACTGGGCGCAGCAGCACCTCGCCGAGCCGCTCACGGTGGCCGCGCTCGCCCAGCGGGCCCATCTCTCCGAGCGCACCTTCGCCCGCCGGTTCCGCGACGAGACGGGGACCACGCCGTGGCAGTGGCTGCTCGGCCGCCGTGTGGCGATGGCCGAGGAGCTGCTGGAGACCTCCGAGCTCTCGATCGAGCAGATCGCCCACCGCGTCGGGTTCGGGAACGCCGCCACCCTGCGCCACCACTTCGGCGCCGTCCGGGGCACCAGCCCGCAGGCCTACCGCCGGTCCTTCACGTGCGTCGAGTCGGCGTGAGGCTGCTCAGAGCTCGGTGCGCCTGACCTTGCCGGTGGCCGTGCGGGGGAGGGCGTGGACCCGCTCGTAGGACTTCGGGCGCTTCGGGGGTGCCAGGCGCTCCTGCGCGGTGGCCCGGAGGTCGGCCTCGGCGGCGTCGCCGACCCAGGCCGCGACGACCCGCTGTCCCCAGCGCTCGTCGGGACGGCCGAACACCGCGATCTCGACCACCCCGGGCACCTCGACCAGAGCGGCCTCGACCTCGGCGGGGTAGACGTTGACGCCGCCGCTGATGATGAGGTCGGTGCGGCGCGAGTCGAGGTGGACGAAGCCGTCCTCGTCGACGCGGCCGAGATCACCCACGGTGAACGCCGGGCCGTTCTCGGTCGGTCGCCATGCCTGCGCGGTGCGGTCGGGGTCGTTCCAGTACTCGAAGCGCCCCCAGGCGGGCACGGCGCACCACAGCTCGTCCTCGTGGTCCACGGTGATGACGCGGCCGGGTCGCGCCCGGCCCACGGTGCCGGGGTGCTGCTCCCACTCCGTGGCGGGACACGCCGTGAACTGGCCCTCGGTGGACCCGTAGAACTCCCACACCACGTCGGTGCCGAACAGCGCGTGGGCCCCGCGGCGGATGGGGTCGGGGCACGGCGCCCCGGCGTGCGCGACGAGGCGGAACGAGGAGACGTCGGTCGTCGCGCCGGACTCGAGGTGCGCGAGCAGTCGCTGCAGGTGGGCCGGCACGCAGAACATCGTCGTGGGGCGGACCGCCCGGACCGCCTCGCAGAACGCCTCCGGCGTGAACACCGGGAGGACCACGACGGAGCCACCGGCGAGCGCCGTGCCGAGCGCGAAGCGCAGGGGAGCGGAGTGGTAGAGCGGCGAGACCACCAGATTCACGTCCGAGGCGGCGAAGCCCCAGAGGTCCCGCTCCTCCAGGACGGCGGACTCGGCGTCTGCGGCGTCCCAGAATCCCGACCACACGCCCTTGGGGCGCCCGGTGGTGCCGGAGGTGAAGTGCATCGGGCGGCAGCGGGGAAACGGGTCGAGCTCGGCAGGATCGTCCGCGAGCAGCTCGGCGAACCGCATGAGCGAGTCCAGCACCAGAGCGGGGGAGACGTCGGCCAGGATCGGCTCGCGCTCGTGGGGCGTCAGCCGCGGGTCGAGGGGCACCGGGATGCGGCCCGAGGCGACGCAGCCCCACACCGCGGCCAGCAGCTCGACGCTGTTCGGCAGGCTGACGACCACGCGATCGCCCTCGGCCACGCCGGCGCGCTCGACGCCGGCGGCGAAGCGGCCCGCGAGGCGGCGCAGGTGTTCGGCGGGGACGGCCACGGGCTCGGCCGGGTGTGACATCGCTCATTCCTCTCGCGGCGGTTCGGCGGACTCGCTGGGATCCGCGTCCTCAGTATGGTTGACTGGCGAACGGCCGTTCCCCCGACTCCGTATTGGTATCGATGACCCAGACCCCCAAGCCCGGACACCGGCGCAAGCCCGTAGTCCGCGACCCTTGGTACGTCCGTGCCCGTCGGCA
Organism: Aeromicrobium choanae; assembly: GCF_900167475.1. Classification (NCBI taxonomy): domain Bacteria; kingdom Bacillati; phylum Actinomycetota; class Actinomycetes; order Propionibacteriales; family Nocardioidaceae; genus Aeromicrobium; species Aeromicrobium choanae. Next base: position 135,369 of record NZ_LT796768.1, on the reverse strand, counting down.
CGGTGCCATCGCGACCGGTGTGGCCTCCGTCGGCGTGGCAGCGGTCGCCGCCCTCAGCACCTCCTCGGTCACCATGGCCGACGCCGCCGACAGCGCCGACGCAGCGCTGGTCTCCCAGGGCGACATCGTCACCGAGTCCCTCGGCGGCACGGCCCCCGCTCGCGCCTCGCGCAGCAGCGCCGAGCGCCCGCCCCTGCCGTCCGCGGCCGAGGCCGATGCCCTGGTGAAGGGCTCCCTCTACGCGCAGAAGACGGTCCCGGTCCGCGCCGATGCCTCCGACGACTCCCCGGTCCTGGCCACCGTGGCCAAGGGCAAGACGCTCCAGATCACCGGCGAGACCCGCGGCGGCTGGACCCAGGTCATGCACAACGATCTGCCGCGCTGGGTCTCCAGCAAGCTCGTCGCCAAGGAGGAGCCCAAGCTCGGGCCCACCGAGGGTGCGATCTCCACGGCAGCGTGCCTCCGCGGCTCCGGTGTCGAGTCGGGCCTGCAGCCCGACACCGTGCGCGTCTACCGCGCCGTCTGCGCCCGCTTCCCCGAGGTCGCGAACTACGGCGGCCTGGCCGGCCGTGGCGAGCACGCCACCGGTCACTCGCTCGACATCATGGTGCGCGGCCAGCTCGGCTGGGACATCGCCGCGTTCCTCCAGGCGAACCGCACCCAGCTCGGCGTCGACTACCTGATCTACGAGCAGCGCATCTGGACCGTGGAGCGCGGCGGCGAGGGCTGGCGGGGGATGAGCGACCGCGGCGGCGCCACGGCGAACCACTACGACCACGTCCACGTCACCACCGTCGGCAGCGCCGGCACCCTCTGAGCCAGCGCTGATGGCACGACGCGTCGGGCTGACGGGCGGCATCGCCTCGGGCAAGAGCTCCGTCAGTGGTCGCCTGGCCGAGCTCGGAGCCGTCGTCATCGACTACGACCGGCTGGCTCGTGAGGTCGTCGAGCCCGGCAGTCCCGCGCTCGACCTGATCGCGCAGCGGTTCGGCGCCGACGTGATCGCCGCCGACGGCACGCTCGACCGGCCGCGACTGGGCTCGCTCGTGTTCGCGGATCCGGCGGCGCTGAAGGACCTCGAGGCGATCACGCACCCCGCGATCCGCGACCTGGCCGCGCTGCGCGAGCGGCAGGCCGGCGAGGACGCGATCGTCGTGCACGACAACCCGCTGCTCGTCGAGATGGGTGCGGCCGCGGCCTGCGACGTGGTGATCGTGGTCGACGCTCCCGAGGACGTGCAGATCGCCCGCATGGTCGCCGACCGGGGCATGACCGAGGACGACGCCCGGGCCAGGATCGCGGCGCAGGCGTCGCGTGAGGTGCGCCGGGCCGCGGCCGACGTCGTCATCGACAACACCGGCACCCGGGAACAGCTGAGCGCCCGGACCGACGAGGTCTGGAAGGACCTGGTCGAGCCGGGCGCTCGCTGGGCCTGACGCCGCTGCAAGGCGTCGGGCCGGGGATGGCCGCTAGGCGGCCAGTTCGGGATCGGCGATCTCTCGCAGTCGCGCGATCGCCTGGCGCTCCACCTGACGCACGCGCTCGGCGGAGATGCCGTGGCGCTTGCCGATGTCGGCGAGCTTCTGCTGACGACCGTCGAGCAGGCCGTAGCGGGCCTTGACGATGTCGGCCTCGCGGGCGTCGAGGCGATCGACGAGCGCGAGCAGCTGATCACGGGCGTCGTGGTCGAGCATCGCCAGGTCGGGACCGGGCGTGCTGTCACGGGCGATCAGGTCGCCCAGGCTCGTGTCGCCGTCCTCGTCCACGGGGGAGTCGAGGCTGACGTGGTCACGGCCCCAGGCGAGCAGGTCGATGACGCGCTCGACGTCCATGCCGAGCTCGGCCGCGATCTCGGCGGGCTCGGGATCGTGCCCCAGCTGACGCTCGAGGTTGCGACGCGCGCCGGAGACCTGGTTGAGCTCCTCGACGACGTGCACGGGAAGGCGCACGACGCGAGCCTGCTGGGCCACGCCGCGCGTGATCGCCTGGCGGACCCACCACGTGGCGTAGGTCGAGAACTTGAAGCCCTTGGCGTAGTCGAACTTCTCGACCGCGCGGATGAGGCCGGTGTTGCCCTCCTGGATGAGGTCGAGCATCGGCATCTGGGCGCGCCCGTACTTGCGCGCGATCGACACGACGAGGCGCAGGTTCGCCTGGACGAACTCCTGCACGGCGCGGTCGCCCTCCTCGGCGATCCACTCCAGCTCCTCGCGGGTGGCGCGCTTGGGTGCGCCGCCCTTGGCGCGTCCGACCCGGCCGGTCTCGAGCAAGTGGCGGGCGAACAGCCCGGCCTCGATCGTGCGGCTCAGCTCGACTTCGCGCTCGGCATCGAGCAGCGGGGTGCGCGCGATCTCGGACAGGTACATGCCGACGCTGTCCTTGCCCTCGAATTCACGGTCTTCCACGGTGATCCTCCTGACGGTGGCTTCACCCGGTACAACGACCAAGGAAGCGCTGGGATTCCGTTCTCAGGACTTTCTTGGAATGGCCGATGTGACCCGCGTCGCAGTGTCGATGATCCAGGCCAGCTCCCAGGCCCGCTGACGCCACGCGGCGTAGCGTCCGCTGACCCCGCCGTGGCCCGCGGCCATCTCGGTGCGCAGCAGGACCGACCGCTCAGCTCCGGTGACCTCGCGCAGGCGGGCGACCCACTTGGCAGGCTCGACGTAGAGCACGCGCGTGTCGTTGAGCGAGGTGCCCGCGAGGATCGACGGGTACGCGACGTCGGCGACGTTCTCGTAGGGCGCGTAGCCCTTCATGTACGCGTAGACCTCGGGGTCGTGGAGGGGGTCACCCCACTCGTCCCACTCGATCACCGTCAGGGGCAGCGAGGGGTCGAGGATCGTGGTGAGCGGGTCGACGAACGGCACGTCGGCGAAGATGCCGGCGAAGGCGTCGGGGGCGAGGTTCGCCACCGCGCCCATCAGCAGGCCGCCCGCGCTGCCGCCCTCGGCCACGAGCCGGTCGGCCGAGGTCCAGCCCTCGTCGGCCAGGTGGCGGGCGCACGCGACGAAGTCGGTGAAGGTGTTCATCTTGGCCAGCTGCTTGCCCTGGTCGTACCAGGCGCGGCCGAGCTCGCCGCCGCCGCGGACGTGGGCCACGGCGTACACGAACCCGCGGTCGAGCAGGCTCAGCCGCGAGATCGAGAAGTCGGGGTCGAGGCTGATCTCGTACGAGCCGTAGCCGTAGATCACCCCGGGCGCGGAGCCGTCGCGCGGCGTGCCCTTGCGGCAGACGATCGACAGCGGCACCAGGGCGCCGTCGTCGGCCCGGACCCACGCGCGGTGCTGCTCGTAGTCCTCGTGATCGAAGTCGCCCAGCACGGGCGCCCGGCGGCGCAGGATCCGCTCGCCGGTGGTGGGGTCGAGGTCCCAGATGGTCGCGGGCTCGACGTAGGAGGTGTAGCCGATGCGCAGGTAGCGCGGGTCCCACTCGGCGTTGCCGGCCAGGCCGCACGTGAAGAGCTCGGCTTCGAAGTCGAGCTCCTGCGGCTGGCCGATCCCGTCGTCACTGATCGACATGAGGGCGAGCCGCGTGGTGGCGTCGCGGCGGTATGACAGCACGAGGTGGCGCGCGAACGCGTCGGCGGCCTCGAGCCGGACGGCGTCCGAGTGCGGTACGAGCACGGAGGTGGCGGTGGGGTCCTCGAGGGGTGCCAGCACGAGCTCGAAGTTGATCGCGCCGTCGTTGTGCAGGATCGCCAGCTGGTCGCGGCCGCCCACCACGAGGTGCTCGACGGAGTAGTCCACACCCTCGCGTCGCGGCCACACGACGTCGAACTCGCCCGTGGGGTCGTGGGCGTCGAGGAGGCGGACCTCGGTGGTGACCTTCGAGCCCACCGCGATCACGAGGAAGCGCTCGGAGCTGGTGCGGCCGAGCCCGACGAAGTACCGCTCGTCGGGCTCCTCGAAGACGAGCACGTCGTCGTCGGTGGAGCCGAGCTCGTGACGCCACACCCGGTGCGGCCGCCACGCGTCGTCGACCGTGACGTAGAAGAGGTGGCGACCGTCGGCCGACCAGGTGGCGCCGGGTGCGGCGCCCTCGATGTGGTCCTGGAGGACCTCGCCCGTGGAGAGGCGCCGGACCCGGATCGCGTACCGCTCGTCGCCCTGGGTGTCGACCGACCACGCCAGCAGGTCGCCGTCGTCGGAGACGCTGAAGGCGCCGAGGGAGAAGAACTCGTGGCCCTCGGCCTCGTCGTTGGAGTCGAGCAGGACCTGCTCGCCCGGCAGGGTGGCGCCGGGCTCGACCACGGGCGGGTCCCAGTCCTGCGGGCCGGCGATCGGGACGCGGCAGCGGATCGCGTACTGGCGGCCCTCGACGGTGCGGGAGTAGTACCACCAGCGGTCGTGCCGGACGGGCACCGACATGTCGGTCTCGAGGGTGCGGTCCTTGATCTCGGTGAAGACCTGCTCGCGCAGGTCGGCCAGGTGCGCCGTGGTGTCCTCGGCCCAGGCGTTCTCCGCCTCGAGGTAGGCGATCGTCTCGGGATCGTCCTTGTCGCGCAGCCACTCGTAGGCGTCGACGACGGTGTCGCCGTGGTGCGATCGCTCGCTGGGGCGGCGGGGGGCTCGGGGGACGGCAGGCCGCGGGTCGGTCATTCCCCGACCGTACCGGCCGGGTGCGACACGGGCTCCTGATGGCCGGGCGCGAGGTCGGGGTCGTCCGCGCGCAGGGTCCGTACGGGCCCGATCGGCGTGTGGCGGGTCTCGAACCGCACGGTGACGAGCCCCATCCCGCGGCCCCACACCCAGCCGTCGCCGTGCTCGGCGTGGTGCACGTCCATCCCGGGGGACCACTCGCGCGGTCGCTGCGGCTCGGGCGTCTCGTCCACCGCCTCCTCGAGGACGCCGTCCGGGTCCGGATCGGCCTCCTGCGCGAAGAGGTCGTCCTGCACCCAGTCGGCGAGTCCGCTGATGCCCACGCCGAGCAGGCGCAGGCCGCCGCCGACGTCGGTGGCGTCCAGCAGCCGGCGTGCCATGGCCACGATCGTCCGGGTCTGGTCGGTGGGCGCGGGGAGGCTGGTGGACCGCGTGTGGGTGCTGAAGTCGTGGTAGCGCACCTTGAGGGTGACCGTGCGTCCCGAGAGTCCGGCGCGGCGCAGTCGCTCGGCGGTGCGGCGGGCCATCGCGTCGCAGATCAGGCCCAGCTCGGTCCGGTCGACGATGTCGGTCTCGAACGTGTCCTCCGAGCTGACGGACTTGTTCTCGCGGTGTGAGCTGACCGCCCGGTCGTCGATCCCGCGGGACAGCCGGTGCAGCGACGCGCCGGCCGCGGAGCCGAGCAGGTCGACGAGCTCGGACTCGGTGTGCCGCCACACGTCGCCGACCCGCGTGATCCCCACGTGGTGCAGCCGTGCCGCCGTGGCGGGGCCGACCCCGGCGATGACGGTGATCGGCATGGGCTCCAGGAGGTCCTTCTCGGTGCCCGGCGCGACGATGAACGAGCCGTCCGGCTTCTCGATCTCGCTGGCGATCTTCGCCATGAGCTTCGACGGTGCGACCCCCACCGAGGCGGTGAGACCCTCGGTGAGGCGCGTGACGTCGGCGCGCAGCTCGGCGACGAGCTCGGGCACGGCGCCGGGATCGAACGCCTCACCCGCCGCCAGGTCCACGAACGCCTCGTCCAGCGAGAGCGGCTCCACGGCGGGGGAGAGGCGGCGCAGGCGCTCCATGACGATCGCCGAGGCCGCCCGGTACGCGTCGAACCGGCCGGAGAGGAACGCCGCGTGCGGGCACCGCGACCGGGCCTCGGCCATGCTCATCGCGGAGCGGACGCCGTAGCGCCGGGCCTCGTACGACGCGGTCGAGACGACGCCCCGCTGGCCGATCCCGCCGACGATCACCGGCTTGCCGCGCAGCGACGGCTTGTCCCGCTGCTCGACCGAGGCGAAGAACGCGTCCAGGTCCAGGTGCAGGATCGAGGCCGTCGGACGCATGCGCCCATTCTCCCCGGTGGCTCCCGGCGGCGACGGCTTTCGCGGGGCGACACGGAGGCGTAACAGGCAGGACACGCGTCGTCCCTAGCCTGACGCCATCATGAGGCGCCCCTCCGACTCCCGCGCGCTCGCGCGCGCGATCGCCGACCCGCCGTCGGTGCCGGACGTGCGCGCCCAGTCGGACCTCGTGGGGCTCGACCGGCGCTCCGTGCGCCCCGAGGACCTGCTGGCGAACTCCGTGGCCGTGATCGCTCCGGCCGCGAGTGCCCTCAGCGTCCCGTTCGTCCTGATGCGGGTCGTGGGTCCCGGCGCCTGGCTGAGCGCGGTCCTGGGGTTCGGGCTGGCCCTGCTGCTGGCGGCGGTGTTCTCCCAGTTCGCGACGCGGATCGCCGCGGCCGGCTCGATGTACACGTGGGTTACGCGCTCCCTGGGACCGTTCGCCGGGCTGCTCGTGGGCACCTCGATGCTGCTCGGCTACGGGATCCTCGTGGCGTTCGGGATCTCGCAGGCGATCCGCCGGTCGAGCGAGGCCGTCACGTCGGGCTCGACGGGTGGCGTGTCGGTGGACGCGTGGTCGCAGTGGTGGATCGGCGTCGCGGCGATCGCGGTGTGCCTGCTCGTGTCGGTGCGAGGCGTGCGCGTGGCGACCCGTCTCGCGCTCGTGGTCGAGACCGCCCTCGTGGTGGGACTGCTCGTGCTCGTCGCGCTCACGATCATGCGCGAGGGCCTGCCGTCGGCGTCCGTGCTCTCCCTCGACGGGGCCGACCCCTGGCGGATCGTGCTCGGAGCGACGGTGGTGATGGGGATCACGGTGGGGTTCGAGTCCGCGGCCGCCCTCGCGGGCGAGGCCGAACGACCGTTCTGGAGCATCCCCCGGGCGATGACGGGCGCCGTCCTCGTCGCGGCCGTCCTCTACGCGCTGGGATTCCTGGCGGCGAGCGCGCCGCTCGTGGCCGGCGACCACCGACGCGGCCCCGCCCAGCGCTGGTTCCCCGACTCGATCGACGTCCACGTGGCCGACGCGATCCTCAGCAGCCTGCTGGCGCTCTCGTTCCTCGCGCTCGCCCTGTGCGCCTGGAACGCCCTCGCCCGGGTGATCTTCTCCCTGGCGCGGGAGGGTGCGCTGCCGGCGTCACTCGGGCGCACGCACACCCGCTGGGGCTCGCCCGTCGCGGCGCTGGCCGTGATCACGCCGTTCGCGATCGCCCCGGCCACCGTGACCCTGCTGCTCGGCCGCGAGGTCGGTGAGCTCTCCATGACGCTGCTCAGGTCCGCGGTGCTGGTCCTGATCGTCGCGTACGCCCTCGTCGCGCTCGCCCTCCCGGTCTTCCTGTTCCGCATCGACGAGATCACTCCCGGTCCCGTCGTGGTCGCGGCGCTGGCGGTCGTCCTGACGATCACGCTCGCGGCGCTCGACACGGTCGAGGACGTCCGGCAGGGGGATCGGGGCGGACTGGTGCTCACGGCCGCGACCCTGGTCGGCGGTGTCCTGTGGTTCGCGTGGCTGCGCTCGCACCGCCGTCGTGCGTTGCGGCGGATGGGCATCCACGACGAGACGATCACGACGGACCTGCTGGGCGCATGAGCAGCGACACGCCCTCGAAGGCGCCACCCACGCCCTTCCGCGGCCGCGAGCCCGGTGCCGTGGACAACGCCTTCGCGATCCTCGAGCAGGTGGCCCGGTCGGGGGCCGGGGTGTCGGCGCGCGAGATCGCCGAGAGCCTCGGCATGCCGCGCGCCACCGCCTACCGGATCCTCAAGCACCTCGTGCAGCAGGAGTACCTCGTGCGCAGTCCCGACCTCTCCGGCTTCGCGCTCGGACAGCGGGTGCGCAACCTCGCCGGGGCGGTGGCTCCGCTCGACCCGACGGGCGGGCCCTAGGAGGGCGGCGCCTCACGGCCAGCCGAGCAGGACCCGCGCCCTGACGGTCGAGAGCGGAAGGAAGCCCGACTCGCCGGGGCGGGCCCGCATCGCGCGCGAGTCGAAGGACCGGCGCCGGTTGTCGCCCAGGACCCACACGTGGCCGGGCGGCACCGTCACGTCGTAGGTGCCGTTCGCGACCTCGGTCGACGGCTCGGCCAGGTAGGGCTCGTCGAGCACCCGGCCGTTGCGCAGGAGGGCGCCGCCGGGAGCGCAGCACGTGACGCGGTCGCCCGGGAGGCCGATCACACGCTTCACCATCGCGTCGGTCGCGGATGCGTCGGCCGGGGCGGTCCCGAGACGCTGGCGCTCGGCGTCGCTCCAGCTCCGTGGCAGGTCGAACACCACGACGTCGCCGTGGTCGAGCCGGCTCGTGCCGAGGGTGGTCGTGACCAAGGTGCTCCCGGCATCGTGCGCCGGTGCCATCGACGGGGACGTGACCGTGGCGTGGCCGACGAGCCCCGTCGCGAGGGACAGGGTGACGAGCCCCGCGAACGCCGCTCCGGCCCACCATCCGAGATGGCGGGGACGGCGCAGGCTCACGGCCGGGTGCACGTGGCCGGTCCGTCCTTCTCGCACCACTGGTCGAGCAGGTTCCGCATGTACTTGATCTCGGTGGTCTGCTCGCTGATGACGTGGGTCGCGGTGCTGCGGACGAACGCGTTCGACTGCTCGGGCAGGTAGTCCTGCGACATCGTGACGGCGCCCTCGTGGTGCTCGATCATCGCTCGCAGGAACGCGACCTGGGCCTCGGGGGGATCGAGCTCGGTGATCTCGTCGACCCGCGCCTGCGGAAGCATGCCCGGCATGGCGTTCGCGTCGTGGTCGTGGTCGTCCGACGCGGAGCCGGTGTCCTGCCAGGCGCGCAGCCACGCCTTCATGGTCGTGATCTCGTTCTTCTGGTCCTGGATGATGAATCGCGCCGACGAGCCGACCCGGTCGTCGAGGTCCGTGTGCCCGCGCACGTTCTCGGCCAGCTCGATCGCCTGGCGGTGGTGCATGATCATCTCCCGCGTGAAGACCACGTCGGCCGCGCTCGGCGGCTCGGCCTTCTGCAGGCGCGGGAACGCCTTGACGGTGCCCCAGGGGCGCTCGACGGTCTCGCGCCGCTCAGCGGTGTCGGCGGCCTTCGTGCCGCCGAGCGCGATCTGCTGGGGCTCGGTGCCGCAGGCGGCGAGGGTCGCGGCCGCCAGGGTGAGGGCGGCGGTTCGCAGGAGGACCTGGATGCGCATGAGGGCTCCGTCGTCGGGGGAGGTGCGGGGATCACGGCGAGCCGTGAGAGTGGGGTGGACCGGGGCGCCGCCCGTGGGTGACGCCCCGGTCCGTCGGATCAGCGCACGGTCACTTCTTGACCGTGAGCTTCACCGAGGTGCTGGCCGCCTTCACGGTGGAGCTGCCCGCGTAGGACACCTTCACCGCGTAGCCCTTGGCCTTCTTCGGTGCCGTGAACGTCAGGTTGGCCTTGCCCTTCACCAGGGTCAGGGTCCTCACCTTGCCGTCCACCGTGATCGACACCTTGCCGCTGACGGGCTTGCCACCGGCGGTCACCGTGACGGCGACCTTGTTCGTCCGGCCGGGCTTGACCGTCTTCGCCGCGAGACGCACCGACAGCTTCGGCGTCGACTTCACGACGGGCTTCGGCGTCGGGGCCGTGGTGGGCCTCGTCGTCGGTGCCGTCGTCGGGGCCGTGGTCGGCTCCGTCGTCGGCTCGGGCGTCGGCTCCGTCGTGGGCGGGGTGCCCCAGACGATCGCGTCGGACTCCGCGACGTTCGTCGGGAAGCCGGTGGCGGACGCGCTCACCTTGACCGTGATCGACGCGTTCATGTCGGCCTCGGTCAGGGTGTAGTCCTGACCGGTCGACACGGCCTCGCCGTTGCGGAACCAGGTGTGCGCGTACGTCAGCCGCTGCGCGGCGCTGCGCCACGTGCCCGTGCTGGACGTCAGGACCTTGCCGACCGCCGGCACGACCGCGGCGGCGCCGTCGGCCTTGTCGCTGATCTTCGGCTTGACCGTGTTCTCCGGGGTGCACGGCTTCGTCACCGCGTTGACCGAGGAGAACGGGCCGTTGATGCACTTGCGGGAATCGGTGATGGTCGGCTTCTGCGCGAAGAAGTCACGCGGCACCAGCTGGAACTTCTGCCAGTGGATCGGCATCGGCGACTGGTCCTCGTCCTTGTCCGTGTGGTGGAACCCGACGTTGACCCACGCGACCGGATCGGTCAGCTCGTGGGTGTCGCCGGCCACGTAGTCGAGGATGCTCTTGCCAGGGCAGCCCGCGTTGAGGTTGTCCGACGCGTACTCCTCGCACGAGCGGTAGTTCGTGAACGTCACCGAAGGCGCCCAGTCAGGGATGAGCTCGTTCGACGTGTTGTTGTTCACGATCTCGTAGGAGCGGGCGTGGCCGTCCTTGTTCTTGCTGTTGGGATTGAGCACCCGCCACCAGCTGAGCTGGTCGTGGTCGTCGTTCTCGATCGACGTGAAGGCCGAGCTCTTGACCGTTCCCGTGCCCTCGACGATCGGCGCCCGCGTACCGGCACCGGGGCTGGCGAAGTCCCACTGCTCGACGGTCTGCTTCTCGCCCTTGTCGATGCCGAAGTCGACCTTGAACATCGCGTTGTGCCAGTGCGAGCCGGCGTACGACTGGATCTCCTTCGTCGTGGTCTCGCCGCCGGTCGTCGTGGTCACCGACGACTTGCCCGAGAGCGGCCAGCCGGTCTTCGGGTTGTTGCCGAAGAACGCGTTCCCGCTGTCGGAGGCCCAGCCCGGGGCGATGTCGCCCGTGGCGCCGAGGCCGACGTCGATCTGGCCGTGGTCGTCGAAGGTCACCCGCTGCTGGTACTCGTACCAGCTGATCTTCGAGATGGACGAGACCGCGAGGGCCGTGCCCTGGTCGGCGTACAGCGTGCCGCCGCCGATCTGGGTCTCCTGGGCGTGCGTGACGAGGCCCATCGGGTCCTCCTGCACGCAGATGCCCGGGACGGTCCGCTCGACCAGCCGGCCGCTGTACGTGAACGACTGGTCCACGTCCATCGCCTCGCCGCTGCACACCTCGGGGCCCTGGGTCATCAGGTACTGCTTGCCGAACCCATAGGAGGTGATGTCGTTGTACTGGACGTGGCCGGTGTCGTACGGCACGTTCAGCTGGGCGATGTTGAGCTGGTCCAGGACCCGCTTGTACCCGGCGTACTCGTACTCGCCGGTCGCGGGCTTGAACTCGATCTGCTCGAGGATGAGGCCCTTGATCGGGTGGATGCGCGCGCACATCCGCCACGCGGAGCCGTTCTCGAGCTTCTTCGTGATCGCGCTGTCCGCGCAGGCCAGGGGCGAGTCCTCGGCGGCGGCTGCCGACGAGGGCAGGGCGGACACGAGCCCTGCTGTGAGGAATGCGGTCGCGCCGGCGGCGACGATCCGCGTCAGTGTCTTCATTCGCATCGGACTTCTCTTCCTGCTCACTGGGTGCGGACGATCTTCTGGGTGGACAGGTTGACGACGAAGTCGAAGGTGTTGAGGTACACCCCGGACGCGGTCGAGACCATGAGCTGGGCGCAGCGGTCCTTGCCGCACTCCTGGCCCTTGGACGTGGTCTTGTTGAAGACCCAGGCGCCGGCGACGTAGTCGACCTGGTCGGGATCGATGAGCGGGACGCCCATGTTCTCCTCGAACTCGGTCTTGAAGCCCAGGTCGGCGTCGGACTCGATGGCCAGCTTCATCGCCAGGTCCGCCTCGGTGGCGGAGGTCGGCGGCTGGGCCGTGCCGGACTTCTTCGTCTCGATGACCTGGCCTGCGCCCAGGTCGACGACCTGGTCGTACGTCACGTCGTGCGTGTAGTCGTAGAGGGCGACCACGGCGGTACGGCCGGTGTGGCCCTCACTGAGGTCCGGCAGGTCGGCGTAGAGGAACTCCGGTCCGGGCTTGCCGCGGACGTCGGTGGCGTCCGAGGGGACGCTCGAGTCCGTGGAGGCCACGTGGATCGCGTAGCCGGTCTCCTCGGCGGAGAGCCCGGCGCGGTCCTCGCCGAGCTTCGGCTTCTTGGTGGGCAGGTCTCCGTCGCCGACGACGTTGAACTTCGTGCTGTTGCCGGAGTCGGTGCCGCTGACGTCCTGCTGGGCCATGACGTAGGTCGTGGCGGCGGCAGTCAGTCCGAGAGCGAGGGCAGCGACGGCGACTTTGCGTGTCCTCCAGGGCACGCGCTGTGACGCATTCACATGGTCTCCTTGTGGGGCTGGAAGTGATCGACACCGGAAGGCACCGGGTCGTCGGGACCGGGTCGGGGAGCCGGTCCCTCGGTCCGCCGACGGGACGTCGGACCGAGGACTGGGGGGAGCCGCAGGGGCGGGGGATCAGCGCACGGTGGCCTTCTTCTTGAGGGAGGCACCCGAGGTCGAGGCGTCGCCGCTGTAGACGACGCGGACCGTGGCCCGGCCCTTGCGCAGGCCGGTGACCGTGATCGTCCGGGTGCCCTTGGCGAGCGTCGCCCGCTTGACCTTGGTCCTGCCGCCGACCTTGACGGTCACGGTGACCCGGCCCGTCCGCGCTCCGGCGGAGGAGACCGTGGCCTTGACCTTCAGTCGGCCCTTGCGCGGCGACGAGGCGCTGACGCGGATCCGCGACGTGGCCTTCGCGACGACGCGCACCGCGCTCGTGGCCGTGGCGGAGCCCCCGGCGTTCGTGGCCGTGACGACGACCGCGATCCGCCGGCCGGCGTCGGCGGCGGTCAGGCGGTGGGTGCGGGCCTTGGCGCCGGGGATCGTGGCGCCGTTGCGCGTCCAACGGAACGTGTGTGACGCCGCGGTGCTCCAGGAGCCGGTGCTCGCGGTGACGGTGCTGCCGACCCGGGAGGTGCCGCTGACCGTGGGCTTCGCGGTGCTGACGGGAGCGGAGACGACCGGGGCGGCGGCGATCGATCCGAACGGGGCGGACTCGCTCACGGCCGAGGTCCAGGCCGACTTGGTCGCGGTGGCGCGGACGATCAGCTGCGAGCCGATGTCGTCGACCGTGGTCCGGTACGTCGGCCCGGTTCCCACGACCGTGTCGCCGCGAAGCCACTGCAGGCTCACGCTCGCGTCGGCGGGCGCCCAGGTCCCGGCAGTGGCGCTCAGCACGGAGCCGGCGACGGTCGATCCGCTGATCGACGGCCTCGCCGTGTTCGCGATCGTCTGGACGGGCGGGGTGCCGCCCGTCACGGGGGCGGTAGGCGTGCTCGTGGCGGACTCGTGGGCACCCTGGACGGTCGCGATCACCCGGACCGAGATCGCGCGTCCGGAGTCGGCGTCACGGAGTCGGTAGGTCGACGCCGTCGCCCCCTCGATCACGACGCCGTTGCGCAGCCATTGGTAGCCGAAGTCGACGCCGACCGTGGGGAACCACGTGCCGCGCGCCGCCGTGAGGACCGAGTCCACGGCGGCGGTGCCGCTGATCGTGGGCCGGACGAGGTTCTCGCTGATCTGCGTGAGATAGGCGTTCGCGACGAACGTCTGACCGGTGCCGAGGCTGATGGGCGTCGCCTGGGGCTTGTCGGGCCGGTTGTCGTACCACTCGCTGACCGCCTCGTTCTGGTTCTCGAACCAGATCGTGTAGGAGCCGGCGTCGAGGCCACGGAACTCGTACGCGCCGGCGGCCGAGTCGGCGACGGTGGCGGCGACGAACTCGCCGGTGGACCGGTAGAGCGACACGTCGATGCCCGGTGCGATCACGTGGCCCGTCTCCAGGACGGTGCCTCGGATCACGCCGGTGCCGTCCTCGTGCGCCGCCGTCGCGGGGAGCGCCAGCGCGGTCGTCGCGACGGCCGCTGCGGTGAGGTGGGACAGGACTCGTGTGACTGACATGCGGGGAAGTTCCTTCGGCTGGGGACGATTCGGCCCTCAATCTGGCGGCGACGCGTTTCGGGAGGCGGTCGTCGCGCGAACCGGCGCGTTACGGGAGGCCTCCGGATGTGAAGGTGTCGCGATGGTGAATGAGACACCGAATGGGAATGTCCCGCCGTTCCAGCCGTTGTGCCGGCCACGAGCGGCACGCCGCTCAGGGGTGTCGGCGTCCGGGCGCGCCACCCCCGGCGTGACGGCCGTGTAAACATCGCGTCAAGGAGTACGGCCACGAGTTCGGCTGCCCGTACGATGACGACCGTGTCAGCCCCCTCTGCCCCGATCGCGCGCCTCGTCCGCGCCGCGTCGGTGAGCCTGTGGGCGACCCTCATGGCCGTCGGCGCCCACGTGGCCGGCAGCGGTGAGCCCCCGCCCGCCGTCGCCGTCGTCCCGGTCGTGGTGGCCGGGGGAGCGCTGGCCTGGTGGGCCGCCGCGCGGCGCATCGGCTTCGCCTCGGCGCTCGGCCTGCTCGCGGTGCCGCAGGTCGCCATCCACGTCCTGGCGGGCTACGTGCACGGGCATCAGGTCCTGCCCGGCCCGTCGATGGCCGTGGCCCACGTCGTCGGCCTCGTGCTGGTGGCCGCCGGCATCGCCGTGGCCGAGCGACTCTGGTGGGCCTGGTGGCAGCGCGTCTCCTTCGTCCTGAGGCTCGGGCACCGTCGAGCGGTTCCCGCGCGCGTGCCCCTCCCGTTCCTGACGACCGGACCGGTGTCCGGCGTCCGCCTCCTCGAGCACGTCGTGGTGCGGCGTGGTCCGCCTTCCTCCTGGGTCGTCATCGCCCCGGTCGCCCGCCCCTGCGGGTGACCTCGTGCCGCCTGTCCGCGGGCGGCTCCCCGAACTCAGGAGAAGAACCATGTCCCTTGCACGTCATGCTGCCCGGACGGCAGCACTCACCCTCACCTCGTCGGCCCTCGTCGTCTCCGCCGCCGCAGTGGCCTCGGCCCACGTCAGCGTGACCCCGTCCTCGACGGCGGCAGGCGCTTACAGCGTGCTGACCTTCTCGGTCGGCCACGGCTGTGGCACCTCGCCCACGACGCGACTGACCGTCCAGCTGCCCGAGGAGATCATCGCCGTCACGCCCACGGTCAACCCGAACTGGACGGTCGAGAAGAAGATCGAGAAGCTCGAGTCCGCGGTCGACAACGGCCACGGCGGCGAGTACACCGAGCGCGTGGCCGAGGTCGTCTACACGGCGAAGACCCCGCTGGAGGACGGCCTGCGCGACACCGTCGCGCTGCAGATGCCGTTGCCGGAGGAGGAGGGCACCAAGCTCGTCTTCCCCGTGATCCAGACCTGCGAGGAGGGCGAGACCGCCTGGACCCAGACGTACGACGAGGGCCAGGACGAGCCCGAGTCCCCGGCGCCCTTCATCGAGACCACGGCCTCCGAGGGTGACGGTCACGGCGCCACGGACGAGGAAGCCGCGGATCACGAGGAGGCCGGCACCGGCTCCAATACGCTCGGCTGGGTGGGCGTCGTGCTCGGCGCCCTCGGCCTGGCAGCGGGCGGGCTCGCGCTCGGCCGCACCCGGAGCCGCGGGTGACCCACGCCCCGGTGGCCCGGAGGGCACGGCTCGCCGCCGTGCTCTCCGGGCTGCTCCTGCTCCTGGTGTGGCCCGTCGCGGCCTTCGGCCATGCGTCGCCGATCGGGAGCAACCCCGCCGACGGCCAGGTGCTCACGCAGTCACCGGCCGAGCTGACGGTCACCTTCACCGAGCCGGTCAGCCTCGCCGGCACGGGCAACGCGGTGCTCGACGCCGCCGGTGAGACCGAGGCCGCGGAGTTCTCCGTGCGCGACACCGTGCTGCGGATCCGGCCGGCGGAGCCGCTGGCCGACGGCACCCACGTGGTGACGTGGCGCGTCGTGTCGGCCGACTCCCATCCCGTCAGCGGGGGATTCACCTTCGCCATCGGCGCGGCCACGCCCGGTGCCATCGGGGTCCCGACCACGGAGACCGAGCGCGAGCTCGTCGTCGCGCGGACCGTCGTCGAGGCGCTCAGGTACGCCGGTGCCCTCGGCGTCGCCGGTCTGGTCGTCTTCTCGCTCTTCATCGCCCCCGGTGCGGCGCGCCGTCAGCCCGGCGTCGAGCGGCGCACACGGCGCACCACGGCCGGCCTCGGTGCGCTCGCGGTGCTCGCCGCGGTCCTGCTCATGCCGCTCACCGCCGTCTGGGAGTCCGGAGGGCCGCTGTCGTCGGTGATGACCGCCGAGGCGTGGCGCGACGGTGCCACCTCCTCCGCCGGGCTCGCCGCGCTCGTGCTGACGGCCGGGGTTGCGGCCGCGCTCCTGGGCCGTGCACGCGAGCCCGTCCTCGCCGCGGTGGGTGCGGCCCTCGTCGTCGCGTCACTGCTCCAGGTCGGTCACACGCGCAGCTACGGCCCGTGGTGGCTCGTCCTGACAGCGGACCTCGTCCACGTGAGCGCCGGCGCCCTGTGGTGGGGTGGCCTGCTGGGCCTGGGCCTCGTGCTCGCGGCCGGTCCGGCGCTGCGGGTGCAGGACCGCGCCGCGGCCGTCGCCCGCTTCTCGGCCGCCGCCGGAGTGACGCTCGTCGCGCTCGCCGTCGCGGGGGTCGTCCTCTTCTGGCGGATCGCCGGGTCGTTCCCAGCGCTGTGGGAGACCGGCTACGGCCGAGCGGTGCTCGTGAAGGTGCTGCTGCTCGTGCCCGTCGTCGCGGTGGCCGCCTGGAACCGTCGCGTGCTGGTCGGCCGGTTGAGCGGGCGTGAGGCCTCGTCGGCCGCGGAGTTGCTCCGCCGCACGGTCTCGTTCGAGGCCGTCGTGGTCGCGGCCGTGCTCGTGGCCACCGGCGCGCTGGTCGGACAGACCCCTCCGGCCAGGTCCGACACGATCGTGCAGGACGTCCCCACCGTGCAGCGGCTCGAGCTCGACCTGGGGGAGTCCCACCGGGTGGACGTGGTCGTCTCGCCGGTGCGTCAGGGCACCAACGCCATCCAGGTGACGCTCACCGACACGGCCGGCGACGTCGTCGACCTCGAGGAGACGCCACGCCTCCAGATCGCGCTCGAGGAGGCCGAGGTCGGGCCGATCAACCGGCCGCTGGTCCGCACGAGGGCCGGTCACTGGGAGGGCACCGCCGACCTGCCACTGCCGGGCGCGTGGCGCCTCTCGGTGTCCGCGCGACTGACCCGGTTCGACGAGCCCGTGGTGTCCGGAGAGGTGGAGATCCCATGAGCCGACGACACGCGCCGATGCGGGCCATTGCGCTCGTGGCCGCCCTGGTCGCGGTGCTGCTCGGCCCGGCCGCGCCGGCGCTCGCGGATGTGGCGATCGACGAGGTCCTGCCCCAGGGCAACGGCACGTCCGTCCTCGTCGTCACGGTGGAAGGCGGGTGCGAGTCGTCGACCACCGGTCTCGCGCTCGAGCTTCCGGAGGACACGTCGGTGATCGACGCGACGGGACCCGACGGGTGGAACCGGGTCCTGGACGGGCGCCGGATCGAGTTCGCCGGGCCCGGCCTCCCGCCCGCGCAGGTGACCGAGTTCCTGCTCACCTCACGCATCGGGGCCGAGTCGGGGGAGTTCGTCACCGTGGCCGCCGAGCAGCGGTGCGAGGGCGTGACCGACGCGGTGCGCTCCGAGCCCCGGTTCGAGGTGACGGCCGAGGCGGTCGACCCGAGGATGACCGTCCGGGAGCCGCCCCGGGTGTCTCCGGGCGCCGACAGCGCCCAGGTCGCCCTCGTGATCGCCGTGTTCGTACTCGCCGTGGCGTACGGCGCCGTGTCGGCCCGGAGACGGACCGCCCGGCGCTAGGAAGGGCGCCGGCCTCCGCCGTCCACAGGGCCGGCGGAGCGCCGCCGCTCGTCCACAGGGGCGCGGCGAGGGGTACAGCCGGACCCTCGCCAGGCACGAAGGTCGTCCCATGCCTGACGACGTGTTCCGCGCCCACACCCATGAAGACCTCCTCAACGCGCTGCCGACGTTCTTCGGCTTCGTCCCCCGCGAGTGCGTGATCGCTCTCGCGGTGTCGGGCCCGAACTGCCGGTTCGGGTTCAGACTCCGGCACGACCTGCCCGATCCGGGGTTCGAGGACGACCTCGCGGCCGACCTCGCGGGGCATCTCCTGCGCAACGGCGACGAGGGCTTCTTCCTCTTCGCGCTGTCCGAGGACGCGGAGCGGGCTCGCACCATGGCCCTCGCCCTGCGCGATGCGCTGCCGCCGCGCCGGGACTGGCTGACGCTCTGGGCGGACGGCGATCGGTACTGGGCCGATCTTTCCGGCCACCCCGAGGGCGGTCTGCCGTACACGCTCGACGAGCACCACGAGGCGATCGTGCACGCCGTCGCGCAGGGCCAGGTGATCGCGCGCGACCGATCCGACCTGGCCGCCGAGGTGGCACCCGCCCGGGGGCAGCGGCAGCGGTGGCTCGAAGCGGCCCATGAGGAGGTGCTCCAGCGCTTCATGGCGCGGGCACTCACGACGGACCCGGAAGCCTTCCTGTCGCGCGAGCAGGAGACGGTCGCCCGACTCACCGAGCGCTTCCTCGTCGAGGAGCGGCTCACGGACGGTGACCTCGTGGAGCTGGCCGTCCGGGTCTCGGGCCGGCAGGTGCGCGACTCGGCCTGGCTGGGCATCACCCGGCAGAACGCCATGCCGATGTACGCCCTGTGGGCCGCGGTCTCGCGGGTCGCCGCCGCGGACTTCGCGCCGGCCTCGCTGTGCCTCGCAGGCTTCGCTGCCTGGCAGATGGGCGACGGCGTGCGGGCGCGCTTCGCGCTCGAGCGGGCCCTCGCACTGGAGCCGCACTACCGCATGGGGCTGCTGCTGCACGGCGCGCTCGAGGCGGGCCTGCATCCTGACCGCTGGTCGGCGGCCGATGCGAGCGCCTGATCGGCCCTAGGCTGGCTGCATGGGACAAGACGTCGAAGCCCGTGAGTTCACCGGCGAGGACCGTGCGAGGTATCGCGCCAAGGTGCGCCGGAACCTCGACGTGCTGGCGGCGATGCTGGGGGAGCAGGACTTCTCCGTGCCCGACCCGCACGTCGGCATCGAGATCGAGTTCAACCTCGTCGACGAGAGCGGCGACCCGGCGCTGCGCAACGCCGAGACGCTCGACGCCATCGCGACCGAGGACTTCCAGACCGAGCTGGGCCAGTTCAACGTCGAGATCAACGTGCCCCCGTCGCCCGTGGCGGGGCGGGGCCTGGCCGACATGGCCGACAGCATGCGCGACGACCTGAACGCCGCCCAGCAGAAGGCCCAGACCGTCGGCACCGGGCTGATGATGATCGGCATCCTCCCCACGCTCGACACGCAGCACCTCACCCGCGAGGCGATCTCGTCCAATCCGCGGTACCACCTGCTGTCGGACCAGATCCTCACGGCGCGCGGCGAGGACATCCACCTGGTCATCAACGGGGTCGAGCGTCTCCGCACGACGATCGACACGATCATCGCCGAGGCCGCGTGCACGAGCACCCAGCTGCACCTGCAGGTCGAGCCCGACGACTTCGCGCCCACGTGGAACGCCGCTCAGGCGATCGCCGGGGTCCAGATCGCCGTGGGCGCCAACTCGCCGTTCTTCCTGGGCCGCCGGCTGTGGCAGGAGACCCGCATCGCGCTGTTCGAGCAGGCCACCGACACGCGCACCGACGAGCTCAAGGCGCAGGGCGTGCGTCCCCGCGTGTGGTTCGGCGAGCGGTGGATCACCTCGGTCTTCGACCTGTTCGAGGAGAACTCGCGCTACTTCCCGGCGCTGCTGCCGATCGTCGACGACGAGGACCCCGTGACCGAGATCGAGGCGGGCCGGATTCCGACCCTGCCCGAGCTGCGGCTGCACAACGGCACGATCTGGCGCTGGAACCGCCCGATCTACGACGTCGTCGACGGCAAGCCGCACCTGCGCGTGGAGAACCGGCTGCTGCCCTCGGGCCCCACGGTGAAGGACACCGTCGCCAATGCCGCCCTCTTCTACGGGCTGGTGACGGCGCTGACCGAGCAGGACCGTCCGGTGTGGAGCCAGCTGTCGTTCCGCGCCGCGGAGGAGGGCTTCCACGAGGCGGCGTCCGCCGGGATCGAGGCCGAGGCCTACTGGCCCGGCATCGGCACGGTGCCGGTCCGTGAGCTCGTGCTGCGGCACCTGCTGCCCCTGGCCCACATCGGGCTGGAGCGACGCGGGGTCGACGGCCCGGTGATCGACGAGTTCCTCCAGATCATCGAGCGGCGCTGTGTCACGGGCCAGAACGGCTCCTCGTGGATGACGGCCCAGTTCGACCGTCTCCACACGCGAGGCTCCGACGTCTTCGACTCGATGCGTGCCCTGACCCGGCGCTACGCCGAGCACATGCACACCGGCGAACCCGTGCATTCCTGGCCCGTCGACTGAACCGGTACCCGGGTGTTTCGGGCACCGTGGCAGACTTGACCCAGAGGTTGACCGCAGGCCTCATTGTCATGCCCGAAACGACGTTGTGAGGTTGATGTTCCGGTGACTCGAGCCGCCCAGACCGCGAAGGCAGCGACCGCGAAGAAGGCGCCCGCCAAGAAGGCCGTCGCCAAGAAGGCCCCGGCGAAGAAGGCACCGGCCAAGAAGGCCGCGAGCGGCGCCAAGGAGGTCGTGCTCGGAGACCAGGTCGATCTGGCCGACGTGCTCGAGACCAAGCCGGCCGTCGACGCCGACGGCAAGAAGGTCCTCCCCGACATCGCCGACGAGGTCTTCGAGAAGGATCTGGCCACCGATCCGACGCTGAAGGAGGACGAGGAGGCCAGCGCCAGCTTCACGATCTCCTCGGCCGACGACACCGACGAGCCCGCCGTCCAGGTCACCGTCGCCGGCGCCACGGCCGATCCGGTCAAGGACTACCTCAAGCAGATCGGCAAGGTCGCGCTGCTGACCGCCGCCGAGGAGGTCGAGCTCGCCAAGCGGATCGAGGCCGGCCTCTTCGCCGAGGAGAAGCTCGCCAAGTCCAAGCGCGTCACGGAGAAGATGCGCGAGGAGCTCGACTGGATCATCATCGACGGTCGCCGCGCCAAGAACCACCTGCTCGAGGCCAACCTGCGACTCGTCGTCTCGCTGGCCAAGCGCTACACGGGTCGCGGCATGCTCTTCCTGGACCTGATCCAGGAGGGCAACCTCGGCCTCATCCGCGCCGTCGAGAAGTTCGACTACACCAAGGGCTTCAAGTTCTCGACCTACGCCACGTGGTGGATCCGCCAGGCGATCACCCGCGCGATGGCCGACCAGGCCCGCACGATCCGCATCCCCGTCCACATGGTCGAGGTCATCAACAAGCTGGCCCGTGTCCAGCGCCAGATGCTGCAGGACCTGGGCCGCGAGCCCACGCCCGAGGAGCTGGCGGTCGAGCTGGACATGACGCCCGAGAAGGTCGTCGAGGTCCAGAAGTACGGCCGTGAGCCGATCAGCCTCCACACGCCGCTGGGCGAGGACGGCGACAGCGAGTTCGGCGACCTCATCGAGGACTCCGAGGCCATCGTCCCGGCCGACGCCGTGTCGTTCACCCTCCTGCAGGAGCAGCTGCACGCGGTCCTGGACACGCTCAGCGAGCGCGAGTCGGGCGTCGTGTCGATGCGCTTCGGCCTCACCGACGGCCAGCCCAAGACCCTCGACGAGATCGGCAAGGTCTACGGCGTCACGCGCGAGCGCATCCGCCAGATCGAGTCCAAGACGATGAGCAAGCTCCGTCACCCGTCGCGCTCGCAGGTCCTGCGCGACTACCTCGACTGAGTCACCGCTCCACCAGAACGGCCCGCGACCTCACGGTCGCGGGCCGTTCTGCGTGACGCGGGGAGTGACCTGATCTCGATACGACGTCTCGCCGCGCTCGCCGTCACTCGATCACCGGGCTCGCTGGTCGAGTAGCTCGCGAGCGCAGCGAGCGGCGTATCGAGACCGGTCAGGGCAGCCGGCGGCGCACGGCGCGAGCGAGACGCCGGGCGGGAGACACCGGTCCGGCGTCCGAGCGGACCACCGGCGGGTAGCCGGGATCGGCGGCGACGGCGGCCACGGCCGCGTCGAAGCGCTCGGTCCCGCCGTCCGGACCGAAGCCGTGGCGCAGTCCGTGCCGCTCGAGGAACGCCGCGTAGGTGTCCCAGCGCTCACGGTGCCCCTCGACCAGTGCTGCCCAGTCGGCCTGCGCGAACAGCTCGGGCACCGAGATATCCGCGGGGTCGTGCTGGTCGAGCCGCACGAACGGGATCCGGTGGTACCGAGCCAGCTCGAGGGTGCGCGAGTCGTGCGCGAGCAGGACCGCGGGCGTGCCGGAGATCAGCGACACGATCGTGCCGTGGATGCGCGTGCCGTACGTGAAGCGCTGGCCGCGCAGGAACTCCTGCCACGCCGGGATGTTGAGCGGGAACACGGTGCGCCCGGGCGCGAACACCGGGTGCTCGGGCGACAGGGGGAGCCGTGCGTCGTCACCCGTGAGCGGGGTCCCGCGCAGCAGCAGCCGCAGCGTGTGGATGTCCTGACCGATGTAGGTGAGCCGGCGGTGCCGGCGCAACCCCTGCTGCAGGATCGGGCCCATCTCGCGCACGTAGGGGGAGATGGTGATCGCGATCGGGTCGTCGTCGCCGACCGACTCCGGCAGGCGCAACGGCAGCTCGGGGCCGTGCAGGAACATCGAGGGGCAGCCGATGACGTCGACCTCGGCGTCGTCGAACCCCAGGTCGACCAGGTACTCCTTCGTGAAGTCGCCCCGGACCCCGATCGAGGGGCCCCGCTCCAGCACGGCCCGCACGAACCGGCGCGTGGCCGCCTCCACGGCCTCACGCTCGTCGCGCGGCGCGTTCCCGTCGAGGTCGGCCTGCGCCCCGACGCCCAGGACGGTGAAGCCGGTGGTGAGCTGCTCGATCGCCGCGGACTGGCGGTCCAGCGCCTTGAGGTTCGAGGCGCGGAAGTGGTTCGCGAGCGGGAAGACGACATGGTCGAACTCGCGGTTCACCCGGGCGGGATCGGCGAACCAGGGGCCGGTGGGCGCCGCGGTCACGGCGTCGCCGGGATGGGTCAGGAGTCGCTCGGAGGCGAAGCTGAAGGCCAGGTTCCCGACGTTGTTCCCGATGAGATTGCGCTCGAGGACGCTGGTGGCGTCGGCCGGGTCCAGAGCCGCGTGGTGGACCTTCAGGAGAATGCGCGCCACCCGCCGGACTATACCGTCGCAGCACCCGCGGCCGCGGTCCCCGGACCCCGCGTGACCATGGGTTAGTCTGTTGCGACCGCTTGTTTTCGTCTCGGGGGAGTTTCACCGTGTCCGTCAGTCATCGACTTCGACTCGCGAGTGTCGCCACCCTCGGTGCGCTCGTGCTGCCGCTCGTCGCCGCGTCCACCACCTTCGGTGCCGACGAGGCCGAGGGCGCCGCGGCGGCTCCGGCCGCCGTCGAGCCGCAGGCGGACCCCACCGAGGCACCGGCCGCCGAGGCCCAGCAGGCCGCGCCGCAGGCCGTCGCGGCCGCCGTCCGCAAGCGCCCCTACGGCGCCTCGTACCCCGTCGAGGTCGAGGGCAACTTCGCGCGTCCGTACTTCGACAAGGGCGGTCGCAACCGTGACTACACGCTGCTGAACGACCTCGAGCGCCTCATCCGCGGCTCCTACAAGACCCCGGCGGGCAAGCTCAAGTCCAAGAAGCAGCGCCGCGCCACGTCGGTCTACGCCGCGAACTCGCGCATGGAGGACTCGGTCCGGGTCGGCCGTGAGCTCGTCCGCGCCGCGAAGGCCGGCGTCAACGTGCGGTTCATCCACCCGAACGCCCACCAGTCGGGTGCGTCGAAGAAGCTGCGCAGCCAGCTCAACAAGACCAAGTACGGCAAGTTCAAGATCTGCTCCAACGGCAAGTCCATGGCCTGCCTCTCGCGCGTCAACGGCGCGATCATGCACTCCAAGATCGTCATGGTCAGCGACACGTACACCCGCAGTGGCCGTCGCGCCAAGGGCGTCGTGTGGACCGGCTCGTCGAACTTCGGCGGCCGCAGCGCCGAGCGCACCTACAACAACGGCAGCACCGTCTACAACGACAAGAAGCTCTGGTACCAGATGCGTGGCGTCTGGAAGGACATGTGGGCCGAGCGCCGCGTCGGCAACGACTACGGCCGCTACATCGCCAAGCGCAGCACGCGCTACGGCTACCGCACCGCCACCCGCGACGGCTACTCCAGCGCCTACGCCAAGAAGGGCCTGCTGTACTCGAACCTGGCGAACTACACGATCCACGTGACGCCGCTGCGCGCGACGCCCACGAACGGTCGTGACCCGATCCTCAACATGCTCAACCGGATCGTCCCGGACGAGCAGTGCCGCATCCGCCTGATGGAGAACCGCTTCAAGTACCGCCGCATCGCGCTGGCGTACAAGCTCGCGGCCCTCAACAACGCCGGCTGCCGCGTCTCGGTGGTCGCGTTCAAGGACGACTGGAAGAAGAACTACCTCGAGCACTGCCGCCAGCTGCTGCGCGTGTGCAAGCCCGTGCTCGACGTCCTGAAGACCTCGCGCACCGAGGTCGACGCGGCCTACGCCCAGGTGCACGACAAGACGATCCTGGTCGACGCCAAGCTCAAGCGGAACCGGATGAACCCCGAGGAGCGCCTCCCCAGCGGCGGCGTGTGGCCCAAGTCGGGCGCTCGCGTGAAGGTCGTCCTGGCCGGCTCGGCGAACCTCACCGGCTCCAACCTGGTGGCCAGTGACGAGATCACGACCATCACGACCGACCCCGACGTGTACGACTCGTACGTCGAGCACTGGCGCTCGGTCACGCAGACGAAGGCCTACGGCGTCTTCAAGTACTGAGGACGACGAAACGGCGCCGAGCCCCCAGGGGCTCGGCGCCGTTCTCTGTCGGCTGGAGGGCGGACCCTCAGACGCTCAGGCTGTCGCTCTCGTCGCGGTAGGCGATGGCGATCTCGCGCAGGCGCGTCTCGTGCTGGCGGGCGTGGTGACCGCAGAAGACCAGGTCGGTGCCCGAGGGCAGTTCGACGCGGACCAGGGCCTGCGCGCCGCAACGATCGCAGCGGTCGGTAGCGGTGAGGGCGGGGAACTCGGCAGTGGCCGTCACGGTGTCCTCATTTCGTCGGGTGTCGTCGAACATCACCATGAATACTCCCTCACGGCGCCAAACGCGTGTCGGACGCGCCGACGCCGCGTGTCACGTGCGATCCGGTGGGGCCGGCTCGATACCGTGGGGGCCGGGGGACCGATGAGGAGGAACCGGACATTTCGACCTACGACGCACGCAATCTGCTCGTCCTCGAGGGACTGGAAGCGGTACGCAAGCGACCGGGCATGTACATCGGCTCCACCGACACGCGCGGGCTCATGCACTGCCTCTGGGAGATCATCGACAACTCGGTCGACGAGGCGCTGACGGGGCACGGCTCCCACATCGCCGTCGTCCTGTACCCGGACGGGTCGGTCGAGGTCCGCGACGACGGCCGCGGCGTCCCCGTCGACATCGAGCCCAAGACCGGCCTGACCGGCGTCGAGGTCGTCTACACGAAGCTGCACGCGGGCGGGAAGTTCGGCGGCGGCTCCTACAACGCCACCGGCGGCCTGCACGGCGTGGGCGCGTCGGTCGTGAACGCGCTCTCCGCGCGCCTGGACGTCGAGGTCGACAAGGGCGGCGCCACGTGGGCGATGTCCTTCCGTCGCGGGGTCCCCGGCGTGTTCGCCGGCGACGGCGCCGACGCGGACTTCACCCCCGACAACACGCTGCGCAAGATCGGCAAGGTCGCGAAGTCGCGCACCGGCACCCGCGTCCGCTACTGGGCCGACCCGCAGATCTTCATCAAGGGCGCGAAGTTCGCCTACGACGAGCTGGTCGGCCGCGCCCGCCAGACCTCGTTCCTCGTGCCCGGCCTGCGCATCGCGATCCGCGACGAGCGCGAGGCGGAGGTGCGCGAGGAGGACTTCTTCCACGAGGGCGGCATCTCCGAGTTCTGCGAGTTCCTCGCCTCGGACACGGCCGTCAACGAGGTCCTGCGCATCCAGGGCGAGGACACGTTCGTCGAGACGGTCCCGGTGCTCGACTCGAAGGGCCACATGACGCCCCAGGACGTCGAGCGCACGCTCGGCGTCGACATCGCACTGCGGTGGGGCACCGACTACGACTCGGTCGTGAGGTCCTTCGTCAACATCATCGCCACCCCCAAGGGCGGCACCCACGTCTCGGGCTTCGAGCGCGGCGTCACCAAGACCTTCAACGAGGTCCTGCGGAACTCGCGGATGCTCAAGAACGGCGACCCCGACGTCATCAAGGACGACGTCCTCGAGGGCCTGACCGCGGTCGTCACCGTGAACCTCGCCGAGCCGCAGTTCGAGGGCCAGACGAAGGAGGTCCTCGGCACGCCCGCCGTCACGCGCATCGTGAACAAGATCGTCGCGCGCGAGCTGAAGGCGTTCCTGACCTCGACGAAGACCGCACAGAAGGCCAAGGCGCGCCTCGTGATGGAGAAGGTCGTCGGGGCGTCGCGCACGCGCCTGGCGGCCCGCCAGCACCGTGACACGCAGCGTCGCAAGAACGCGCTCGAGTCCAGCGCGCTGCCCGCGAAGCTGGCCGACTGCCGCAGCAACGACGTCGACCGCTCCGAGCTGTTCATCGTGGAGGGCGACTCCGCGCTCGGCACCGCCAAGTCGGCGCGCGACGCGGAGTTCCAGGCCCTGCTGCCGATCCGCGGCAAGATCCTCAACGTCCAGAAGGCCAGCATCGGCGACATGCTCAAGAACGCCGAGTGCTCGTCGATCATCCAGGTCGTGGGCGCCGGCTCGGGCCGCACGTTCGACCTCGACACGGCGCGCTACGGCCGGATCATCTTCATGGCCGACGCCGACTCCGACGGCGCACACATCCGCTGCCTGCTGGCGACGCTGTTCTTCCGCTACATGCGGCCGATGGTGGAGGCGGGCCGGGTCTACACCGCCGTGCCGCCGCTGCACCGGATCGAGCTGGTCTCGCCCAAGAAGGGGCAGGACAAGTACATCTACACGTACTCCGACCCCGAACTGCAGCGCACGCTGGCGCAGCTGAAGAAGCGCAACGTCCGCTGGAAGGACGCGCCCCAGCGCTACAAGGGCCTGGGCGAGATGGATGCCGATCAGCTGGCCGAGACCACGATGGACCCGCGCCACCGCACCCTGCGCCGGCTCACCGTGGACGACGCCGAGGCGTCGGCCGAGGTCTTCGAGCTCCTCATGGGCAACGAGGTCCCGCCGCGCAAGGAGTTCATCATCCAGGGCGCCTACGAGATCGACACCGAGCTCATCGACGCCTGAGGTGCCTCGTGCACGGCGGAGCGTGATCTCGATACGCGTATCGAGATCAGTTGACCGAGATCAGTCGACCGGGGTCATGAGACCCGAGTCGACGTCGTAGATGAAGCCGGCGACCTCGACCGAGTCGGGGACGAGCGGGTGGCTGTGGACGCGGTTGACGTCGGCGCGCACGGTGGACTCCTGGTCCTCGATGACGCCGATGGTCATCCAAGAGGCATCGGTGCCGCTCTTGTCGCCGATCCGGGCCTTGACGTCGGCCTCGGTCGAGGACGCCATGGCGCAGCGAGTGTGCTCGACGACCAGGACGCGGTCGACCTTCAGCATGGACACGCCGAGCACGATCGCGACGAGCACCTGGTCGGTCACGCGGCCGCCGGGGTTGCGCAGGATCTTGGCGTCGCCGGGCTTGAGGCCGATCATCGCGAGGGGCTCGATGCGCGAGTCCATGCAGGTGACCATCAGGACACCCGCCTGTGCGATGCCGTCGAAACCTCCCTCGTGCGTCTGGGCGTAGTGCCGGTTGGCCTCGAGGAGATCGTCGAATGCGGTCGTCATGAGGAAAAAGTAGCGCGCCGCCGCAGGAGCAGCAGAGCGAGGGCCGCGGCGATGAACGCGGCCACCGCGGCGCCGGTGAAGACGGCCTGCAATTGCGCGATCCCGGCGTCGCGCATGGCCCCGTTGTAGGCACGGCAGGCGGTGGTGGCCCCGCTGCAGAGCTCCTCGATCGGCGGGATGTCCGCGACCGCCGCCCGGAAGGCGCGCAGTCCCAGGGAGGTCAGCGCCGAGATGCCGATGAGCATGCCCACCATGCGCGCGACGACCAGCAGGGCGCTGGCGAGGCCGTGCACCTCGGCGGCCGTGTGCTCGAGCAGCGCGGCGTTGACGGGGGCGATCGCCAGGCCGAAGCCGAGGCCGCAGGCCGCCAGCACGACGGTGGCGCCGAACGTCTCCAGGGACTTCGCGTCCCACGACGCCATCACCAGGAAGCAGGCACCCGAGAGGGTGAGCGCCGCGGCCGTGAGCGGACCGGCGGGCACGCGGCGCAACAGCCAGCCGCCGGCCACGGCGCCCACGGGCAGGGCGACGAGGAAGCGCAGCAGCACGAGCGCCGCCTCGAGCTGGTCGTCGGGCGCGATCGTCAGGCGGGCGAAGAACGGGATGTCGACGAGAGCGGCGATCAGGGCCGAGCCGACGAAGAACGAGACGGCGATGGAGCCCCACGCTGGGGCGGCGGAGAGCGACCCACGGGGGATCAGGGGATGGGCGGCGTGCCGCCCGCGCCACACGAACAGCGCGAGCGCGATCGCGGCGACGGGCAGCAGGACGATCGCGTCGTCGGCGAGCACCGCCCGCTCGGGCTCCGCGCTGGCGAACGTGAGGATGACGGCGCCGAGGGCCACCGTGAGCGCGGCCGCGCCCCAGAGGTCGGTCTGGCGGGCCACCTGGCCCCACTCGCGCCAGGCGATCAGGGGCCGGGCCGCCGTCGCCTGCCGGACGACGAACGCGGCACCGAGGCCGTAGGCGACGAGCGCCAGCGGCGTGAGCCACCGCGACTCGCCCACGACCGGGAGGAACGCCAGGCCGCTCGTGACGCCGGTCGTGAGGGACTCCGGCTCGAGCATCACCAGCAGCAGGCAGCCACCGGTGAGCAGCGCCAGCACGAGCCCCGGAACGTCCCATCCTCGGTCGGGTCGCGGGGGCCGGTGGCGCAGCAGGGCGGCCGCGATCACCAGGCCGACGGCGGCGTTGACCCAGAAGATGTCGTGCCACGTGCCGAAGGCCAGGATCGCGGCGCCCCACAGGGGTCCTACGACGCTGCCCAGCTCCTGCACCGCGCCGACGATGCCCAGCGGCAGGCCACGGCGCTCAGCAGGCCACGTGTCGGCGATCAGGGCCAGCGTCGGCGGGATCAGCCCGCCGCCGCCGATGCCCTGGATGAACCGGCCCAGCACGATCGAGGTGAGGTCGTACCCCGCCGCGGTGATGACCGAGCCGATGGCGAAGACGACGAGGCAGCCGATCAGCACGGGGACGCGGCCGCGCAGGTCGGAGACCCGCCCGATGAGCGGCAGCACCGCCACGTAGCCCAGCAGGAACCCCGAGATGATGGGAGCCGCCCGCTGGAGGTCGGCGACCGTCAGCCCGGCCGCGGTCATCATGTCGGGCAGCGCCAGCACGACGACGTAGGTGTCGGCCGCAGCGAAGCCGATCGCCACCGCGGCGAGCGCGAGCAACCCGCGCGACGCGAGCTCCCTCATCGGCACGGGATCAGGGCGCCTCGATGCCGGCGGGCTCGTCGCGCGGTGAGAGCCGCAGCGTGTAGGTCACGTCCTCGCCGCCGTAGAACGGGCCCGAGATCTTGGCGTCGTGGAGCTCGTCGTCGTCGGTGAGGCGGTAGACGACGTCGAAGTCCTCGGTCGCGTCGGCCGTGGGGATGAGCTGGGCGATGCGGTCGCCCGGGAGCTCTCCGCTGATCTCGGTGAGCACGAGGTCGCCGTCGCGCGACTTGTCCTCGACCTCGGGATCGGTGGTGGCCTTCAGCAGTGCGCCCAGGCCCGAGTCGGCGTCCGTGCCCACGAGCGCCGCCGGATCGGGCGCGCCGAGCGTGGACGGGTCGAGCGGGGCCCACACGGGCGAGAAGCCGGTCTTGGCGTACGTCTTGCCGTCCACGGAGATGACCTCGGCGGCCAGCGTCGCGCCGCCCGCCACGACCTTCACGTCGCCCTCGAAGGCGGGGGAGTGGTCGCCGATGCCCTCGGCCGAGAGGAGCCCGCGCGTGCCGCTGGGCAGCGCCTCGGTGCTCAGGGAGATGTCGAACGACTCGGCCTCCGTGAGGGCCTCGGAGGCCGCGTCGAGCCTCTGGGCGGCGTCGCCGGAGTCGGAGTCGTCACCGGTGCAGGCGGTCAGCAGCAGGGCGCCGCTCAGCACGGTCGCGGTCAGCAGTCGAGAAAACACGCTGGTCAGTCTGGCACGTTTCGCGCTCCCGGCAGCGTGGCTGCGGCCGATGAGACGCCTGTGATCGGCTGGCCGACCGGAGTGCCCGACGCATCGCGCCGTTCGACGACCTCGGGGAGGTCGACGGGGGACCCGCTCGCGGCGGAGGCGACGGGCATTCCGTCGCCGACCCAGGCGAACACCAGGGCGTCCTCACCGCTGAGCAGCCGCTGGCAGCGCACGCCGCCGGTGCCGCGCCCCTTGCCGGGGTAGACGGAGAAGGGCGAGACCTTGACCGAGCCGGCCTGGGTTCCCGGGAGGGCGGAGGAGCTGCCGGCGACGGTGACCACGTGGGCCGACTCGACGTCGGAGACGGCACCGAACGCGACGACGTGGGCGCCCGCGCCCAGCTTCACGCCGGCGACGCCGCCGCCGCTGCGGCCCTGGGGTCGCACGAGCGAGGCGGGGAAGTGCAGCAGCTGAGCCTCGGACGTGACGAACGCGAGCTCCTCCTCGCCGGTGACCAGCGGGACCGCGCCCACGACCCGGTCGCCGTCGTCGAGCCGGAGGAGCTCCCACGAGTCGCGGTTGGAGAGGTGGTCGGGCTTGACCCGCTTGACGATGCCGTCCCGGGTGCCCAGGGCGAGGCCCGGGACGTCCTCGGCGAAGGTCATCAGGGTCAGCGCGTCGCCGTCGAGGCTCACCAGCTCGCCCAGCGGGACGCCGCCCTGCAGGCGCGGGGAGTCGGCCGTGGGCGGGAGTGCCGGCAGGTCGATGACGTCGAGGCGGTGGACCGTGCCGGCCGACGTGACCACGCCGACCTGCCCGCGCGCCGTGGCGCGGACCGCCGCCACGACCGTGTCGTGCTTGGCCCGGCGGCCGTGGTCGCCGAGCGGCTCGGCGTCGGACGTGCGCGCGACGAGGCCCGTGGAGGACAGCAGGACCCAGCACGGGTCGTCGGGCACCTCGAGCGACCCGCCGGCGGCGGCTGGGGCGGGGACGCCCGCGGACTCCAGCAGGACGGTGCGTCGGGGGGTGCCGAACTGCTGGGCCATCTGGGCCAGCTCGTCGCCGACCAGGGTACGCAGCACGCTCTCGTCGGCGAGGATCGCGTCGAGCGCCTCGATCTGGCGCCGCAGCTCGTCGGCCTCACGCTCCAGCTCGAGACGCGAGAACTTCGTGAGGCGACCCAGCTGCAGGTCGAGGATGTAGTCGGCCTGGAGCTCGGACAGGTCGAAGACCGAGATCAGCCGGCCGCGGGCCTCGCCGCGGTTGTCCGACGAGCGGATCAGCTGGATGACCTCGTCGATGTCGAGGATCGCCACGAGCAGCCCGTCGACGAGGTGCAGCCGGTCGGCCGCCTTCCCGCGGCGGTACGTGGTGCGCCGGCGGACGACGTCGATGCGGTGCTCGAGGTAGACCGTGAGCATCTCGCGCAGGCCCAGCGTGCGCGGCTGGCCGTCGACGAGCGCGACCGCGTTGATGCCGAAGGAGGACTCCAGCGGGGTCTGGCGGTACAGCTGCTCCAGCAGCGCCTCGGGGACGATGCCGTTCTTGATCTCGATGACCAGCCGCAGGCCGTGCTTGCGGTCGGTGAGGTTCTTCAGGTCGGAGATGCCCTGGATCTTCTTGGCCTGGACGAGCTTCTTGATCGACTCGATGACCTTCTCGGGGCCCACGTTGTAGGGCAGCTCGGTGACGACGATGCCCTTCTTGCGCGCGGTGACGCTCTCGACGCGCGTGGTGGCGCGCATCTTGAACGAGCCGTTGCCCGTGGCGTAGGCGTCGCGGATGCCGTCGAGGCCCACGATCTTGCCGCCGGTGGGCAGGTCGGGGCCGGGCACGAAGCGCATGAGCGCGTCGAGGTCGGCGTCGGGGTGGGCGATGAGGTGGCGCAGCGCCTGCACGACCTCGATGAGGTTGTGCGGCGCGATGTTCGTGGCCATGCCCACGGCGATGCCGGACGCGCCGTTGACGAGCAGGTGGGGGATGGCGGCCGGGAGCACGGTGGGCTCCTGGAGCCGGCCGTCGTAGTTCGGCTTGAAGTCGACCGTGTCCTCGTCGAGCGACTCGGTCATCGCCTCGGCGGCCCGGTCCATCCGGATCTCGGTGTACCGCATCGCGGCCGGCGGGTCGTCGGGCGAGCCGAAGTTGCCGTGCCCGTCGAGCAGCGGCAGGCGCAGCGACCAGGGCTGGACGAGACGCACGAGCGCGTCGTAGATGGCGCTGTCGCCGTGCGGGTGCAGCTTGCCCATGACCTCGCCCACGGGGCGGGCGCTCTTGACGTGGGGTCGATCGGGCCGCAGGCCCATGTCGTCCATCGTGTAGAGGATGCGCCGCTGGACGGGCTTCATCCCGTCGCGCGCGTCGGGCAGGGCCCGCGCATAGATCACCGAGTAGGCGTACTCGAGGAAGCTCGAGCGCATCTCGTCGCCGACGTCGGTGTCGAGGATGTGCTCCTCGAAGTCCACGGTCTCGATGCCTGATCCACTCACGCGGGCCATTCTCCCGCGCCGCGTCGCCGGGGGTGCGCCCGACCCGCCGCTCGCGGGGTAGGTTTGTGCCCGTGAGTGGCAGCGAACCGGTCGAGATGGCGAGCCTGATGCCCCACCCGGTCCCCGCGTGGGAGGCCGATGTCCTGCTGAAGGACGGGCGCGTCGCGCAGATCCGCCCCATCGTCCCCGAGGACGCCCCGCGGTTCGTGGAGTTCTACGACCGCGTCTCGGCCGAGTCCAAGTACTTCCGCTTCTTCGCGCCCTACCCGCGGCTCTCCGACCGCGACGTGGCGCGCTTCACCACCGTCGACCACGACAAGCGCGTGGCGTTCGTGGTCACCCAGCAGGACGACATCATCGCCGTCGGCCGGTACGACGCCGTCTCCGACGAGGAGGCCGAGGTCGCGTTCCTCGTCGAGGACGCCCACCAGGGCCGCGGCATCGGCCAGCTGCTGCTGGAGCACCTCGCCCAGGCCGGTCGCGAGCGCGGCTTCACCGAGTTCATCGCCGAGGTCCTGCCCGAGAACGTCCGGATGCTCCAGGTCTTCCGGGAGATGGGCTACACGATCAGCGGCACGCTCGAGGACGGCGTGCAGCGGCTCACGTTCGAGATCAACCCGACCGACTCGGCGCTCGGCGTCATGCGCTCGCGCGAGCAGCGTGCCGAGGCCGCCTCCATCGCCCGCATCTTCGGGGCCCGCAGCGTGGCCGTGGTCGGCGCCAGCCGCCGCCAGGGCTCGATCGGCCAGGCGATGGTGCGCAACCTCGTGCTCGGCGACTACGGCGGCACCGTCTACGCGGTGAACTCCCAGGCTGAGGCCGTCTCGGGCCTGACGGCCTACCCGACGGTGCGCGACATCCCCGGCGAGGTCGAGATCGCGATCGTCGCCGTCCCGGCCGAGCACGTGAACGACGTCGTCCTGGACTGCGCCGCCAAGGGTGTCCACGGCCTCGTCGTGATCTCCGCCGGCTTCGCCGAGGAGGGTGCCGAGGGCCGCGCCCGCCAGCAGGAGCTGCTGCACTCGTGCCGCATCCACGGCCTGCGCCTCATCGGCCCCAACTGCCTGGGCATCATCAACACGGCCTCCGACGTGCAGCTCAACGCCTCCTTGTCGGCCACGATGCCCCCGCCCGGACGCGCCGGCTTCTTCTGCCAGTCCGGTGCCCTCGGCTCGGCGATCCTCGAGACCGTCGCCGCCCGCGGGCTGGGGCTGTCCACCTTCGTCTCGGCCGGCAACCGCGCCGACGTCTCGGGCAACGACCTCCTGCAGTACTGGCAGCAGGACGACAGCACCGACGTGGTGCTGCTGTACCTCGAGTCCATCGGCAACCCGCGCAAGTTCTCGCGCCTCGCCCGCCGCGTCTCCGAGGTCAAGCCGATCGTCGCGGTGAAGTCGGGCCGGTCCACCCAGGGCGTGCCCGTCGGCCACACCGTCCGTCGCAGCTCGGCGCCCCAGCAGGCCGTCGACGCGATGTTCCGCCAGGCCGGCGTCATCCAGGTGGAGAACCTCGACGAGATGTTCGACGTCGCCCAGCTGCTGGCCCACCAGCCGCTGCCGCGCGGCAACCGGATCGCGGTGGTCGGCAACTCCGACGCCGTCGGCCTGATCGTCACGGACGCCGCGAAGTCGCAGGGCCTGCAGGTGGCTCCGCCCATCGCCCTGGGTGCCACCGCGGGCGCCGAGGAGTTCGAGGTCGCCATCGAGGCGGCGCTCGCGCGTCCCGACGTCGACGGCCTCGTCGTGGTCTACACGCCCCCGATCACCACCGACAGCGATGCGGTCGCCACCGTGCTCGCGGCCATCGGCGAGCAGTCCGACAAGCCGATCGTCTCCACGTTCCTGGCCAGCAAGGGCATCCCGGTGCTCCTGCGGGTGCCCGACCTCGAGGGCGGGTCCGCCGGCCGTGGCTCGGTGCCGTCCTACGCGGCGCCCGAGGCGGCGGTCAAGGCGCTCGCCCGGGCGGTCAACTACGCCGAGTGGGCCGCGCGCGACCACGGCGAGTACCACGTGGCCGCCGAGCACCGCTCGGGCGACGCGAAGGCGCTCATCCGTGACGTGCTGACGATCGCCCCGCGCGGTGCCGTGCTGTCCACCGAGCAGGTCCACTACCTGCTGTCCTGCTACGGCATCGACCTGTGGACCTGGACGAACGTGCACAGCAAGGAGGAGGCCGTCGCGGCCGGCGAGAAGCTCGGCTGGGACGTCGTCCTCAAGGCCGGCAGCGAGCACCTGCGGGCCCGCCCCGACCTCGCCCACGTCTGGCGCGGCATCCACGACGCCCAGGACATGGCCGAGGCGTGGGACGAGATGACCACGTGGAGCGGCATCCGGGCCGACACCACCTTCTTCGTGCAGCGGTCCGCGCCCGCCGGCGTCCAGGTCGCCTTCCGTGCCACCGAGGACCGGCTCTTCGGTCCGCTGGTCTCGTTCGGCATCGCCGGCGCGCCGAGCGAGCTGCTGGAGGACCGCAGCTACGGCATCCCGCCCCTCACCGATGTCGACGCCCGCACGATGGTCAGCGGCATCCGGGCCGCGCCGCTGCTGTTCGGGCACCACGGCAGCGAGCCGGTCGACGTGGCCGCCCTCGAGGACATCGTGCTGCGCCTCGCGGCGCTCAAGGACGACCTGCCCGAGGTCGTCTCGCTCGACCTGGAGCCCGTGCTGGTCAACCCCGACGGGTACACCGCGCTGAGCGCGCGCGCGAAGGTGATCCCCTCGTCCGACAGCCGGGGCGACTGGTTCGTCCGGCGGCTGAGCCAGCCCGACGTGGCGGCGGATACGCTGGGTCGGTGACGCAGACCAGGGACCGGACGAAGGACCTCTATGAGTCGATCTCGCGCAGCGGGTACTACCCCGAGATCGTCGCGGGAGCGCTCGAGGACGCGCTGGCCTCCGAGCCCGTGGAGTCGTTCGTCGTCCACCACGAGCCCACGTTCGACCGCGAGGAGATCCGCCGGCACATGTCGGTGCTGGTCCTCACCCCCACGCGCCTGCTGCTGACGCACACCGACGAGCACCCCGGCGACACGCTGCTGCCGAAGCCCTACACGTCCACGTCCGTCGAGGCCGTACCGCTGTCGCGCGTCTCCGGCGTCGTCGTCACGCGGATGGTGTCGGCCCAGACGCAGCAGCTGGAGGAGGCCCTCCTCACGATCGGATGGGGCGCCGTCGCCCGCGTCGAGCTCGAGCCCGCCCGCTGCGACGATCCCGAGTGCGAGGCCGACCACGGCTACACCGGCTCGATCAGCGGCGACGACTTCTCGCTGCGGCTGAGCGCGGCGGCGGAGGGTGGCGCCGCGGTCGTGGGCCTGCTGGAGTTCGCCCGCGCGCTGACCGCGGCCACCACCGTCACCGAGGCTCGATGACCGCGCCGCACGCCGGCATCCACGAGGTGATGACCTCGGTGGGCGGCGCT
This sequence comes from Aeromicrobium choanae, assembly GCF_900167475.1. Lineage (NCBI taxonomy): Bacteria > Bacillati > Actinomycetota > Actinomycetes > Propionibacteriales > Nocardioidaceae > Aeromicrobium > Aeromicrobium choanae. The sequence continues at coordinate 99,576 of NZ_LT796768.1, read as the reverse complement.
CTCGGAGTGCCGGGCTTCACCGACGTCCTCGGACTCCCCGAGTCCAGGCGCTACGTCGTGCTGCTCATCGACGGACTCGGACTCGACCTGCTGCGCGAGCATGCCGAGCTGGCCCCCTTCCTGTCGTCGTGCCTCAACGTGGAGAACGTGCTGGCGGGGATCCCCTCGACCACCTCGGTGAGCCTGACCTCGCTGGGTACGGGCCTGCGTCCCGGGCAGCACGGCATGTCCGGCTACACCTGCCGGATCCCGGGCACGTCCCGGTTCCTCAACACGCTGAAGTGGGACGACCGCATCGTCCCCGAGCAGTGGCAGCCGCACCCCACGGTCCTGAGCCGGCTGGCCGACGAGGGGGTCGCGGTCACGGTGGTCAACGACGCGCGGTTCGAGCTCAGCGGCCTCACGCGCGTCAGCCAGCGCGGGGTGCCCTTCGTGGGCGTCCGGCACGCGTGGGACCGGCTCACGGCCGTCGTGGAGGCGGTCGAGCGTGACGACCGCGCGCTGGTCTACGCCTACGAGTCCGCCGTCGACCACACCGGGCACGGCTCGGGCGTCGACTCCGACGAGTGGCGCAAGGCGCTCGTGGAGGTCGACCGCGACGTCGCCGACCTGCGCGCCGCCCTGCCGCCCGACGTCGTCCTGCTCGTCACCGCCGACCACGGCATGGTGGACGTCCCGACGGACGGCCGCTTCGACCTCGTCGACCATCCGAAGCTGCGCGACGACGTGGTGCTCGTCGCCGGCGAGGCCCGGTTCCGCCACGTGCACACCCGCTCGGGTGCCGAGGCGAAGGTCGCCGCCCGCTGGCGCTCCGCGCTCGGCGACCGCGTGGAGGTCCGTCTGCGCGACGAGGCGGAGGAGTGGTTCGGTCCCATCGACCCCACCGTCCGCGGTCGCTTCGGCGACGTGGTGGTGGCGGCACTCGACGACTTCGCCGTCTTCGCCTCCGACGCCTTCTCCGTGGAGCTGCTGCTGCGCGGCTTCCACGGCTCGATCACCGCGCGGGAGCGTCGCATCCCGGTCCTCGTGGCGGGCTGACGCCGTGGCGGAACTGGTCTTCTACTCCGGCACGATGGACTCGGGCAAGAGCACCTTGGCGCTCCAGCTCGACCACAACCACCGCGCCCGCGGGCGCGTGGGCCGCATCTACTCCTCGCACGACCGCGCGGGTGCCGCCACCCTCTCGAGCCGGCTCGGCCTCTCGACGCCGGCGATCGAGGTGGCCGAGGACCTCGACTTCTGGGCCGACGTGGTCGGCGAGCTGACCGGGGGAGCGCGGATCGACTACCTCGTGTGCGACGAGGCCCAGTTCTACACCAGCGCGCAGGTCGACCAGCTGGCCAAGGTGGCCGACGAGCTGGCGATCGACGTGTTCTGCTTCGGCATCCTCACCGACTTCCGCACGCAGCTGTTCAGCGGCTCGCGGCGGCTCGTGGAGATCGCCGACCGGGTGCTGACGCTGCAGGTGGAGGCCCTGTGCTGGTGCGGTGCCCGTGCCACCCACAACGCGCGCACCGAGGACGGCGAGATGGTCACCGAGGGCGAGGTGATCGTGGTGGGAGACGTCGAGGACCCCGACCGACCGACGCCGCAGGTCGGCTACGAGGTGCTCTGCCGCCGGCACCACCGCAAGCGGATGACCGCGGCGCGGGCGAAGGCCGGGGCGCTGTCGCCCGACGTGCTGCCGTTCGACTGATCTCGATACACCATCTCGCTGCGCTCGCTGGCACTCGATCACCGGCCGCGCATCGCGATGATGTATCGAGACCTGTTCAGTCCGAGGAGCCGCCGAACATGATCTCGTCCCAGCTGGGGACCGAGCGGCGCGAGTGCTTCTTGCGGGGCTTGGGCGTGTCCGGGACCGCGATGCGCTCCTCGAGGGCCTGGTCCTCCACGTCCTCGACGACCTCCTCGGCCGGCTCCTCGAAGACGGCCTGCTCGAGCGCGCGGCGGTCGCGGGCCTCCTTGATGGAGCGCACGAGCGGAGCGTGGTCGGTCGGCTCGGCGATCGCGCCGCCGTACCCCTCGGGGGCGTCGGTGACGAGGTCGGCCAGCGCCATGTCGTGCTGGTCCTGCGTGGCGAGGTCGCCCACGAGGCCGCGTGCGGCGTCGTCGTCGGCGATGACGTAGCGGCTCTTGGGGTCGTAGAGGAACGACGCGGAGCCTTCCTCGAGATCGACGCGCACGGTCCAGCGGCCGTCCTCGCGGCGGAACGCGTCCCACTCGGCCTTCTCGGGCGCGATGCCGCGCTCGGCCAGGGCCGCGTCGGCCAGCTCGGCCAGGGCGACGGCGGCGCCGCCGACGTGCTTGCGGCGCACCGAGGTGGCGCGGGCCGACTGGGCCATCCACTCGCGCTCGGCGATGACGGGCACGGCGAAGCCGTGCACCCGCTCGACCGTGATGCCGGCGGCCTCGGCGACCTCCTCGACCGACTCGCCGCGGCGGATGCGGGTCTGGATGTCTCGGGGGGTGAGCGAACTCTCCATCGGAATCTCCATCTGTCCTGAACGACTCGACCCTACGGGGGTGCGGTCAACCAGTGAGGTGAGCCGGCGGTCGATGCTGAGCCGGAAGCGTTCTCCGGTGGTCGCGTCCCGGGCGACGAGGAAACGCCCGTCGTCGCTGAGTCCCACGGTCGCGAGTTCCCGCATGTTCGAGCCTCCCCGTGTCGCTTCTGCCACCGACTTCAAGGCTAGTGAAAGCCCACGGCGATCCGGGGAGACGCGCCGGGTCGGGGACGGGTTTCGGAGCCCGTCGCCATCAGCTCGCGACGTGGTCGCGCCGGGGGAGCGGAGCGCGGTAGAGCATGGCCACGGTGGTCGTCATCAGCGCCGCCACGATCGGTAGGACGAAGCCGGCCGAGGCCGACCAGCGGTCGACGATGAGGCCGGCGAGGGCCGCGCCGCCGGCGGTTCCGGCGGACATGCCCGTGGTCGTCCAGGTGAGCGCCTCGGTGAGACGCGAGTGCGGCACGGTGAGCTCGACGAGGTGGACCGCGGTGATGAGGGTCGGCGAGAGCATGAGCCCCGCCAGCCCGAACCCCACGGCGAGCAGGGCGATGTTCGGCGCGAACGGCAGGGGCGCCAGGAAGACCAGCAGCCCCAGTGTCGAGAGCCGCAGCCGCCGGATCGGGTCGGCAGGAGGCGGCTGGGCCCCGATCACCAGGCCCGCGGCGAGGCTTCCGGCCGAGAAGATGGCCAGGACGAGTCCGGCGGCGCCGGGACGCCCCTGCTCCTGCGTGAACGCCACGACGAGGACCTCGGCGGCGCCGAACAGCACGCCGAGCCCGCACGCAGCGACGACCAGCGGGCCGAGCAGGAACCAGGGCAGCGGCTCGCGGGGGCCGTCCGCCTGGGGCCGGTGCCGGGGCTGGGTGGAGCGCTGCAGTGCCAGGCCCCACGCCCCGACGATCGCCGCGACGCCCGCCACGGCGAGCCCCGACCAGTCGAGGACGCTGAGCGTCAGGATCGTGACGAGCACGGGTCCGACGATGAAGACGACCTCGTCGAGCACCGCCTCGAGGGCGAACGCGGTCTGCAGGCGGGAGCGGTCGGGAAGCACGTGCGTCCATCGGGCGCGCACCATGTTCCCCGTCTGCGGTGCCCCGAGCCCGGCGATCACCGCACCTGCCGCGGCACCCCACAGCGTGACGTCCACCGTCGAGAGCAGGATCACGATGCCCGACGCGAAGAGCGCGCCCGCCGCGACCAGGACGGGTGCCTGCCCCATGCGGTCGGCCAGCCTGCCCTGGACGGGGGCGAAGAACGCCGAGGTGACGACGTAGACCGCCATGACGAGGCCGGCGGGCGCGTAGTCGCCGGTGCGACCCGAGACCAGCAGCACGATCCCGAGCCCGGTCATGGACAGCGGGAGACGCCCGAGTGCGCCGGTGGTCGTGAAGGCCGGGGCGCCGGGCGTGGCCAGGATCGTGCGGTAGGCGGAGAACATGTCGAGACTCATCTTGGACCACGGTCGGCGAGGGCTGGGGGAGGGCTGGCGGCGGCGTGCGCCCGAAGGGTGTGCCACGAGGCCCCGTGGAAGACTGGCGGCATGGACGCACGCCCCTACGACGCCCTCCTGCTGGTCTCCTTCGGTGGTCCCGAGAAGCCCGAGGACGTGGTCCCGTTCCTCGAGAACGTCACGCGGGGCCGGGGCATCCCGAAGGAGCGCCTCGTCGAGGTCGGCGAGCACTACTTCGGCTTCGGTGGGAAGTCGCCGATCAACGACATCAACCGCGCGCTGCTGACCGCGCTGCGCCAGGACTTCGCCGACCAGGGCCTCGACCTGCCGGTCTACTGGGGCAACCGCAACTGGGACCCGTACCTGGCCGACGCGTTCGACCAGATGGAGGCCGACGGGGTCGAGCGGGTCGCCTGCTTCATGACCAGCGCCTACTCGTCCTACAGCAGCTGCCGCCAGTACCGGGAGAACCTCTTCGAGGTCTCGCACGACCGCCCGATCCGGGTCGACCGCCTGCGCCACCACTTCAACCATCCCGTGTTCGTCGACCTCTTCACCGAGTACACCCGTGCAGCGCTGGCCGAGGTGGGCGAGGACGCCCGCGTGGTGTTCGTGACCCACTCGGTGCCCGAGCAGATGAACGACGCCAGCGGCGGCCCCGGGCGCCGGCTGTACGAGCGCCAGCACCTCTCGGTGGCAGGGCTCGTGGCCGACGCCCTCGACCTGCCGACGTGGTCCCTCGCCTACTGCTCCCGCTCCGGGCCGCCCAGCCAGCCGTGGCTGGAGCCGGACGTGAACGACCACCTCGAGGAGCTCGCGGAGCAGGGGGTGACCGGGGTCGTCCTGGTCCCCATCGGCTTCGTGGCCGACCACATGGAGGTCGTGTACGACCTCGACACCGAGGCGAAGGCCACCGCCGAGCGCCTCGGCCTGCGGTTCGCCCGCGCCGCCAGCCCGAATGCCGACCCGCGCTACGCGGCGATGGTCCGCGAGCTGCTCCTGGAGCGCGCCGCGGCCGAGCGCGGCGAGAAGCCGGAGCGGCCCGTGCGGGGCGAGTTCGGCCCCAAGGCCGACACCTGCCCCGGCGACTGCTGCGTCAACCCGAGGTCACTGCGGCCGGTCCTGGCGTGACCGAGCTGATCGACCTGGCCCGCCGGGTCGCGGCCGAGGCGGTCGAGCACGTCGCCTCGCTCCGCCCGCAGGGACGCGTGGGCATCGCGGGCACGAAGTCGAGTCCCACCGACCTCGTCACGCTGATCGACCGGTCGTGCGAGGAGCTGATCCGCGAGAGGATCCTCGCCGCACGTCCCGACGACGCCTTCGTGGGGGAGGAGGGCCAGGACGTCCCGGGCACCTCCGGCGTGGAGTGGGTGGTCGATCCGATCGACGGCACGGTGAACTTCGTCTACGGCATCCCGCGCTACGCCGTGGCGATCGCGGCCCGGATCCACGGTGCCGACGAGGTCGGCGTGGTGGTGAACATCGCCACGGGCGAGTCCTACGAGGCGGTGGCCGGCGAGGGCGCGTGGCGCACCGACGAGGCCGAGGCGCGGCGGCTGACGGGGCCGCCCGTCCTGCCGCTCGACCAGATGCTCGTCGCCACCGGGTTCAACTACGTCCCGGAGGTGCGCGAGCACCAGGCCCGTGCCGTCGGCGCGATGTTGCCGCACGTGCGCGACATCCGCCGCATCGGCGCCGCCGCGCTCGATCTCACCGACCTCGCGGAGGGGCGTCTGGACGCCTACGTCGAGCAGGGACTGCACGTCTGGGACCACGCCGCCGCCGGCCTGATCGCCCGCGAGGCCGGGCTCGTGGTCACCGGTCCGGACGGGTCGCCGAGCGAGCGACTCCTGGTCGCGGCGCCCGCCGGGAGCATCGATCCGTTCCTCGCGCTCGTCGCGCGCTGCGGGTTCTGAGAAAAGCCGTCCGCACGACTGGCGCGGGCGCCCCGGCAGTGGGAGCATCGGCGCCACGAGGGGGATTGCGTCCGGGTGCGGGCAGATTTGGTCCATGTGGTTGAATCTGCGCGTTCCACAAGAACACGACCACAGTTCCACGAGAACGAGCATGGAGAAGTGATGGCAACCGATTACGACGCGCCCCGCAAGACCGATGAGGAGCAGTCCGAGGACAGCATCGAGGAGCTGAAGGCGCGTCGCCACGAGAAGAACTCGGGCAAGGTCGACGAGGACGAGGTCGAGGCGGCAGAGTCGTTCGAGCTCCCCGGCGCCGACCTGTCCCACGAGGAGCTCGCGGTCAAGGTCGTGCCCAAGCAGTCCGACGAGTTCACCTGCATGTCCTGCTTCCTGGTGCACCACCGCAGCCAGCTGGCCACCGAGAAGAACGGCATGGCGATCTGCAAGGACTGCGCCGACTGAGGTCCGCGCCCCGACTCACGACGTCCGGCGTCGCCGCTCACGCGGCGAGCCGGACGTCGTCGTCTCAGACCTCGGTGTCCTTCGTCGACTTCATGCCCGGCGGCAGCCCTCCGGTGGACCTCACCCAGTAGCGGGCGGCGCTGCGCCGCGCGACGATGCGGACGACCTGCACCGTGGCGCCACCGATGGCGGCCCACGCGACGGCCTCGGTCGTGCTCAGCTCGGGGTTCCGCGTGTTCCGCGGCGGCTTGCGGCCCGTGACGGCCCGCCAGGCCAGGTTCGAGACGTGCGGGGCGAGCGAGGCCGCGAGCAGGGCGGACCCGGCGTCGAGGGCCCGCCAGGCGCCTCGGCCTCGTCCCTTGGAGACATCCGCCTCGGCGGGCGAGGTGGTGGCGGGGTCAGGCGTCGCCTTCGTCGCGCGCTTCCGGGCCATCGATGATCCTTTCGTCGGGAGCAGGACCAGTGTGGCCCACGGCACGCGCGAGCGCGTCGGGACGCCGGGTCGAGACGAGCCAGTAGGGCGTCGGGTCGGCCGGGTCGGCCACCTCGACGCGCACGCCGCGGTCGATCCATGGGCGGGTCAGCAGGAAGGCCCGGTCGGTGCCGGCCCGGGAGAGCGCGGCACGCCAGGCAGTCGGGTCGAGGGCGACGACCTCGCCGAGATCGGGCGCCTCGAGGTGCGCGTCGCCCGCGCGGAGCCGGCCGGGCTCCGCGACGATCGGCAGCGAGCCGTAGCGCCACAGGCCCGCTCCCGCGACCAGCAGGGTGAGCAGCGCGACACCGCCCGCGACGGCCGGGCTGGTGGCGACGAGCAGCAGCCAGCCGATCGCCACGGAGATGAGGACGACGGCGCCCCACCACGGGCCCGGCGCCAGGAGGCGCTCACGGTGGTGGGCAGGGTTGCTCTTCACGAGTCCACTGTGCCCGATGGGGTCTCGCGCCAGTATCGTCGCCACCGTGACCGAGGTGCAGATCCGCCGGCTCGACGCCGGTGTTCCCCTTCCCACGTACGCCCATCCCGCCGACGCCGGCGCCGACCTCGTCTCCACGGTCGACGTCGAGCTCGCGCCGGGGGAGCGCACCCTCGTGCCCACGGGCCTCGCGATCGCCCTCCCGGAGGGGTTCGCCGGGTTCATCCACCCGCGGTCGGGCCTCGCGCTGCGGCACGGTCTCTCGGTCGTGAACACGCCGGGCACGATCGACGCGGGTTACCGTGGGGAGATCAAGGTTCTCCTGGTGAACCACGACCTGCGCGAGCCGGTCCGCATCGCACGCGGTGACCGGATCGCCCAGCTGGTCGTCCAGCGGGTCGAGCACGTGCGCTTCGTGGAGGTGGACGGTCTCGAGGACTCGGTGCGAGGCGAGGGCGGGTACGGTTCCTCGGGTGGTCACGCCTCGATCGAGGCATCGACGGAAGGAAGTCTGTGATGTGGGGTCGCAAGAACGCGGGAGCCGACGCGGCGACCGCCCCCGCTGCTCCTGAGAACGTCGAGGTCACCGGCCCGAGGGCCGACGGCCCCTTCGACGTCACGGAGCGCCCGAACGAGTCCCACGACGAGTACGTCGATCTGGGCACCCTGCTGATCAAGATGCGCGGCGACATCGAGGTGCAGCTGCCCACCGAGGACGACGTGGTCACCGCGGTCCTCGTGACCTCCGGCGGCTCCGCCGTCGAGCTGCGCCCCTTCGCCGGAGCCCGCAGCGGCGGAACCTGGGACGGCGTGCGCGCCGAGCTGCGCGACGAGGTCGACAAGCGCGGCGGCACGTACACCGAGGTGGACGGCCCGTTCGGCACCGAGGTGCTGGCCCAGTTCCCCGCCACCGCGCCCGACGGCAGCGCGGGCGTCCAGCCCGCCCGGTTCATCGGCATCGAGGGGCCCCGCTGGGTCGTGCGCGCCACGATCCTCGGTGCGGCCGGCCTCGAGTCCATCGACTCCGGCGTCTTCATGGAGATCCTGCGCGAGCTGCGCGTGCGTCGCGGCGACGAGCCCCGCATGCTGCGCGAGTCGCTGCCGATCGTCCTGCCGCCCGACGCGCAGCGCATCCCCGAGGAGTAGGCCGAGATGGCAGGTGTGGTCTCGCGCTGGCTCGATCGCTTCTCGGTCGAGAGCCAGGAGGACACCGAGCTGCGCGGCCGCGCCACGGCCGCCGGGTGTGCCGCGATCAAGGACGTGCCCGAGCGTGAGCGCGTCGACGTCCACGGCGTGCTGCAGGACGTGACCCTCCGGCCCGTCGGCGACGTCACGGCGCTGGAGGCCTCCCTTTACGACGGCACGGGGACGGTCACGCTCGTCTGGCTCGGCCGGCGCCGCATCGAGGGGATCTCGGCCGGACGCTCGCTCACCGCCACGGGCCGGATCGGCCACCGCGGTGCTGAGCGCGTCATCTTCAACCCGGCCTACCGGCTGGACGCGTGAGCATGTCAGAGCCGGCGAAGGCCGACGCCGCCACTGTCGAGCAGGTCGTGCGCCAGCGCCTCGCCGAGGCCTTCGGCGGGGTCCGCGGGATCGTCGAGGCCGCCGTCCCGACGATCACCTTCACGCTCTGCTACCTGACGACGCGTGACCTCAGGCTCAGCCTGATCATCGCCTCGGCGCTCACGGCCGTCCTGCTGATCGTGCGGGTCGTCCAGCGCTCGAACCCGCAGTTCGTCATCAACGCGCTCGTCGGCATCGGCATCGCGGCGCTGTTCGCGTCGCGCTCGGGCGAGGCGCGCGACGTGTTCCTGCCCGGCATCCTCTACAACGCCGGCTACGCGGTGGTGCTCGTCGCGACGGTGGTCATCGGCTGGCCGGCGATCGGGGTCATGATCGGCGCCCTGGTCGGTGACCCGAGCGGATGGCGTCGCGATCCGGGCATGCGTCGCCTGTGCAGCAGGCTCACCCTGCTGTTCGCGCTGCCCTGCGTCCTGCGCGTGCTCGTGCAGTACCCGCTCTACGCGGCCGACCAGATCGGCTGGCTGGGCACCTCGAAGGTCATCATGGGCTGGCCCCTGCAGATCGCCACACTCGCCGCGATGGTGTGGCTGCTCAGCCGGAACAGCACGCCGGTGGCCGACCTGCGGGACGAGCCGCGCGAGGTCTGAGCCGCCCGGCTCAGTCGTCCTGGGACGACAGCTGAGCCGCGAGCTGCGCCTCCGCCTCGGCGGGAGTGACGAAGAGCAGCTCGTCACCGGCCTCGACCGTGCGGTCGGGCTCGGGCAGCAGCGACTGCTGGAGCCGCAGGATCGCCACGGGCGCGACGCCGTCGGGCCACGTGATGCCACCGAGGCGGCGGCCGACGTAGGCCGAGTCCTCCGGCACGGTCAGCTCGACGAGGTTCGTGTTGCTCTGGCGGAACGTGAACAGGCGGACGAGGTCGCCGACGGACACGGCCTCCTCCACGAGCGCGGCCATGATGCGCGGCGTGGACACGGCCACGTCGACGCCCCACGACTCGCCGTAGAGCCACTCGTTGCTCGGGTTGTTGACCCGGGCCACCGTGCGGGGGACCGCGAACTCGGTCTTGGCCAGCAGCGACGTGACGAGGTTGGCCTTGTCATCGCCCGTCGCGGCGATCACGACGTCGCAGGTCTGCAGCTGGGCCTCTTCCAGCGTGCTCATCTCGCACGCGTCGGCCAGCAGCCACTGGGCTCCGGGCACGAGGTCGCTGCGGATGGAGGTGGCTGCCTTGTCGATGAGGAGCACCCGGTGACCGTGGTCGACGAGCTCCTGGGCCACGGAACGGCCGACGGCACCGGCTCCGGCGATCGCGACGCGCATCAGTCCTCCTCCTTCGGCCCGTTGGCCAGTGCCTCGAGCACGCCCTCGGCCTCCTCCGCGACGAGGAACATGCTGAGGTAGTCACCCTCCTGGATCACCGTGTCGCCGGTGATCTGCTGGCCGGTGCCCAGGCGCGTGATGAACGCGACGCGAGCCCCGGTGTGCGCCTCGAGCGCCGCCACGGTGCGCCCCACCCACGCGAACGGGGCGTAGGCGTTGTCGAGCCGGAGCCGACCGGAAGGATCTCGCCAGGCCGGCTCGGAGCCGGCGGGCAGCAGGCGGCGCAGCATCTGGTCGGCCGCCCACGGGACGGTGGCGACGGTGGGGATGCCGAGGCGCTCGTAGACCTCGGCGCGCCGGGGGTCGTAGATGCGCGCGACCACGTTGGGCACGCGGAAGACCTCGCGGGCGACCCGCGCGGCGATGATGTTCGAGTTGTCGCCGCTGGACACCGCGGCGAAGGCGTCGGCCTGCTCGATCCCGGCCGAGAGGAGCACGCCCCGGTCGAACCCCATGCCGGTGACGGTGGACCCGGCGAACGAGGGACCCAGGCGCCGGAAGGCGTCGGGGTTCGAGTCGATGACGGAGGTCGAGTGGCCGCGTGACTCCAAGCTGCGGGCCAGGGACGCGCCGACGCGCCCGCACCCCATGATCACGATGTGCACACCGGCGACGGTACACCGGGCGGATCGGGTCTAGCATCGGTCGGGTGGGATTGACCGGGGCGCTCAAGCGCGCTCTCATCGGACAGAAGCTGCGCACCTCCCAGATGGGCGAGACCCTGCTCCCCAAGCGAGTCGCGCTGCCGGTGTTCGCCAGCGACGCACTGTCGTCCGTGGCCTATGCGCCGGACGAGATCTTCCTGACCCTGTCGATGGGCGGGCTGACGGCGTACGCGTTCAACTGGCAGATCGGACTCGCGGTCGTCGTGGTCATGCTCACGGTGGTCGCCTCCTACCGCCAGAACGTGCGCGCCTACCCCAGCGGCGGCGGCGACTACGAGGTCGCGACCGTCAACCTCGGGCGCAACGCCGGGCTCACCGTGGCCAGTGCCCTCATGGTCGACTACGTGCTCACGGTGGCGGTCTCGATCTCCTCGGGCGTCCAGAACGCCGCCGCGGCGCTGCCGTTCCTCAAGGGGCACGAGGCCACGACCGCGGTGGGCCTCGTGGCGCTGCTGACCGCCATGAACCTGCGCGGCACGAAGGAGTCGGGGCGCGCGTTCGCGATCCCCACCTACCTCTTCATGATCGCGATCGCCCTGATGGCGGGCTGGGGCTACATCGAGTACGCCATGGGCACCCTGCCCGACGTCGAGAGCGCGAAGTACGACATCGCGGCCGAGGATCCGTTCACCGGCGCGATCTCCGGGATCGCGATGGCCTACCTGCTCGCGCGCGCCTTCTCGTCCGGCTGCGCGGCGCTCACGGGCGTCGAGGCGATCAGCAACGGCGTGCCGGCCTTCCGCAAGCCCAAGAGTCGCAACGCCGCCACGACCCTGCTGCTGCTCGGGACCATCTCGATCGCGATGCTGATGAGCATCATCGTGCTGGCCGACCTGATGAACCTGCGCTACGTCGAGGACCCGGCCCACCAGCTGCTCCTCGACGGACAGCCGGTCGGCGAGGGGTATGTCCAGGAGACCGTGATCGGCCAGCTCGCCGGCGCGCTCTTCCACGACGTGCCGCCGCTGTTCTACTTCGTCATCGCGTGCACGGGCGTCATCCTCGTCCTCGCGGCCAACACGGCGTTCAACGGCTTCCCGGTGCTCGGCTCGATCCTCGCGCGCGATGGCTTCCTCCCGCGCCAGCTCCACACGCGCGGCGACCGGCTCGCGTTCAGCAACGGCATCCTGGCCCTCGCGGCGGCCGCCTCGGTGCTCATCGTGGCCTTCGACGCCGAGGTCACCAAGCTGATCCAGCTCTACATCGTGGGTGTCTTCGTCTCGTTCACGCTGAGCCAGCTCGGGATGATCCGGCACTGGACGCGCCACCTGCGGACCGAGTCCGACCCGGGGGAGCGGGGCCGGATGCGGCGCTCGCGCGTCGTCAACGCCTTCGGCCTGGCGATGACGGCCACGGTGCTCGTGATCGTGCTGATCACCAAGTTCCTGGCCGGGGCGTGGATCGCGATCCTGGCGATGGTGGTCGTGTTCGTGATCATGCGCGCCATCGCCCGCCACTACGACCGCGTGGCGGTCGAGCTCGCCGTGGAGGACGCCGACGTCGCCCTGCCGGCGCGCGTCCACGGCGTCGTCCTCGTCAGCAAGCTGCACAAGCCCGCGATGCGCGCGATCGCCTACGCCCGGCTGGCCGGCTCCGGGACGCTCGAGGCGGTCACGGTCGACCTCGACCCGGACGAGACCGCCGAGCTCACGCGTCGGTGGGACGAGCTGAGGGTGCCGATCCCGCTGCGCGTGCTCGACTCGCCCTACCGCGAGGTGGTGCGCCCGGTGATGCGGTACGTGAAGGCCCGGCGCTCGCAGAACCCGCGCGACCTCGTCACGGTCTACGTCCCCGAGTACGTCGTCGGCCGCTGGTGGGAGCAGCTGCTGCACAACCAGACCGCCCTGCGCCTCAAGGCCCGCCTCCTGTTCGTGCCGGGGGTGCTCGTCGTCAGCGTGCCGTTCCAGCTGGCTTCGGCGAAGCGGATGGCCGCGACCGACTCGCGGCCCACCGCCGGCGACGTCCGGCGCGGCATCGGCAGGGAGGAACGGTGACCGGCGATCCCGTCGTCACGGTGGGGCCCGTCGCCCACGGTGGTCACTGCGTGGCCCGGCTGGACGGCCAGGTGGTGTTCGTGCGGCACGCCCTGCCCGGCGAGGTCGTGCGGATCCGCGTCACCGACCGGACGAAGCGCTTCCTTCGCGCCGACGCGATCGAGATCCTGGAGGCGTCGCCCGACCGGGTCACGCCGCCGTGCCCCCTGGCGCGCCCCGGCCTGTGCGGCGGCTGCGACTTCCAGCACGTCTCCCAGGAGGGTCAGCTGACTCTCCTGACCGACGTGGTCCGCGAGCAGCTCCAGCGGCTCGCCGGAATCGACTGGGACGGTCGCGTCGAGTCGGTCGGCCCCCTGCTCGACTGGCGCACCCGCGTGATCTGGTCCGTCGCCGAGAACGGGATGGCCGGCCTGCGGAGGCACCGCAGCCACGACGTCATCCCCGTGGAGGACTGCCCGATCGCGCATCCCGAGCTGCCCGACGTCAGCCGTCAGCTGTGGGACGAGCCCCGCGTGGAGACGATCGTCTCCTCCACGGGCCAGCGGCTGCTCGTGACGGACGCGAGCATCGGCGACGAGCTCGAGGGGCAGGTGGACGGCGTCGTGGCCTCCGACGGCACGGTCCGCGCCGGCACGGGGACCCTCGTCGAGGAGGTCGCGGGCCGGCGTTTCGCCGTCAGCGGGTCGGGCTTCTGGCAGGTGCACCCCGCGTCCGCCACCACCCTGGTCGACGCGGTCCTCGCCGGCGCCGACGTCCGGCCGGGCGACCGGGTCCTCGACCTCTACGCGGGGGCGGGCCTGTTCTCGGCGTTCCTCGGCGAGGCCTGCGCCCCGGGCGAGCTGGTGAGCGTCGAGGGCAACCGCCGCGCCTCGGCCGACGCGGGGGAGAACCTCCGCGACCTGCCGAACGCGGCCGTCGTCCACGCCCCGGTGGAGCGGGCGCTGCGGCGCGGCACCCTGGGGGCCAAGGCCGACGTCGTCGTCCTCGACCCGCCGCGCACCGGCGCGAAGGAGGCGGTCGCGGCCATCGCCGCGCTGGAGCCGCGACGGATCGTCTACGTCGCGTGCGACCCGGCCGCGCTCGCCCGCGACCTGGCCACCTTCGGCTCCCTGGGCTACGGCCTGGAGTCGCTGCGCGGCTTCGCGCTGTTCCCCATGACGCACCACGTCGAGTGCGTGGCGGTGCTTGCGCGGGCGTGACCCGTCCGGTTGAGTCACCACCGTGACGTACGCCGACCCCCACGCCTGTCCCGCCTGCCGGGGGATGATCAGCGACGCGATGACCTGTCCCCGCTGCGGGTTCGACCTCCGCTCTGTCGAGGCGCAGCGGCTGTGGGGGCTGTTCGTCGAGGCTGACCGGCTCGTGGCGCAGGGACGCGCGCGCCAGCAGGTCGCCGCGACGACGCCCGCTGCCGCTCCGGCGGGCTCCACGGCAGGTGCGGCGCCGCTCCCGACCGCCCCGATGGCGACGCCGACGCCGACGCCGGCTCGCACGTGGTCGACGGGCTCGATCCTGCTCGGCCTCGGCGCCGTGTGCCTGGTCGTCGCGGGCATCATCTTCGCGACCGTGGCCTGGGGCTCCCTCGGTGTCCTCGGAAGAGCCGCCATCCTGCTGGCGGTCACCGCGCTCGTCGCCGTCGCCGCCCGCTGGGCCACCCGCCGCGGGCTCGACAACACCGCCGAGGCCCTCTGGGCCGTCTTCCTCGGCTTCGTCACGGTCGACCTCCTGGCCGCCGTCGCCGAGGGACTCTTCGGGCTCGGCTGGTCCGACTTCGCCCTCGTCTCGGTGGTGTGGACCGCGGTGCTCGCCGCCGCGGGAGTGGCGATCGTCCGCTGGGGCGAGGCGCCGCTGGGTCGTCGCCTCGTCACCCCGCAGCTGGCGGCGGGCTTCGCGCCGTTCGTCAGCGCCCCGGCCGTGATGGTGAGGCTGGGGGAGCTGGGGGAGGGCGACGACCACTGGTTCTGGGCCGCCGCCGTGGCCCTCGTGCTGCCCCTCGCCGTGGCCGCCGTCGCCCATCGCACGCGCCTGCAGTGGATGCTGTGGCCCAGCGCGGTGCTCGTACTGCTCTTCGCGGTCGCGCTCGTGGCCCTCGCGATCGACGCGTCGCAGGCCGGGTCCCCGGTCCTGCGGCCGTCCGAGGCGCTGCCGACCGTCGCGCTGGCCGCCCTCGCCGCAGCCGGGGCCGTCGTGCTGCCCCGTCTTCGCGTCTGGCTCACCGCGTTCGCGGTGTCCGCCGTGCTCTACCTCGTGGGCGTCGCGGTCCAGGGCGGGGCGTGGAGCGCCGACGTCGCCACGTCGGCTGCGGGCCTGGCCGCCGTCGCGGTGGTCGTGGCCCTGCTCGCGTGGCTCGTCGTCCGTGAGGACGCCTGGTCCCTGGGCGCCCGGTGGGCCGCGGTCGCCGGTGGCACCGCCGCGCTGCTCTGGTGCGGTGCGGTGGCGTTCTCCAACGTCGAGCGCGCCGAGCAGGCCGGCTGGTTCTCCTCGCCCTCCGACGTGTGGGTGCGCCCCGACCAGCTCGACATCACCGAGGGGTGGTGGGTGCTGGCGGTCGCCGTGCCCCTGATCGCCGCATGGCTCGCCACGGCACGCTGGCCGTCCCCGACGCTCGCTCCGCCGGAGTGGCGGGTCCCGGTCGCCCTCGTCGCGGCCGGCGCCGCCGTGGTCACGGCGGTCAGCGCGTCGACCCTGCCGTTCCTCGTGCACGCCGTCGCGCTGGTCGCGGTCGGCGCCGCGCTGGCGGTGGCCCTGCGCAGCGCTCGCTGGGAGTTCTCGATCGTGCCCGTCGCCGTCGTCGCGCTCGCGATGGTCGTCGTGCCGCTGGGCGGCCCGGTCACCGCCTGGGCGTGGGGCATCGCCGCTGCCGGTGCTCTCGTGTGTGCCGTCGTGGGTCTCGAGGAGCCTCCGGGTCCCCGCCGGGCGATCTCGGCCGCCGCCGCCGGGCTCACCGCGTTCGCGATCGTGGCCACGGTCGCTCAGGTCGCCGACCTCGCCGACGTCGCCCCCGGCGCGTGGGGGCTGATCGTCGTGGGGGTCGCGGCGGGACTGCTGCTGTTGACGCTCGCGCTCGACGAGCTGCCTTGGCACCGTACGGCCGTGGAGGTCGTGGTCGCCGCGACGCTGCTCGTCACGGTGGTGCGCGAGGGCGACGACCTGGCCCTGGTCTCCCTGCTGCTCACGATCGGTGCGGTCGCCTCGGCCGTGGTGGGCCTGCTCGACGACGACCGGATCCACCTGCGCTGGGTCGCCGCCGGACTCACCGGCGCCGCCTGGGTGGCGCGACTGGCCGCCAGCGACGTGGAGACCGTCGAGGCGTACACGGCGCCGTTCGCCGTCGCCGTCCTCGCAGCCGGCTGGTGGCACCTGCGCTCCGACCCGACGAGTCGCACGTGGAGCGCCCTCGCGCCCGGGCTCCTGCTGACCTTCCTGCCGTCGCTGCCCCAGGCCCTGGAGGACCCGACGAGCCTGCGCGCGCTGCTGCTCGGCCTGGTCGCCGCCGCCTCCCTCGCCACCGGACTCGTCCTGCGGTGGGGAGCACCGGTCATCGCCGGAGCGGCGGTCCTGCTGGTGCTGGTCCTGGCGAACGTCGGCCCGACGGCCCTCGGGCTCCAGCGCTGGATCCTCATCGCGATCGCCGGGCTGATTCTGCTCGTGGTGGGTACCACGTGGGAGAAGCGAGTCGCCGAGGGACGCGCCCTGCTGGTGCGCATCGCGGCGCTGAGGTGAGGGTCACCTGAGCGGCGCGCCCTCGCACATCGTTTGATATCGTTTATCTTGACATCAAGATAACTGGGACTTAGGCCATCCTGAACGCCCCCGGGCGGCCCCACGGGGGGCAGGATGGGAACACCAGTGAAGGAGAAGCCCATGAGCGTCGACACTTTCCAGGCCAAGGACTCCTTGGCGGTCGGGGAGAAGTCCTACGACTACTACCGGCTCGATGCGGTCCAGGGCGAGGGACTCGACGTCGCCTCCCTGCCGTTCAGCCTCAAGATCCTGCTCGAGGCGCTCCTGCGCACCGAGGACGGTGCGGACATCACCGCCGAGGACATCAAGGCGATCGCCTCGTGGGACCCCGAGGCGGACCCCAGCAAGGAGATCCAGTTCACGCCCGCCCGCGTGATCATGCAGGACTTCACCGGCGTCCCGTGCGTCGTCGACCTCGCCACGATGCGTGAGGCGATGGCCGACCTCGGCGGCGACCCCTCCAAGATCAACCCGCTCGCGCCCGCCGAGATGGTCATCGACCACTCCGTGATCGCCGACGTCTTCGGCACGCCCGAGGCGTTCGAGCGCAACGTCGAGATCGAGTACGAGCGCAACGGGGAGCGCTACAAGTTCCTCCGCTGGGGCCAGGGCGCCTTCAGCGACTTCCGCGTCGTCCCGCCGGGCACCGGCATCGTGCACCAGGTCAACATCGAGAAGCTCGCCCGCGTCGTGTTCACCCGCGACAGCGACGGCGGCGTCGTGGCCTACCCCGACTCCTGCGTCGGCACCGACTCGCACACCACGATGGTCAACGGCCTGGGCGTCGTCGGCTGGGGCGTGGGCGGCATCGAGGCCGAGGCCGCGATGCTCGGCCAGCCGATCAGCATGCTCATCCCGCGCGTCGTCGGCTTCAAGCTCTCCGGCGAGCTGCCGCAGGGCGCCACCGCCACCGACCTCGTGCTGACGATCACCGAGCAGCTGCGCGAGCACGGCGTCGTCGGCAAGTTCGTCGAGTTCTACGGCCCCGGCGTCAGTGCCGTCCCGCTGGCCAACCGCGCCACGATCGGCAACATGAGCCCCGAGTACGGGTCGACCATCGCGGTCTTCCCGATCGACGGCGAGACCACGAAGTACCTCGAGCTCACCGGCCGCTCGGCCGAGGAGATCGCCCTCGTCGAGGCCTACGCCAAGGCCCAGGGCCTGTGGCACGACGCCGACCACGAGCCGCGCTACAGCGAGTACCTCGAGCTCGACCTCGCGGACGTCGTCCCCTCGATCGCCGGCCCGAAGCGTCCCCAGGACCGCATCGCGCTGACCGACAGCAAGACGGCCTTCCGCTCCTCGCTGCGTGACTACGTCGACCACACCGAGCAGCAGCTCAACGGGTACGACGAGGCGGTCGACGACTCGTTCCCCGCCTCCGACACGCCCAAGACGTCCACGTTCGCCAACGGCGGCGAGGGTCCGAGCGATCATGCGACCGGTGCCCCCGGTGAGCGGGTCCGCAACCCGCAGAGCGTCACGCTCGAGGACGGCACCTCGTTCGAGGTCGACCACGGCGCGGTCACCATCGCGGCCATCACGTCGTGCACCAACACGTCGAACCCGTCGGTCATGATCGGCGCCGGCCTGCTGGCCAAGAAGGCCGTGGAGAAGGGCCTGCAGCGCAAGCCGTGGGTCAAGACCACCCTGGCGCCGGGCTCGAAGGTCGTCACCGACTACTACGAGAAGTCGGGCCTGAACGTCTACCTCGACAAGCTCGGGTTCAACCTCGTCGGCTACGGCTGCACCACGTGCATCGGCAACTCCGGTCCGCTGATCCCCGAGGTCAGCGCTGCCGTCAACGAGGGCGACCTGGCCGTCACCGCGGTGCTCTCGGGCAACCGCAACTTCGAGGGCCGCATCAACCCCGACATCAAGATGAACTACCTCGCGTCCCCGCCGCTGGTCATCGCGTACGCGCTCGCCGGCTCGATGGACGTCGACCTGTTCAACGACCCGCTGGGCCAGGACGCCGACGGCAACGACGTCTTCATGAAGGACATCTGGCCGTCGCCGTCCGAGGTCGAGGACGTCATCGCCAGCTCGATCGACGCCGACACCTTCAGCCGTGAGTACGCCGACGTGTTCGCCGGTGACGAGCGCTGGCAGAACCTGCCGACCCCCGAGGGCGACACGTTCGCGTGGGACGAGGACTCCACCTACGTCCGCAAGGCGCCGTACTTCGACGGGATGGGCCTGGAGCCCGACGCCGTCACCGACGTCGAGGGCGCTCGCGTCCTGCTGAAGCTGGGCGACTCGGTCACGACCGACCACATCAGCCCGGCCGGTGCGATCAAGAAGGACAGCCCCGCCGGCAAGTACCTCATGGAGAAGGGCGTGCAGCCGCGCGACTTCAACTCGCTCGGCTCGCGCCGCGGCAACCACGAGGTCATGATCCGCGGCACGTTCGCCAACATCCGCCTGCGCAACCAGATCGCACCCGGCACCGAGGGCGGCTTCACCCGCGACTTCACCGCCGACGGCGAGGTCACCTCGGTGTTCGACGCCTCGCAGCACTACCAGGACGCCGGCATCCCGCTGGTCGTCCTGGCGGGCAAGGAGTACGGCTCGGGCTCGTCGCGCGACTGGGCGGCCAAGGGCACGGCGCTGCTGGGCGTCAAGGTCGTCATCGCCGAGTCGTACGAGCGGATCCACCGCTCGAACCTCATCGGCATGGGCGTCCTGCCCCTGCAGTTCCCCGAGGGCCAGACGGCCGAGTCGCTGGGCCTGACCGGCGAGGAGACCTTCACGGTCACCGGCGTCACCGAGCTCAACGACGGCACCACGCCGCGCACAGTCAAGGTCAAGGCCGACGACGTCGAGTTCGACGCCGTCGTCCGCATCGACACCCCCGGTGAGGCGAACTACTACCGCAACGGCGGCATCATGCCGTACGTGCTGCGCTCGCTGCTCGACTGAGCGAGACGCCCTGAGCTGCCCGCCACCGCTCCGGTGGCGGGCAGTTCTGCGTCACGGGGTGTCCGGTGCGGCCGCGGATGGTGGGATGGGGGAGTGACGATCCACTCGGAGCACCCGTTCGTGCCGGCCGACCGCGACAAGGACGCCTTCCGCCGGCTCCGGGGCCGCCTCCCCGCGCCGGTCACGATCGTCGCCACGGGCACGGGCCGCGCCCGCGCCGGGCTCACGGTCTCCTCCGTGCTGCTGGTCGACGGGGAGCCGCCCCGGATCGAGCTGCTCGTCGACCCCGACTCCGACCTGGGGGAGTCACTCGAGGTGGGCGCCCGCGCCGCCGCCAGCGTGCTGCAGCCCGGCGACGACTACCTCGCCGAGGTGTTCGCGGGCCTGGCGCCCGCCCCCGGAGGCATGTTCACGGTGGGCCGCTGGGCCGACTCCGCGTGGGGACCGCGCCTCGAGGAGCGTTCGTGGTGCGGGCTCACGGTGGACGAGCTGACGGAGATCGGCTGGTCGCTGCGCGTGACGGGAACCGTCCACGAGGTCGCTGTCGAGGCGGCCACCGGGGCGGCCCACGCCCGCGGCCGCTTCCACGACCTCGGCTGACGGCCGGTCGCGAGGCCGCGCTGGTCGGGCGTCGTTACGATGGAGGAATGGCGTCAGTGCTCAGTTCCGTGTCCGGTCCCGCCGACCTGCGACGCCTGGACGACGAATCGCTGACGCGGCTCGCTGCCGAGGTTCGTGAGTTGCTGATCGAGTCGGTGGCCGCCAACGGCGGGCACCTCGGTCCCAATCTCGGCGTGGTCGAGCTGACGATCGCGCTGCACCGCGTCTTCGACTCCCCGAACGACAAGATCGTGTGGGACACCGGACACCAGGCGTACGTGCACAAGATGCTCACCGGCCGCGCCGACCAGTTCGGCGACCTGCGCAAGGAGGGCGGCCTCTCTGGCTACCCCAGCCACGCCGAGTCGCACCACGACTGGGTCGAGAACTCGCACGCCTCCACCTCGCTGTCCTACGCCGACGGCCTCGCGCGCGCCAACGCCGTGCAGGGCAAGGACGACCACGTCGTCGCGGTCATCGGTGACGGGGCGCTCACCGGCGGCATGGCGTGGGAGGCCATCAATAACATCTGCGCCGACAACTGCCGGCGGGTCGTGATCGTGGTCAACGACAACGGCCGCTCGTACACGCCCACCGTGGGCGGCCTGGCGAACCGCCTCACGCAGATCCGCACGAACCCGCGGTACGAGCCGGCCCTGAGCGCGATCCGCGAGCGGATGACCACCGGGCCCAAGGTCGCCGGAGTCGCCTACGAGGCGCTCCACGCGATCAAGAAGGGCTTCAAGGACGTCCTCGCCCCGCAGGGCATGTTCGAGGACCTCGGGATCAAGTACCTCGGGCCCGTCGACGGTCACGACCGCAGGGCCATGGAGCAAGCGCTGACGGCGGCCCGCAACTTCGCTGGTCCCGTGCTCGTCCACGCGATCACGACCAAGGGTCACGGCTACGACATCGCCGTCGCCAACGAGAACGACCAGATGCACCAGGCGACCCCGTTCGACCGCGCCACGGGCGAGGCCATCAGCATCGCGCCCGCCGGCTGGACCTCCGTCTTCCGCGACGAGATCGTGCGCATCGCCGACGACCGTCCCGACGTCGTGGGCATCACCGCGGCCATGCTGTACCCCACGGGACTGGACGCCTTCGCCGACAAGTTCCCCGACCGCGTCCTCGACGTCGGCATCGCCGAGCAGCACGCCGTCACCAGCGCGGCCGGCATGGCGATGGGTGGCCTGCACCCGGTCGTCGCGGTGTACGCCACGTTCCTGAACCGGGCGTTCGACCAGGTCCTCATGGACGTGGCCCTGCACCGCCAGGGCGTCACGTTCGTGCTCGACCGCGCCGGCGTCACGGGCGACGACGGTGCCAGCCACAACGGCATGTGGGACCTCTCCCTGATGCAGCTCGTGCCCGGGCTGCACCTGGCCGCCCCGCGTGACGGCAGCCGGCTGCGCGAGCTGCTGCGCGAGGCCGTGGAGATCGATGACGCGCCCAGCGTGGTGCGCTTCGCCAAGGGCCCGGTGGCTCCCGACCTCGAGGCCGTCGACCGCGTCGGCGCGGTCGACGTGCTGCACCGGTCCGACGACGCGCAGGTCCTGGTCGTCGGCGTGGGCACCATGGCCGCGATGGCGGTCGACGTGGCCCAGCGCCTCGAGCAGGAGGGCGTGTCCGCGACGGCGATCGACCCGCGCTGGATCAAGCCGCTGGACCCGGCTGTGCTCGACCTGGCCGCCGAGCACCGCCTCGTCGTCACGATCGAGGACAACGGCCGCCAGGGCGGCGTGGGGTCCACGATCCTGCACGCCGTGAGCGACCGGGGCCTGGACGTGCCGGTGCGGATCCACGCCGTCGCGCAGGAGTTCCTCGACCACGCGAAGCGCGACGTGATCCTCAAGCGCCTCGGCCTGACCCCCGAGTCGATCACGCAGGACGCGCTGGCCCGGCTCGGGGAATGTCCCGAGGGTGACCGGCGTTGACTCCGAAGTGGTTCTCACGACGACGTTCCGATGAATACGAGCGCGACCCGATCCCGCTGATCGTCGCCCTCGACGGCTTCCTGAGCGCGGGCTCCTCCTCGGTCCTCGCGGCCGAGCAGCTGCGCACCGGCGAAGGCGAGGTCGTGCACGAGTTCGACCTCGACTCGATGTTCGACTATCGCGCCCGGCGGCCCCCGATCACGTTCCGCCGGGACCACTACGTCGACTACGTCGAGCCGGTTCTGCAGATCACTCGTCAGACCGACCGCGTGGGCACGCCGTACCTGCTGCTCGCGGGCCCCGAGCCCGACTTCGGCTGGGAGGCCTTCGCGGCCGAGACGATCGACGTCATCAGCGAGTTGGGCGTCCCACTCACGGTGGGCCTGGGCGGCGTGCCGATGGGCGTGCCGCACACGCGGCCGCCGCTGCTGACGATGCACGGCACGCGGCCCGAGCTGGTCGACCGGAAGAACTTCTGGAACGCCGAGGTCACGGTGCCGTCGTCCGCGCAGTCGCTGCTGGAGTTCCGGATGCGTGAGCACCGGCTCGACGCGATCGGCTACGTGGTGCACGTGCCCCACTACCTCGCGCAGATCGAGTACCCGACCGCGGCGATCGCGCTGCTGGAGGCCGTGGGCCTGCGCCTGGGCCTCGAGTTCGACCTCGAGGACCTCCGGGCCCGCCAGCCGGAGTCGATCACCGAGATCGAGCAGCAGATCGCCGAGCAGGACGGCGAGCAGGTGCTGGCCGGCCTGGAGGAGCAGTACGACATCTTCAGCCGCGGCGCGGCCGAGTCGCTGCTCGCCGACGACGCCAGCCTGCCGACGGGCGACGAGCTCGCGAGCCAGCTGGAGCAGTTCCTTGCGCGCCAGCGCAAGGACGATCAGGGCTAGCCTGGCGCGCCAGCGCAAGGACGATCAGGGCTAGCCAGCGCTGCGCGTGATCTCGATACACCGCCTCGCTTCGCTCGTCGGCACTCGATCGCCGGCGGCCCGGGCCAGTCAGCGCTGGGCGCGACGCTCGATCGCCGGCCACCGGTGATCGAGTGCCGGGGCGAGCGCAGCGAGCTCCCGGTGTATCGAGATCACCTGTGACGACGGTTACGGCTCCGCCGAGCCGTCGTCGGACCGGTGACGACGGCGGACTTCGATAGGATCGCGACCGTGCCTGCCTCCGTGAACGAACTCGTCGACCTGCTGCAGATCGAACAGCTGGAGGTCAACCTGTTCCGCGGCGGCCAGCCCAAGGCCTCACGTCTGCCGCGCGTCTTCGGCGGCCAGGTGGCCGGTCAGGCCGTGAGCGCGGCCCAGCGCACCGTCACCGACGGGAAGCACCTGCACTCGCTGCACGCGTACTTCATCCTCGGCGGCGATCCGAGCATCCCGATCATCTACGACGTGGAGAGCGTGCGCGACGGTCGTTCCTTCGCCACCCGCCGCGTTTCGGCACGCCAGCACGGTGAGGTCATCTTCTACATGACCGCCTCGTTCCAGCGTGACGAGGAGGGCTGGGACCACCAGGACGTCCTGCCGCCCACGCCGGGCCCCGAGGAGGCGACCTCGATGCTCGACCTGGTGAAGTACATCAGCCCCGACGGGGCCGAGCAGTGGAAGCGTGAGTGGGGCGGCTTCGACATGCGCTACGTCGGTGACCCGCGGCCCGAGGACGACGCCACCCGCCCGTACTACCCGGTCGTGCAGCGCATGTGGTTCCGCGCCAGCGACGCGCTCCCGGACGATCCCGAGCTGCACCGCGCCGCGTTCACCTACTACAGCGACTTCAGCCTGCTGGGCGCCGCGCTGGTGCCGCACGGCCTGGTGATCAGCTCGCCGAAGGTGCAGCCGGCCTCGCTCGACCACGTGGTCTGGTTCCACCGGCCGTTCCGAGTGGACGAGTGGCTGCTGTACGACCAGTCGTCGCCGTCGGCCTCCGGCGCCCGCGGCCTCAGCACGGCGCGCGTGTTCACCCAGGACGGCGCGCTCGTCGCCACGGTCGCGCAGGAGGGCCTCATCCGCCCGGCCAAGCCCCGCGACGAGCGCTGACACGCGAACGGGCCCGCCACACACGACGTGTGGCGGGCCCGTTCGTTCGTTCACGCAGGCGTGATGCGCCCGACGAGGTGGGGGACGGACGAGCGGGCGTCGCGGACGCCGAACGTCGTCACGGCACCCTCGGCCTCGGTGCCGAACACGACGGTGGCGGGCAGCAGGACGGGCTTCTTGAACTCGACGTCCACCGTGTAGGCGTCGGGCAGCCGGTTCTGCAGCGCGGCGAGGCTGTGCGCCTTCGTCCACATGCCGTGCGCGATCTGGCGCGGGAAGCCGAACGCCTTGGCCGTCCACGGGTAGAGGTGGATCGGGTTCCGGTCGCCCGAGACGGCGCCGTAGCGACGACCGAGGTCGCCCCCGAGCTTCCAGTGCACGACTCCCTCAGGGGCGTCCACGCCCGCCAGCGGGGGTACCGCCGGCTCGTCGCCGCCCTTGCTGCTGCGGAACAGGACCGTCATGGTCTCGTCCCACACCAGTTCGCCGGCCACGTGCGCCTCGCTGACCAGCGAGATCAGCCGGCCCTTCGGGTGCGGGTCGTCCGCGGTGGCCCGCAGCGTGAGGTCGTAGATCTCCTCGCGGCCGATGGGGCGGTGCTGGGTGATCCGGTTGCGCAGGTGCACCGCACCCATGGGCGGGAACGGGAAGGCCGTGTCCGTCATGAGGCTCAGGTGCAGCGTGTGCGCCGCGATGTGCGGGTAGGTGGCCGGGAGCGTCTCGGCACGTGCGAAGCCGCACACCTCGTTGTAGCGGTCGAGGTGGGCCAGGTCGGTGGTGACCCGGGTCCGACGCAGCGTGACGTCGGGCAGGCCGCCCCGCTCGTGCCGGATGCCGGGCAGGCCGCCGACGACCGGGATCGCCGGCAGCGCCGCCTTGAGCATCAGGGGCAGCCCCGCGGGCGCCTTGTCGAAGGTGCGCGTGGTCACGTCAGGCACCGAGGAAGCCCTGGCCGCAGACCCGCACGACGTTGCCCGAGATCGCCGACGAGCCCGGGTGGCAGTACCAGGCGATCGCCTCGGCGACGTCGACCGGCTGGCCACCCTGCGACAGCGAGCTGAGGCGGCGCCCGGCCTCACGGATGCCCAGCGGCATCGTCTTGACCATGTCGGTCTCGATGAAGCCCGGGGCGATCGCGTTGACCGTGATGCCGTCGCCGGCGACCCGGGGAGCCAGCGCCTGGACGAAGCCGATGACGCCGGCCTTGGCCGTGCCGTAGTTCGTCTGGCCGTTGTTGCCGGCGATGCCCGCGATCGACGAGATGCCGATGACACGGCCACCGGGGCGGATGAGCTTCTGCTCGAGCAGGTGCGCCGTGATCCGCTCCGGCGCGCCGACGCTGATGTCGACGACCTTGGCCCAGTTCTCGGCCTTCATGTTCTTGAGGCGCTTGTCGCGGGTGATGCCGGCGTTGTGGACCACGAAGTCGACGCCGTCGCCGAGGCCGGCCGCGATCGTCTCGGGAGCGTCGTCGGCGGTGATGTCGCAGACGATCGAGGAGCCGCCGAGCTCCTCCATGAGCGCGTCGAGGTCCTCCTGCAGCGGCGGGACGTCGAGGCCGATGATGGTGGCGCCGTCGCGGTGCAGGGTGCGGGCCATCGCGGCGCCGAGGCCGCGGGAGGCGCCCGTGACGAGCGCGACCTTGCCGGCGAGCGGACGCGCCGGGTCGGCGGGGGAGTCGGCCTCGGCGAGGTCGGTGGTGCCGAGGCGGACGACCTGGCCGTCGACGAACGCCGACTTGGCCGAGAGCAGGAACTGCAGGGTCGAGCCCACGGCGTCCTTGGACTCGGGAGTCACGTAGACGAGGTTGGCGGTGCTGCCGTTCGCGCCGATCTCCTTGCCGAGGGAGCGGACGAAGCCCTCGAGGCCGCGCTGCGCGATGGCGGCGCCGACGGACTCGGCGCGCTCGGGCAGCAGGCCGATCACGACGATCTTGGCGCTGCCGGCGAGGCTGCGCAGGACCGGCGTGAAGAACTCCTGGAGGGCCAAGGTGCCGGCGGCCGAGTCGATCCCGGAGGCGTCGAGCACGAGGCCCTTGTAGCGGCGATCCTCGGCCCGCACGGTGGTGGTGTCGATGCCGGCGCCCTTGAGCAGCCCGGGCAGCGAACCCACGACGAGTCCCTCGCCGCCGACCAGGACGGGACCGTCGACCAGCGCACCGCCTCGGTAGCGCTCCAGCTCCGGAGGGTTCGGCAGGCCCAGGTTCTTCGCCAGGAACTGACCGATCGGGTTCTGGATCATCGACTTGTAACGGTCGCTCATCGCAGGGTGTGTCCTATCTCTCGGATACCATCGGTATCTGAACGCGTTAAGGTGACTCTAGCCTGCACGGCAGCGCCACGGCAAAGGAAAGCGACGCACGTCGCAGACGAAAGGTTCCGCATGGCTGACAAGCCCTCCACGAAGGCCGCGAAGGCCCCCAAGGCCGCGTCCCAGGACGCCGCCACCATCCGTCGCGTCGCCGTCATCGGTGGCAACCGCATCCCGTTCGCGCGCTCGAACTCGGTCTACTCGGGCGTCTCCAACCAGGAGATGCTGACCGCCGCGCTCGACGGGCTCGTCGACCGCTTCGGCCTCGAGGGCGAGCGGGCCGGCGAGGTCGTCGCCGGCGCCGTCCTGAAGCACGCGCGCGACTTCAACCTCACCCGCGAGGTCGTCCTGGGCTCCAAGCTCTCGCCCGCCACGCCCGCCACCGACATCCAGCAGGCTTGCGGCACGGGCCTGCAGGCGGCGTTCCAGGTCGCGAACAAGATCGCGCTCGGCAAGATCGAGTTCGGCATCGCCGGCGGCACCGACACCACGTCCGACGCCCCGCTGGCCGTCAACGACAAGCTGCGCAAGATCCTGCTGCAGGCCAACCAGGCGAACGCCAAGGGCGACAAGAAGGCGCTGGTCAAGCTGCTGACCAAGATCCGCCCGAGCTACCTGGCTCCCGACCAGCCGCGCAACGCCGAGCCCCGCACGGGCCTGTCGATGGGCGACCACCAGGCGCTCACCACCCACGAGTGGGGCATCACCCGCGAGGCCCAGGACGAACTGGCCGCCCGTTCGCACCAGAACCTGGCCGCCGCGTGGGAGGCGGGCTGGCAGGACGACCTGGTCACGCCGTTCAACGGCGTGGAGCGGGACAACCACCTGCGCCCCGACTCCACGGTCGAGAAGCTCGCCAAGCTCAAGCCGGTCTTCGGCAAGCAGCTCGGCGACGCCGCCACGATGACCGCCGGCAACTCCACGCCGCTGTCCGACGGCGCCTCGGTGGCGCTGCTGGCCTCGGAGGAGGAGGCCACGCGTCGCGGCTGGGACGTCAAGGCCTTCCTCGTCGACTACGAGACGGCCGCCGTCGACTACGTCAACGGCGGCGAGGGCCTGCTCATGGCTCCGGCCTACGCGGTCCCGCGCATGCTCGAGCGCAACGGCCTGACGCTGCAGGACTTCGACTTCTACGAGATCCACGAGGCGTTCGCCGGACAGGTGCTGTCCACGCTTGCGGCGTGGGAGGACGCGGACTTCTGCAAGCAGCGCCTGGGCCTCGACAGCCCGCTGGGGTCGATCGACCGCAGCAAGCTCAACGTGAAGGGCTCGTCGCTCGCCGCGGCGCACCCGTTCGCGGCCACGGGCGGGCGCATCATCGCCAACCTGGCCAAGCTGCTGGAGGAGAAGGGCTCGGGTCGCGGCCTGATCTCGATCTGCGCCGCCGGTGGCCAGGGCGTCGTGGCGATCCTCGAGCGCTGACACGACGGACGAACGAAGCGGGGCCGGTGGCATCAGCCACCGGCCCCGCTTCGTCTTCGTTAGGGGGAGCGTCAGTCCTGGACCTCGACGATGGCGCGCACCGAGCGCTTCGCGAGGTCGAGCACCTCGGTCGTGGGCAGGTGCTCCATCGTCGGCAGGCCGGAGTTCAGCTCGCGGATCGAGCGCTGGAACGTGACGAGGTTCAGGATGCCCAGGCCCTGTGTGTACATGATGTTCGCGACGAGCTCGGGGTCCTTGACGTCGAAGTCGCCGCTCGCGTTGCCGGCCAGGATCGCCGAGGTGATGTGGTCGAAGCAGCGGTTGATCGCGGCGCCCAGCTCGGTGAGGCGGTCGAGGCTGATCTGCTCCAGCAGCTCGGAGCCGCGGTGGCGCAGCAGCGACTGCGCGCAGTCGACGAACGCGGGGTACTCGCTGCCGTAGGAGAGGAACTCGACGGTGATCGTGTCGATCCGCTCGATCGGGCTCAGCTGGGGATCGTCCGACTTGGCCAGGCGGGTCTCGAGCTGGTTGAGGTAGTCAACCAGCGTCATCGCGAAGAGCTCTTCCTTCGTGGTGAAGTGGCGGTAGATGATCGCGCGGTTGATGCCGACGGCGCGGGCGATGTCCTCGATCTGTGCGTCCCGCATCCGGCGTTCGTCGAACAGGGCGCGGGTCGCATCGAGGATCTCGCGCGTGCGTTGCGCCCTGCGCTCGACGATGGCCATACCGACGACCTTATCGGCTCGGTCGGCGAAAGTGACGCCCGGCACCGCGCGCGCGTCAAGAGGATGTGAGGCACAGCACGTAGGGTGTCCTGCATGGCGAAGTTGGACATACGTACCAAGCAGTGCCTCGTGACGGGTGCCGCCGGTGGGATCGGAGCGGCCACGGCGCTCGCGCTGGCTCGCGCCGGCGCGCGTCTGGTGCTCACCGACCTCGACCCGGTCGGACTCGAGCGCACGGTGGAGCAGGTCAGGGCATCTCGGGGCCAAGTCGTGCTCAGCCGTGCGGTCGACCTCACCGACGCCGACGCGGTCCGTCGCTTCGCCGTGGACGTGCAGCGGGAGGTGGGGTCGCCCGACGTGCTGCTGAACATCGCCGGGATCTCGATCTGGGGCACGATCGACCGGCTTCAGGAGGAGCACTGGCGCCGGCTCATCGACGTGAACCTCATGGGGCCGGTCCACGTCATGTCGTCGTTCCTCCCGGGCATGATCGAGGCGGGCCGCGGAGGTCACGTGGTCAACGTCTCCAGCGCCGCGGGGATCTTCGGACTTCCGTGGCACGCGGCCTACAGCGCCAGCAAGTTCGGGCTCCGCGGCGTCTCCGAGGTGCTGAGGTTCGACCTGCGGCGGCACGGCATCGGCGTGAGCCTGGTCTGCCCCGGCGCGGTGGCGACGCCGCTCGTGCGCGACCTGGAGGTCGTGGGGGTCGACCGGTCCGTACCGTCCTTCCGTGCGATCGAGGACCGGTTCCTCCAGCACGCCATCAGCCCCGAGGTCGCGGCGGACGCCATCGTCAAGGGACTCGAGCGACGGCGCTACTGGGTCTACACGTCGCGCGACATCCGGCTCGGCCACTACGCCCAGCGCTGGTTCCCCTGGGGCTACGGGCTGGCGATGCGGTACCTCAACCGGGTGCTGACGCGAGCCGAGGCGCGGGCGATGAGCGGGGGGAAGCGATGAGGGCGCCGCGCGTGACGCCCGGCGGGCGTCGGCAGCTCGGGCCGGTGAACCACCTGCTCGGCCGCCTGCTGTCGCGCGGGGCGGGCGTGCGGGACGCCCACCTGTTCACCACGCTCGGCCGCAACCGCGGACTGTTCCGCGCGTGGCTGCTCTACTCCGGTGCGCTGATGCTGCGCGGCCGGCTGCCGCGGCGGGAGACCGAGCTGGTGATCCTGCGGGTCGCCCACCGTTGCGACAGCGAGTACGAGCGGCAGCACCACGTGCGCCTCGGCGCCAGGGCGGGCCTCGCCCGCGAGGAGATCGAGCGGGTGCGCGCGGACGATCTCGCGGGGTGGAAGCCGTCCGACGCCGTGCTGCTCGCGGCCACCGACCGGCTGCTCGACGAGGACGATGTCGACGACGCGACGTGGCGTCGGCTGCGGGCCTTCTGGGACGAGCCCCAGGCGATCGAGCTGTGCCTGCTCGTGGGTCAGTACCGCGGGCTGGCCACCACGATCCGCACGCTCGGCATCGCGCCAGACCGCTCGACGGACTGACGACTGTCGTCGTACGGTCGGACCACTGGGACGGGGAGGCGCGATGCACGACGTGACGTACTCGATGGGCCTGTCGCTCGACGGCTTCATCGTCGGGCCGGACGGGGGATTCGACTGGGGTGCGCCGGAGGAGCAGATCAGGGACGTCATGGAGATCTCGATCGACGAGATCCAGGGCGTCTCCACGCACCTCATGGGCCGGCGGATCTACGAGACGATGCTCTACTGGGAGACCGCCGCCCAGGACCCCGACCTGGAGGAGCAGGAGCGCCGTTGGACCGAGCTGTGGAACCCGCTGCCCAAGGTGGTGCTCTCCCGCACGCTCACCGAGGTGCAGGGTGCTGCGCGACTGGCCACCGGCACGCTCCGGGAGGAGATCGAGCGGCTCAAGTCCGAGCCGGGCGACGGTGACATCGCGATCGCGGGGGCCACGCTGGCGGCGCAGGCCGCCGACCTCGGCCTCATCGACGAGTACCGCCTGCGGGTCAGCCCGGTGCTCGTCGGCGGTGGCATCCCGTACTTCTCGCACGGTCGCCGGCCCGTCGACCTCGAGCTCGTCGAGAGCCGGGAGTGCGCCGCCGGCCTGATGTACCTGCGATACCGCGTGC
The DNA here is from genome assembly GCF_900167475.1 of Aeromicrobium choanae. Lineage (NCBI taxonomy): Bacteria > Bacillati > Actinomycetota > Actinomycetes > Propionibacteriales > Nocardioidaceae > Aeromicrobium > Aeromicrobium choanae. Next base: position 68,952 of record NZ_LT796768.1, on the reverse strand, counting down.
GGCGGTGATCCCTCCGCTGGTCCTTCCGCGAGATTCTGTCGGAGTCCACCCGTAGGCTCGAAGGCATGAGAGCCATCTCCGAACTCACGCGGCAGGTCGCACCGTTCGAGGTCGTCTCCGACTACCGGCCCGCCGGCGACCAGCCGGCCGCGATCGCCGAGATCACCCAGCGCATCCAGGGCGGCGCCGACGACGTCGTGCTGATGGGTGCCACGGGCACCGGCAAGACCGCCACCACCGCGTGGCTCGCCGAGCAGCTGCAGCGCCCGATGCTCGTGATGCTGCCGAACAAGACCCTCGCCGCCCAGTTCGCCAACGAGCTGCGCGAGCTGCTGCCGAACAACGCCGTCGAGTACTTCGTCTCGTACTACGACTACTACCAGCCCGAGGCGTACATCGCGCAGAGCGACACCTACATCGAGAAGGACTCCTCGATCAACGAGGAGGTCGAGCGGCTGCGCCACTCGGCCACGTGGTCGCTGCTCACGCGGCGCGACGTCATCGTGGTGGCCACCGTCTCGTGCATCTACGGCCTCGGCTCGGCGCAGGAGTACCTGAACCGCATGATCGGGTTCAAGGTCGGTGACGAGATGGGCCGCGACCACCTCCTGCGCACGCTCGTGCAGGCGCAGTACGTCCGCAACGACGTCAGCTCCACGCGCGGCACCTTCCGCGTCAAGGGCGACACGGTGGAGATCTTCCCCGTCTACCAGGAGATGGCGGTGCGGGTCGAGTTCTTCGGCGACGAGATCGAGCGCCTGATGACCCTGCACCCGCTCACCGGCGAGGTGCTCAGCGACGACCAGGAGCTCTTCGTCGGCGCCGCGACGCACTACGCGGCCGGCCCCGAGATCATGGTGCGCGCCATCGAGCGCATCAAGCTCGAGCTCGAGGAGCGACTCGCGGTGCTCGAGCGCGAGAACAAGCTGCTCGAGGCCCAGCGCCTGCGCATGCGCACCACCTACGACCTCGAGATGATGGAGCAGGTCGGCACCTGCTCGGGCATCGAGAACTACTCGCTGCACATGGACGGCCGGCCGCCGGGATCGGCGCCGAACTGCCTGCTCGACTACTTCCCGCAGGACTTCGTCCTGGTCGTCGACGAGTCGCACGTCACGATCCCGCAGATCGGCGCGATGTACGAGGGCGACATGAGTCGCAAGCGCTCGCTCGTCGAGCACGGCTTCCGGCTGCCCAGTGCGATGGACAACCGGCCGCTGAAGTGGCCCGAGTTCCTGCAGCGGATCGGCCAGACCGTCTACCTCTCGGCCACGCCCGGCGACTACGAGATGAACAAGGTCGAGGGCGACGTCGTCGAGCAGGTCATCCGTCCCACCGGCCTGATCGACCCCGAGGTCGTCGTCAAGCCGACGAAGGGCCAGATCGACGACCTCATCGGTGAGATCAACGACCGCGTCGCCAAGAACGAGCGCGTCCTGGTCACCACCCTGACCAAGAAGATGTCCGAGGACCTCACCGACTACCTGCTCGAGGCGGGCATCCGCACCCGCTACCTGCACAGCGAGGTCGACACCCTCCGCCGCATCGAGCTGCTGCGCGAGCTCCGGATGGGGGAGTACGACGTCCTCGTCGGCATCAACCTGTTGCGTGAGGGCCTCGATCTCCCCGAGGTCAGCCTCGTGGCGATCCTGGACGCCGACAAGGAGGGCTTCCTGCGCTCGGGTCGCTCGCTGATCCAGACGATCGGCCGCGCGGCGCGCAACGTCTCGGGTCAGGTGATCATGTACGCCGACCGCATCACCGACTCGATGGAGAAGGCGATCGACGAGACGAACCGTCGCCGGGCCAAGCAGGTCGCCTACAACACCGAGCGAGGCATCGATCCGCAGCCGCTGCGCAAGAAGATCGGTGACATCACCGACATGCTCGCCCGCGAGGACGAGGACACCCGCGCCCTGCTCGCCGCGACGGGCGACCACAAGCGCAAGGGTGCGGCCGTCCCGCTGGGCCAGCACACCAAGGACCTCGCCGACCTGCCCTCGGGCGAGCTGGCGTCGCTCATCGACCAGCTCTCCCAGCAGATGCACCAGGCTGCGGCCGACCTGCAGTTCGAGGTCGCCGCGCGCCTGCGCGACGAGATCAGCGAGCTCAAGCGGGAGCTCCGCGGAATGATGAGCGCCGGCACCTGAGTTGGCGCCGCCTTCGGAGCGCTGTCAGACTGTTCCGCGGAGGGGAGTATTCCCATCACCGGCGTGTCGTCAGCACGGGGGTCATCGTCGACCACCCCGGGGCGCCGGACCGGCCACATCTGCATTCCGGTGGAAGAGACCTCCGAGTCCTTGATGACCCGGAGAGAGAAGCAGAGGAACGCCTGTGAACGTCAGCACGCTCGAGTGGGGTGTCACCATCGGGGTGACGATCGCCATCCTGCTGTTCGACATCGTCGTGATCGCCCGCAAGCCGCACGAGCCCACCACCAAGGAGTGCGCGCTCTACCTGTCGTTCTACATCGGCCTGGCCGTGGCGTTCGGTGCGTGGGTCTGGGGGTTCCACGGCAGTCAGTACGGCGTGGAGTTCTACGCGGGCTGGCTCACTGAGTACAGCCTGTCGATCGACAACCTGTTCATCTTCATCATCATCATGAGCAGCTTCGCCGTCCCGCGGAAGTACCAGCAGGAGGCGCTGCTCGTCGGCATCATCCTGGCCCTGATCTTCCGTGGCATCTTCATCGCGCTCGGCGCGGTGGCCATCAACGAGTTCTCCTGGGTCTTCTACATCTTCGGCGCCTTCCTGCTCTACACGGCGGTCAAGCTGGCGAAGAACGACGACGAGGACGAGGACGTCGAGAACGCCGTCGTCCGGTTCGCCCGCAAGCGCTTCAACATGAGCGACCAGTGGGACGGCCTGAAGCTGGTCGTCCGCGAGAACGGCAAGCGCGCGATCACGCCGATGGCCCTGGTCATCATCGCGCTCGGCACGACCGACATCCTGTTCGCGCTCGACTCGATCCCGGCGATCTTCGGCCTCACGCAGGAGCCGTACATCGTCTTCACCGCGAACGTCTTCGCGCTGATGGGCCTGCGCCAGCTGTACTTCCTGCTCGGCGACCTGCTGCAGCGTCTGGTGTTCCTGTCCTACGGCCTGGCGTTCCTGCTGTTCTACATCGGCATCAAGCTCGTCCTCCACGCGCTGCACGAGAACGAGCTGCCGTTCATCAACGGCGGTGAGCCGGTGCACCACATCGGCCCGATCCCGATCCCCGAGGTGCCCACGCTGCTGAGCCTGGGCGTCATCATCTCGACGCTCACGATCACGGCCGTGGCCAGCCTCTGGTACTCCAACAAGTACCCCGACCGGGTGGGCGGCGGCCACTGACCCCGAGCGGCTGGGGTCAGGGGATGTCGTGCGGCGGAAGGTCGTCCGGCGCCCCGACCTCCAGCCGCTCGCCCCGGCGGCGGCTCAGGAAGTACATCGGCACCGACAGCGCGAGGCCGATCACCAGCAGGATCCCCGCGATCTCGTACTGCTGGCCCGGCCGGCCCGACAGCGGCGTCACCAGGTAGACGCACGTCACGATGCCCAGCACCGCGATCGGCGCCCGGGTCGAGAAGTGGGAGTGCTCCACGGTGTCCTTGCGCAGCACCAGCACCGCGGTGTTCACGACGGCGAAGACCGCCAGCAGCAACAGACTCGTGGTGCCGCCGAGGATGGCGACCGCCTCGGTGCTGGCGTTCGAGACGTAGGCGATGAGCCCCAGCGCCAGGCCGGTGGTCAGCGCGATGGCCGCCCACGGGGTCTGGCGCCGGCTGATCTTCGACAGCCCGCGCGGGATGATGCCCTGCTTCGCCATGCCGTAGAGGAGCCGGCTGGCCATGAGCATGTTGATCAGGGCCGAGTTCGCCACGGCGAACATCGAGATGAACGGCAGGATCTGGTCGATCGGGACGCCGGGCGCGCCCTGCTCGACCACGGTCACCAGCGGGGTGTCGTTCCCGGCGAGCTCGCCGACGGGCACGATCGCCACGGCGCAGATCGAGACGAGGATGTAGATCACGCCGGTGATGCCCAGGCCGGTCAGCATGATCTTGGGGAAGATGCGGTTGGGCTCGTGGCACTCCTCGGCCATGTTCACGGCGTCCTCGAAGCCCACCATCGCGAAGAACGCCAGTGAGGTGGCGGTGGTCGCGGCCAGGAAGACGTTCTTGTCGTCGGGTGTCTCGAAAGCCACCACGGCGCCCCAGTCGGCGTTGCCGCCCGCGATGGCCCACAGTCCGACCATGATCACCAGCATCAGGCCGGAGACCTCGATGAGCGTCAGGACGACGTTGGTCTTCACGCCCTCGCTGACGCCGCGCAGGTTGATCGCGGCGACCATGAGCATGAAGGCCAGCGCGATCAGCATGATCTGGAAGTTCGACGCCTCCCAGTCGATGCCCACGGCGAGGTTCGCGGCGAAGGCGCGCGCCGCGGTGGAGGCCGACGTGATGCCCGAGCACATGACGGTGAAGGCGACCATGAACGTGAACAGGTGGATGCCGAAGGCCTTGTGCACGTACAGCGCGGCGCCCGCGGCCTGCGGGTACTTCGTCACGAGTTCGAGGTAGGAGAGCGCCGTCAGCAGCGCCACGCCGAAGGCGACGAGGAACGGCAGCCAGGCGGCGCCGCCGACCTCGGCCGCGACCTGGCCGGTGAGCGCGTAGACGCCCGTGCCGAGGATGTCGCCGATGATGAACAACAGCAGGAGCTTGGGTCCGAGGACCCGCCTGAGCTCGGTGGGCTGGTCGGTGTTGGTGGCCATGGCTCCCCCTCGTAGGTTGCCTACAGCGTCGTCCCACACGCCCGATAGGGCAACCGGACGCGGATCGGAACTTCGGACCGATATCGTGTGCGGGTGAGACTGCTGCGGGGAATCCGCTCGAAGCTCGTGTCGTCGGTGGCCCGCCGGCACGTCGCCAAGCGCGGCATCGACCTCGCGAGCTTCTCCTTCATCCCCGAGCCCACGAAGGCTCCGCTGCAGCGCGTCGGGCTCGATCCGGTCCCCGAGATGGCCCGCATCCGGAGCGAGGAGCCGCTGCACCGGCTCGACCTGCCGTTCGACTTCACCGCCTACCTGGTGACGGGGTACGAGGAGGGGCGCCAGGTGCTGACCGCGCGCGACACGTACTCCACCGACATCCGCCACCTGTTCTCAGGGGACGGGCCCGCGACGTCGGACGACATCGGGGGACTGGGCTTCACCGACCCGCCCGTGCACACCCGGCTGCGCAAGATCATCACGCCGGAGTTCACGATGCGCCGGCTCGCCCGCCTGGAGCCGATGATCGAGCAGATCGTCGACCGCTCGCTCGACGACCTCGAGGCGGCCGGCCCCCACGCCGACCTCGCGAAGACCTTCGCGTTTCCCATCCCGTTCAACACGATCTGCGCGCTGCTGGGCCTGGACTACGAGGACACGCAGGCGTTCTCCAAGCTGGGCAGTGCCCGCTTCGACGCGACCAACGGGGGAGCGGCGGCCTTCGGCGCGGTCTCCGAGCAGCGTGAGTTCCTCTTCGACGCGGTCGCCCGCCAGCGCAAGGAGCCCGGGCCCGGGCTCATCGGCCAGATCATCCGCGACGAGGGCGACCTGATCAGCGACCGCGACCTCGCGGGACTCGCCGACGGCGTGTTCACGGGCGGCTACGAGACCACCGCCGGGATGATCGCGCTCAGCACGATCATGCTGTCGCGCGATCGGGCCTACGCCGATCTCGTGCGCTCGGGCAACCGCGAGACCCTCGACCGGGTCATCGAGGAGCTGCTGCGCTACTTCTCCGTCGTGCAGGTCGCGTTCCCGCGATTCGCGAAGCAGGACATGGAGCTGTTCGGGACCCAGGTGAAGGCCGGTGACGTCCTGCTGGTGTCCCTCAGCACCTCCAACCGTGACGAGTCCAGCGCCGGCGCGGGCGCCGACGCCTTCGACCCGCTGCGGATCCCCACGAGCGGCCACCTGGCGTTCGGGCACGGCATCCACCGGTGCATCGGCGCCGAACTGGCTCGCATGGAGCTGCGGATCGCCCTGCCGAAGCTGCTGCGCCGCTTCCCGGACCTGCACCTGTCAGTGCCCGAGTCCGAGCTGGAGTTCCGCCAGCTCAGCTTCGTCTTCGGCATCGAGTCCCTGCCCGTCACCCTGGCGTAGCAGCCGCAGGCTACCAACCCCGAGCGCGCCAGTCCGGCACGCTCGGTCGCTCCGCGCCCAGCGTGGAGTCGTCGCCGTGGCCCGGGTAGAACCACGTGTCGTCGTCGTACCGCGCGAACAGCTTGGTCTCCACCTCGCCGCACAGCCGCATGAAGTCGTCGGGCGACCACGTGCGGCCCACCCCGCCCGGGAACAGGGAGTCGCCCGTGAAGAGGTGGGTGACGCCGTCGGGGTCGTCGTACACCAGCACGATCGAGCCGGGCGTGTGGCCGACGACCTCGATCACCTCGAGCTCGCACGAACCGACCCGCACCCTCGCGCCCGTGCGGACCCGGACGTCGACCTCGACGGGCAGCTCGTCCGCGTCGTCCTCGCCCGCCACGGTCTCGGCGCCGGTCGCGGCCACGACCTCCGCGAGCGCCTGCCAGTGGTCGGCGTGCCGGTGTGTGGTGATCACGCGCGCGAGGCCGCGATCGCCGACCAGCTCGAGGAGTCGTCCGGCCTCGTCGGCGGCATCGATCATCACCTGCTCGCCGGTGAGCGCGCACCGCAGCAGGTAGGCGTTGTTGGCCATGGGTCCCACGGCGATCTTCGTGATCACCAGGTCGCCGGCCTCGCGGGTGTCGGGGGCGCCGCCCACCGTGACCTCTCCCGTGTACGTCATGGCGTCGACCCTACTCGTCAGGAGGTTTCTGTCAGGACACCTCAGTACGCTGGACAGGTGAACGATCGTCTCGTGGTGAGGGGTGCGCGCGAGCACAACCTCAAGGATGTCTCCGTCGATCTGCCCCGTGACTCGCTCATCGTGTTCACGGGCCTGTCGGGCTCGGGCAAGTCGTCCCTGGCGTTCGACACGATCTTCGCCGAGGGACAGCGCCGCTACGTCGAGTCGCTCTCGGCGTACGCCCGCCAGTTCCTGGGTCAGATGGACAAGCCCGACGTCGACTTCATCGAGGGCCTCTCGCCCGCGGTGTCGATCGACCAGAAGTCCACGTCGCGCAACCCGCGGTCCACCGTCGGCACGATCACCGAGGTCTACGACTACCTGCGCCTGCTCTACGCGCGCGCCGGCCGTCCCCACTGCCCCACGTGCGGCGAGCCGATCGCCCGCCAGACGCCCCAGCAGATCGTCGACCGCATCCAGGACGACGAGGAGGGCACCCGCTTCCAGGTGCTGGCCCCGGTGATCCGCGGCCGCAAGGGCGAGTACCTCGAGCTCTTCCGCCAGCTCCAGCAGTCCGGCTTCAGCCGCGCGATCGTCGACGGCGAGATGATCATGCTCGCCGACGAGCCGCCCAAGCTCGCGAAGCAGAAGAAGCACACGATCGAGGTCGTCGTCGACCGCCTCACGGTCAAGCCCTCGTCCAAGCAGCGCCTCACCGAGTCCGTCGAGACGGCGCTCGGCCTGGCCGACGGCATCGTGATCATCGACTACGTCGGCCTCGACGAGAAGGACCCCGCGCGTCGACGCCGCTTCTCCGAGCGCCTGGCGTGCCCCAACGACCACCCGCTGCAGGTCGACGAGCTCGAGCCGCGCTCGTTCTCGTTCAATGCCCCGTACGGCGCGTGCCCCGAGTGCCACGGCCTCGGCTCGCGCAAGGAGGTCGACGCCGAGCTCCTCGTCCCCGACCCCGAGAAGACCCTCGCCGAGGGCGCGATCACGGCGTGGACCTACACCCAGGTGTCCGACTACTTCCTGCGCCTCATGCGCTCGCTCGGCGACGAGCTCGGCTTCGACATCGACACCAAGTGGGCCGACCTGAAGCCCGAGTTCCAGGACGCCCTGCTGAACGGGCACTCCACGAAGGTGCACGTCCAGTACAAGAACCGCTACGGCCGGCAGCGGTCGTACTGGGCGGAGTTCGAGGGCGCGAAGGCGTTCGTCGAGCGCCGCCACGCCGAGACCGACTCCGACACGAGCCGCGACCGGCTCGAGGGGTTCATGCGCGAGGTCCCGTGCCCCGCCTGCGGCGGCACCCGCCTCAAGCCCGTGATCCTGGCCGTCACGCTCGAGTCCGAGCGCTTCGGCGCCAAGAACATCGCCGAGGTCTGCCACCTGTCGATCGCCGAGGCGTCCGACTTCCTGCAGGACCTCGTCATGAGCGACCGCGAGCGCCAGATCGGCGCGCGCGTGCTCAAGGAGATCCACGAGCGCCTGCGGTTCCTGCTCGACGTCGGCCTCGACTACCTGGCGCTCGACCGCGCCGCCGGCTCTCTGTCGGGCGGCGAGGCCCAGCGCATCCGGCTCGCCACCCAGATCGGCGCCGGCCTCGTCGGCGTGCTGTACGTGCTCGACGAGCCGTCGATCGGCCTGCACCAGCGCGACAACCATCGCCTCATCGAGACGCTCGTGCGGCTCAAGAACCTGGGCAACACGCTGATCGTCGTCGAGCACGACGAGGACACCGTGCGCGCCGCCGACTGGGTCGTCGACATCGGCCCCGGCGCGGGCGAGCACGGCGGTCAGGTCATCGTGTCGGGCCCGGTCGAGGACCTGCTCAACAGCCCCGACTCGCTCACCGGCGCGTACCTGTCGGGCCGCAGGTCGATCCCGGTTCCCGAGGTCCGCCGGCCCCGCGACAAGAGCCGTCAGCTCGTCGTGAAGGGCGCCCGTGAGAACAACCTCAGGAACGTCGACGTGGCGTTCCCGCTCGGCCAGCTCGTCTCGGTGACGGGCGTGTCGGGCTCGGGCAAGTCCACGCTGGTGAACGACATCCTCTACACGTCGCTCGCCCGCCAGATCTACAAGGCGCGCACCATCCCGGGCCGCCACCGCACGATCGAGGGCACCGACCAGGTCGACAAGGTCATCCACGTCGACCAGTCGCCGATCGGGCGCACGCCGCGGTCCAATCCGGCCACCTACACGGGCGTCTTCGACCACGTGCGCAAGCTCTTCGCGCAGACGCCCGAGGCGAAGATGCGCGGCTACCAGCAGGGCCGCTTCTCGTTCAACATCAAGGGCGGTCGCTGCGAGGCCTGCCACGGCGACGGCACGATCAAGATCGAGATGAACTTCCTGCCCGACGTCTACGTGCCGTGCGAGGTCTGCCACGGCGCTCGCTACAACCGCGAGACGCTCGAGGTGCGCTACAAGGGCAAGACGATCGCCGAGGTGCTCGACATGCCGATCGAGGAGGGTGTCGAGTTCTTCGAGGCCATCCCCGCGATCGCGCGCCACCTGCGCACCCTCGTCGACGTCGGCCTGGGCTACGTCCGTCTGGGCCAGCCCGCGCCCACGCTGTCCGGAGGCGAGGCGCAGCGCGTCAAGCTGGCCTCCGAGCTGCAGAAGCGCTCCACCGGCCGCACGGTCTACGTGCTCGACGAGCCCACCACGGGCCTGCACTTCGAGGACATCCGCAAGCTCCTCATCGTCCTGCAGCGCCTCGTCGACACCGGGAACTCGGTCATCGTCATCGAGCACAACCTCGACGTCATCAAGGCGTCGGACTGGCTCATCGACATGGGTCCCGAGGGCGGCAGCGGCGGCGGCATGGTCGTCGCCCAGGGCACCCCCGAGGACGTGGCGGCACATCCCGACTCGCACACCGGCCGGTTCCTCAAGCCCCTCCTGTCATGAGCGGGCGGGGGAGCATCCGTGGCTGATCCGTCCACCTACCGGCCGCGGCCGGGAGAGATCCCGACCAACCCGGGCGTCTACCGGTTCCGCGACGAGCAGGGCCGGGTCATCTACGTCGGCAAGGCCAAGAGCCTGCGGCCGCGCCTGAGCTCGTACTTCCAGGACCTGGGCAACCTCCACCCGCGCACGCACCAGATGGTCACCACCGCCGCGTCGGTGGAGTGGACCGTCGTCAACACCGAGGTCGAGGCGCTGGCGCTGGAGTACTCCTGGATCAAGGAGTTCGACCCGCGCTTCAACGTCAAGTACCGCGACGACAAGTCCTACCCGTGGCTCGCCGTCACGGTGGGCGAGGAGATCCCGCGCGTCCTGGTGATGCGTGGCGCCCAGCGCAAGGGAGTCCGGTACTTCGGTCCCTACGGGCATGCCTGGGCGATCCGCGACACGGTCGACACCCTGCTCCGGGTGTTCCCGATGCGCTCGTGCAGCGCGGGGGTGTTCAAGCGGGCCAAGGCCGCGGGCCGGCCGTGCCTGCTCGGCGACATCGGCAAGTGCTCCGCGCCGTGCGTCGGGCGCGTGTCGCCCGAGGAGCACCGCGAGATCGTCGACGACTTCCTCTCGTTCATGGGCGGCCAGACCGCCGGCTTCGAGCGGGGGATCGAGCAGCGCATGCGCGACGCGGCCGCGGCGCAGGAGTACGAGCTGGCCGCCAAGTACCGCGACGACCTGATGGCCATGCGCCGTGTCCTGGAGAAGCAGTCGGTCGTCCTGGGCGACGGCACCGACGCCGATGTCCTCGGCTTCGTCGACGACCCGCTCGAGGTCGCCGTCCAGATCTTCAACGTCCGCGGTGGTCGCATCCGGGGTCAGCGCGGGTGGGTCGCCGACAAGGGTGACGACGCCGGGCTGCCCGAGCTCGTGCAGAGCGCCCTGATGACGCTGTACGCCGATGTCACACCCGCGGCGATCCCGCGCGAGGTGCTCGTCCCGGCGCTGCCCGCCGACCACGAGGCGGTCGCCGAGCTGCTCTCCGAGCGCCGCGGGGCGAAGGTCACGATCCGCGTCCCGCGCCGTGGCGACAAGCGGGCCCTGCTCGACACCGTCGAGCAGAACGCGAAGCAGGCGATCGCCCGCCACAAGCTCAAGCGCTCGGGCGACCTCACCACCCGCAGCCGGGCCCTGGAGGAGATCCAGATGGCCCTCGACCTGCCCTCGCCGCCGCTGCGGATCGAGTGCTTCGACGTCTCGAACCTGCAGGGCACCGAGATCGTGGCGTCGATGGTGGTCTTCGAGGACGGCCTGCCGCGCAAGTCCGAGTACCGCCGCTTCACCGTGCGCCACGAGGGCCAGAGCGACGTGGCCGCGATGCACGAGGTCATCACGCGCCGGTTCACGCACCACCTGCGCGCCCTCGAGCGCCAGGGCGACGCGGAGCCGGGCATCGATCCCGAGACCGGCAAGCCGCGCCGGTTCGCCTACGCGCCCTCGCTCGTCGTGGTCGACGGCGGTCCGCCCCAGGTCGCCGCCGCGAAGCAGGCCATGGACGCGCTCGGCATCAAGGACGTCGCCCTGTGCGGCCTGGCTAAGCGCCTCGAGGAGGTGTGGCTCCCCGATGAGGAGGACCCGGTGATCCTGCCGCGCACCAGTGAGGGGCTCTACCTGCTCCAGCGCGTGCGCGACGAGGCCCACCGCTTCGCGATCACCCACCACCGCCAGCGGCGCAGCAAGTCGATGGTCGAGAGCCTGCTCGATCCGGTGCCGGGGCTCGGCGACAGCCGGCGTCGGGCGCTGATGAAGCACTTCGGCTCGCTCAAGAAGCTGCGTGCCGCGACCGTGGAGGAAATCACGGTCGTGCCCGGGATCGGCCCGGCTACGGCAGAATCCATCGTGGCGGCGCTCCACGAGGGAGAGCCGCCGGCCCCGGCCGTGAACATGGCCACCGGCGAGATCCTGGAGGACTGAGACCGACCATGACCAAGCTCACCGAGTTCGTCCTCGTCACCGGGATGACCGGCGCGGGCCGCAGCACCGCGGCCAAGGCGCTGGAGAAGCTCGGCTACTACGTGGTCGACAACCTTCCGCCGGGCATGCTCGACGAGCTCGTGTCCTCCGTCGACGCGGCCGAGGACATCGACCGGCTCGCGGTCGTCGTCGACTCCCGGTCCCGCACGTTCTTCTTCGGCCTGGTCGACGCGATCGAGTCGGTGCTCGACCTCGGCGTGAGGGTCCGCACCCTCTACCTCGAGGCCTCCGACGAGGTGCTCGTCCGGCGGCAGGAGGCGGCCCGACGGCCCCACCCACTGAGCCGCCAGGGCCGTCTCATGGACGGGTTCGTGCGCGAGCGCGAGCTGCTGCGCACGATCCGGGGCCGCGCCGACATCGTCATCGACACCAGCCGCCTCAACGTCCACCAGCTGGCCCACCGGGTCCGCCAGGCCTTCGAGCTCGAGGACGAGCGCGGGCTCCACGTCACGATCGTGTCCTTCGGCTTCAAGTACGGCATCCCGATCGACGCCGACATGGTGGCCGACATGCGCTTCCTGCCCAACCCGTACTGGGTCGACGAGCTGCGTCCCCTCAGTGGCCTGGACGCCCCGGTGGCCGAGTACGTCCACCGCCAGGAGCGCTCGCAGGAGTTCCTCGACCGCTACGTCGAGCTGCTCTCCATGATCACCAACGGCTTCCTGCAGGAGGACAAGCTCTTCCTCACCGTGGGGATCGGCTGCACCGGCGGGCGCCACCGCAGCGTGGCGATGTCCGAGGCCCTCGCCGACCGGTTGCGCGACCGCGACGTCCGCACGCTCGTCGTCCACCGCGACCTGGGCCGCGAATGACGCAGGCGCGGTCCGGGGGCCCCGCCGTCGTCGCCCTCGGGGGAGGGCACGGACTGGCCGCCACGCTGTCGGCCCTGCGCCGGGTCACCACCCGGCTCACGGGGATCGTCACGGTCGCCGACAACGGCGGGTCCTCGGGGCGCCTGCGCACCGAGCTCGGCATCCTCCCTCCGGGCGACCTGAGGATGGCGCTGGCCGCGCTGTGCGGCGACGACGACTGGGGTCGCGCGTGGGCCGAGATCCTGCAGCACCGGTTCGGGGGAGACGGTCCGCTGGCGGGACACCCCGTCGGGAACCTGCTCCTCGCCGCGCTGTGGGACATGGAGCGCGACCAGGTGGCGGGGCTCGACCTCGTCGCTGAGCTGCTGGGAGCGCGGGGCCGCGTGCTGCCGATGGCGAACGTGCCGCTCGACATCGAGGCCGACGTCGACTTCGGTCCGCCCCAGGGGATCGAACTGGTGCGCGGCCAGGCCGAGGTGGCCACGACGCCCGGCCGGATCCTGGGCGTTCGGCTCGACCCCAGCGATCCGCCGGCCTGCCCCCAGGCCGTCTCCGCGCTGGAGACCGCCGACTGGGTCACGATCGGACCGGGCTCGTGGTTCACCAGCGTCATGCCCACCCTGCTGGTGCCGCAGTTGCGCCAGGCCCTGCTGCGCACGCCGGCCCGCCGCTGCCTGGTCCTCAACCTCGTCGCCCAGCCCGGCGAGACCGAGCACCTCACGCCGGAGGAGCATCTCGACGTCCTCGCGGCGCACGCCCCCGACCTGCACCTCGACGTCGTCGTGGCCGACACGTCGGCCGCCCGCGACATCGACGCGCTCGCGCGCGGGGCCGCCCGGCTCGGCGCGCGGCTGGTGACGGCCGAGGTGCGCGCCCCCGGCCTGTCAGGCCAGCACGATCCGGCCGCGTTGGCCGAGGTCTTTGCCACCACGTTCGCCCCGGCGTCACCGGCACAGGCATAGAGTGGCCCGAGCGGACATCTCGGGACGCTGGAACTGGAGGCTGATGAAGCGATGGCGATGACGGCACAGGTGAAGGCGGAAGTGGCCCGGATCCCCGTGACGAAGGCTTGCTGCCGCAAGGCCGAGGTCTCGACGATCCTGCGCTTCTCCGGAGGCCTGCACATCGTCTCGGGCCGGATCGTGATCGAGGCCGAGCTCGACACCGCCGCCGCCGCTCGCCGGCTGCGCCAGGAGATCGCCGAGGTCTACGGGCACGAGAGCGAGATCATCGTGCAGCAGGGTGCCGGGGTCCGCAAGACCACGCTCTACGTCGTGCGCATCGCCCGCGGGGGCGAGCTCCTCGCTCGCCAGACCGGCCTCGTCGACGGCGGTGGTCGCCCCGTCCGCGGCCTCCCGCCGCAGGTCGTCTCGGGCCCGTCGTGCGACGCCGTCGCGGCCTGGCGCGGGGCGTTCCTGGCCCGCGGCTCCCTCACCGAGCCGGGTCGCTCGTCGGCGCTGGAGATCGGCTGCCCCGGCCCCGAGGCCGCGCTCGCGATGGTCGGTGCCGCGCGTCGCGTCGGCGTCTCGGCCAAGGCTCGCGAGGTGCGTGGGGGCGACCGCGTCGTCATCCGCGACGGTGAGGCCATCGGTGCGCTCCTGACCCGCCTCGGCGCCCACGAGACGCTGCTGGCCTGGGAGGAGCGCCGGATGCGCCGTGAGGTGCGCGCCACCGCCAACCGGCTCGCCAACTTCGACGACGCCAACCAGCGTCGCTCCGCCCGCGCCGCCGTCGCTGCGGGGGCTCGTGCCCAGCGCGCGCTCGACATCCTCGCCGACGAGGTCCCCGACCACCTGCGCATGGCCGGCGAGCTGCGCGTGCAGCACCGCGAGGCCAGCCTCGAGGAGCTCGGCCAGCTGCACGATCCGCCGCTGACGAAGGACGCGATCGCCGGTCGCATCCGCCGCCTGCTCGCGATGGCGGACAAGCGCGCCCACGATCTGGGCATCGAGGACACCGAGGCGGGGCTCAACCCCGATCAGTACGCGGACGGCTGAGCGATCTCGTGCGGCGACGCCCGGTGCATCGCGCCGGGGGACGTCGGTAGGGTGAGGACGTAACGAGTCTTTCACCCGGCAACTCAGGAGCAACCGTGACTGTTCGCGTAGGTATCAACGGATTCGGCCGCATCGGCCGTAACTTCTTCCGCGCGGTGCGTGCCGCCGGTGTCGACGTCGAGATCGTGGCCGTCAACGACCTGACCGACAACAAGACGCTGGCCACCCTGCTCAAGTACGACTCGATCCTGGGTCGCCTCGACGCCGACGTGAACTTCGACGACACCGCGATCTACGTGGGCGACCAGAAGATCGTCGCCTTCGAGGACCGCGATCCGGCCAACCTCGACTGGGCCTCGGTCGGCGCCGACATCGTCGTGGAGTCCACCGGCTTCTTCACCGACGCCACCGCGGCTAAGGCCCACATCGACGGCGGCGCCAAGAAGGTCATCATCTCGGCTCCGGCCAAGAACGAGGACATCACGATCGTCATGGGCGTCAACGACGACCTGTACGACCCCGCCTCGCACACGATCATCTCGAACGCGTCGTGCACCACGAACTGCCTCGCGCCGATGGCCAAGGCCCTCAACGACGGCATCGGCATCGAGCGTGGCCTGATGACCACGATCCACGCCTACACGCAGGACCAGAACCTGCAGGACGCGCCGCACAAGGACCTGCGCCGCGCCCGCGCCGCCGCGCTGAACATCGTCCCCACGTCCACCGGCGCCGCCAAGGCCGTCAGCCTCGTGCTGCCCGAGCTGAAGGGCAAGCTCGACGGCTACGCGCTGCGCGTGCCCACGCCCACCGGCTCGGCCACCGACCTGACCTTCACGGCCAGCCGTGAGACCTCGGTCGAGGAGATCAACGAGATCGTCCGCAAGGCCGCCGAGGGCTCGACGTACCTCAAGTACAACGAGGACCCGATCGTCTCCACCGACATCGTCACCGACCCGCACTCGTGCATCTTCGACGCGCCGCTGACCAAGGTCACCGGCGACCTCGTGAAGGTCGTCGGCTGGTACGACAACGAGTGGGGCTACTCGAACCGCCTCGTCGACCTGGCCTCCCTCGTCGGCAAGTCGCTCTGAGCTCGCTCGTGAAGACGATCGATGACCTGGGCGACCTGAAGGGCAAGCGTGTCCTGGTCCGCAGCGACCTGAACGTGCCCCTCGACGGTGCCACCATCACCGACGACGGCCGCGTGCGGGCGAGCGTCCCCACGATCCGGAAGCTGATCGACCAGGGCGCCCGGGTCCTCGTCGCCGCGCACCTGGGGCGGCCCAAGGGCGCGCCCGACCCGCAGTACTCGCTGTCTCCCGTCGCAGTCCGGCTGAGCGAGCTGCTGGGTGAGACCGTGCGCTTCGCGTCCGACACCGTCGGCGTGGACGCCCAGCGGACGGCGCAGGAGCTGAAGAACGGTGAGGTCGCCCTGCTGGAGAACGTCCGGTTCAACGCCGGCGAGACCAGCAAGGACGACGCCGAGCGCGGCGCCTTCGCCGACGAGCTCGCGGCCCTGGCCGACGTGTTCGTCTCCGACGGCTTCGGCGTGGTGCACCGCAAGCAGGCCAGCGTCTACGACGTGGCCCAGCGGCTGCCCGCGGCCGTGGGCGGTCTCGTGCAGGCCGAGGTCGAGGTCCTGCAGCGGCTCACGGCGTCTCCCGAGCGGCCCTACGCGGTGGTCCTGGGCGGCTCGAAGGTCTCCGACAAGCTCGGCGTCATCGATCACCTGCTCACCAAGGCCGACACGCTCGTGATCGGTGGCGGCATGGTCTTCACCTTCCTCGCGGCCCAGGGCCACGGGGTCGGGACGTCGCTGCTCGAGCAGGACCAGATCGACGTCGCCAAGGGCTACCTGGATCGCGCCAAGGAGCTCGGCGTCTCGATCGTGCTGCCCACCGACGTCGTCGTGGCGCCGGAGTTCGCCGCCGACGCCCCGGCCACCACGGTCACGATCGACGCGATCCCCGACGACCAGATGGGCCTCGACATCGGCCCCGAGTCGGCTGACGCGTTCGCCGAGGTCATCCGCGGGTCGAAGACGGTGTTCTGGAACGGTCCGATGGGCGTGTTCGAGATGGCGGCCTTCGCGGCCGGCACCCGCACGGTCGCGCAGGCCCTCACCGAGGTCGACGGCCTGTCGGTCGTCGGTGGTGGAGACTCCGCCGCCGCCGTGCGCCAGCTCGGCTTCGAGGACGCGCAGTTCGGCCACATCTCCACCGGTGGCGGCGCGAGCTTGGAGTACCTCGAGGGCAAGACCCTGCCCGGACTGGCCGTACTGGAGGAGAGCGAATGAGCGAGCGCCTGCGAGCGAACATGATGTCGGGCATGACGGCACTGCCAAACTGTGCTCTTCCGAAGGCGGTGCCGGCATGACGCGTACGCCGCTGATGGCGGGCAACTGGAAGTCCAACCTGAACCACCAGGAGGCGGTGGTCCTCGTCCAGAAGCTGGCGTGGACCCTGTCGGACAAGAAGCACGATCACGCCAAGAGCGAGGTCGTGGTGATCCCGCCCTTCACCGACCTGCGCAGCGTCCAGACGCTCATCGACGGCGACAAGCTGCCGATCGGCTACGGCGCGCAGGACGTCTCGGCGCACGACGGTGGCGCGTACACCGGCGAGATCTCCGCCGCGATGCTGGCGAAGCTCGGCTGCTCGTACGTCGTCGTCGGTCACTCCGAGCGCCGCGAGTACCACGGTGAGTCCGACCAGCTCGTGAACGAGAAGGCCGCCAAGACGCTCGCCGCGGGCATGACCCCGATCGTGTGCGTCGGCGAGGGTCTCGACGTCCGCCAGGCGGGTGAGCAGGTCGCGTACACACTGGCCCAGGTCGACGGCTCGCTGGCCGGGTTCACCGCCGAGCAGGTCGCCGGGCTCGTCATCGCGTACGAGCCCGTGTGGGCCATCGGCACCGGTGAGGTCGCCACTCCCGAGGACGCCCAGGAGGTCTGCGCGGCCATCCGTGGACGCCTGGGGGAGACCTGGGGTACCGAGGCGGCCGACCAGACCCGTATCCTTTACGGCGGATCGGTCAAGGCGGCGAACGTGGCCGCGATCATGGCGAAACCCGATGTCGACGGAGCGTTGGTCGGCGGGGCGAGCCTGGTCGCGGAGGAGTTCGCCGGGATCGCCCGGTTCTACGACATGCCAGACCTCCAGGGGTCCTGACCGAAGGGAGAGACGTGGTCATCGCGTTCTCCGTGCTGCTCGCCCTGAGCAGCGTGCTCATGATCGTCCTCGTGCTGATGCACAAGGGCCGAGGCGGCGGTCTGTCCGACATGTTCGGTGGCGGTGTCTCCAGTTCGCTGAGCGGCTCCTCCGTCGCCGAGCGCAACCTCGATCGCATCACCGTCGGCACCGCCGTCGTGTGGGTTGTGTGCGTCTTCGCGCTCGGCCTGCTGCTGAAGGTGAGCAACTGATGGCCGCCGGAGCGATTCGCGGCAGCCGCATCGGCTCGGGCCCCATGGGCGAGGCCGAGCGTGGCGAGGCCGCACCGCGTCAGGCGATCTCGTACTTCTGCGTGAACGACCACTCGGTCACGCTGAACTTCGCGATCGAGGCCGAGGTGCCCGCCGAGTGGGACTGCCCGAAGTGCGGCATGCCCGCCAGCATGGACTCGGACAACCGGCCCGACGCGCCCAAGACCGAGCCGTACAAGACCCACCTGGCCTACGTGAAGGAGCGCCGCTCCGAGACCGAGGCGGCCGACATCCTCAAGGAAGCCCTCGACACCCTGCGCAGCAAGCGCAAGACCGGCGAGATCATCTTCTGAGGACACGCGCCTGACGACGACGCGGCCACCCTGCTCCGGCAGGGTGGCCGCGTTTCGTCGTGCGGGGTCGGCTCAGCGCGGCAGTCGCGAGGCGGCGGCGGTGTCGAGGAACCACACGGTCTCCTCGAGCCCACGCGCGCCCGCGGCCGGCGCCTCGTCGATCGGCGTGCCGGTCATCGCCTTCGCGACCGCCTCGGCCTTGTCGGCGCCCGACACCACGAACCAGGTGGCCCGGGTGTGGTTCAGCGCCGGGTAGGTCAGCGAGATGCGCTCGGGCGGCGGCTTCGGGGAGTCGAAGACCTCCACGGCGAGACGCTCGGTCTCGTGCACCTGCGGGTGGCCGGGGAACAGCGACGCGATGTGCGCATCGGGTCCCACGCCGAGCAGCACGACGTCGAACGGGTCCTCCGGCAGCGTCTTCGCGTAGGCGTCGGCCGCGTCGGCCATCGAGAGGTCGCAGCCGTGCGCCGGCATGGCGTGGACGTGCTCGTCCGGGACGCCCAGGCGGTCGAGGAAGCCCTCACGCGCCTGGCGGTCGTTGCGATCCTCGTGGCCCTCGGGCACGAAGCGCTCGTCGCCCCACCAGTACTCGGCCACGCGCCAGTCGGCGTTCTCGCCGGACAGGCGCCCGTAGATCCTCGTGGCGATCGTCCCGCCGGTGAGCACGAGCCGCGGGGTGCGTCCGGCGGCAGCGACGGACTGCACGCGCGCCGCCAGCTGGCGCGACACGGCCAGGGCCAGGTCGTTCGCGCTGTCGAAGATCTCGATCGTCATCCTCAGTCCTTCCCGGTGTGCAGGTGCTGCAGGGTCTCGCCGTAGATCTCGTCGGCGTCGAGGCGGCGCAGGTCCTCGGCGAGCAGCTCGGGGATCGTGCGGCGGCGGATCGGCACCACGCGCGGCGACGAGCCGGGCACGCTGAACTCGCAGCTCATCTCGCTGGTGCGCCTGATGTCGATGTCGCCCACGTCGGTGAACAGCGTGACCTGCTGGATCTGCGAGCCGGAGTCGTCGTCCACGAACTCGATCGGCACGCCGAGGCGGCACTCGAGCCACGCCTGCAGCAGCACCGCCACGGGGTTGACGTCGTCGGCCAGGATGCGGCCGCCGGTGGCCGAGCCCGAGGTCTGGTCCAGCGCCGCGGCGAGCAGCGCGCGCCACAGCGTGAGTCGCGTCCAGGCCAGGTCGGTGTCACCGGGGTCGTAGCCCGGTGCGAGCTTGTGCAGCCACTGCACCGGCGCGGGCGTGCGCTCGGAGTCGGTCAGGCGCCGACGGGCGAGGCGTCCGATGGGATCCAGGGAGGGCTCGAGCGGCCCGACGCCGGGCCACCAGACCACGACGGGGGAGTCGGGCAGCAGCAGGGGCAGCACCGCGGACTCCGCGTGCTTGACCAGCGGGCCGGACATGCGCAGCAGCACGGATTCGCCCGGAGAGCCCGCGCCGACCCGTACGCGGGCATTGAGGCGCGGCTTGCCCCGTCCGTCGCCCAGGATGACGCCCAGGACGCGGGAGGGGTGCTCGTGCTGCAGGACGTTGGCGGACTTCATCGCGTCGGCGACGTTCTCGTCGTCGGTGACGATGAGCAGCGTCAGCACCATGTCCATGGCGGGGCTGCCCGCGAGGGAGCGTCCCTTGGTCAGCGCCTTGGCGACCGCCGCGGCGTTCGTGTCCTCGAGGAGCAGGTCCATCAGGGTCGCCTCCAGACGCGGCCGTCGCGCGCCAGCATGTCGATCGCCGACTGCGGGCCCCACGTTCCGGCCTGGTACGTGTCGATCGTGCGCTTGCGCGACCAGTGCTCCATCACGGGATCGAGGATCTCCCACGAGAGCTCGACCTCCCGGTGCTGCGGGAACAGCGGCGGGTCGCCCAGCAGGACGTCGAGGATGAGCCGCTCGTACGCCTCGGGGCTGCTCTCGACGAACGAGCCGCCGTAGACGAAGTCCATGTTGACGTCGCGGATCTCCATCGTGGTGCCGGGCACCTTGGCGCCGAACCGCATGGTGACGCCCTCGTCGGGCTGGATGCGCATCACGAGGGCGTTGTGCCCCAGCTCGGTGACGTCGTTCCTCTGGAAGGGCAGGTGCGGAGCCTTCTTGAACACCACCGCGACCTCGGTGACGCGCCGGCCCAGTCGCTTGCCGGTGCGCAGGTAGAACGGCACGCCCGCCCAGCGCCGGGTCTCGATGTCGAGTCGCAGCGCCGCGAAGGTCTCGGTGAGGGACTTCGGATCGGTGCCCTCCTCCTCGAGATAGCCCACGACGGGCTGGCCGCCCGCCCAGCCCTCGACGTACTGCGCGTGGGCGGTGTGCTTGTCCAGGTCGTCCGGGAGCCGCACGCTGCGCAGGACCTTCTGCTTCTCGAGCCGCAGGCTGGCGGCGTCGAACGCGACTGGCTCCTCCATCGCGACGAGGGCCAGCAGCTGCAGCAGGTGGTTCTGGATGACGTCGCGGGCGGCGCCGATGCCGTCGTAGTAGCCGGCGCGCGAGCCGATGCCGATGTCCTCGGCCATCGTGATCTGCACGTGGTCGACGTAGTTGGCGTTCCAGACCGGCTCGAACATCTGGTTGGCGAAGCGCAGGGCCAGGATGTTCTGGACCGTCTCCTTGCCCAGGTAGTGGTCGATGCGGAAGACCGACTCGGACTCGAAGACGTTGCCGATCAGCTGGTTGAGCTCCTTGGCCGACTCGAGGTCGTGACCGAAGGGCTTCTCGATGACCACGCGGCGCCAGCCCATGCCGGGCTTGGCCAGGCCGTGCTCGTCGATCTTGGACACGACCGTGGGGAACAGGCCCGGCGGGATCGAGAGGTAGAAGGCGTGGTTGCCGCCGGTGCCCTGCCGCTCGTCGAGCTTGGTGAGGGTCTTGGCCAGCTCCTCCCAGGCGTCGTCGTCGTCGAACTGCCCGGGCACGAACTTGATGCCGGCGGCCAGCTGCTTCCAGACGGTCTCGCTCCACTCGGTGCGGGCGCCGGCCTTGGCGGCCTTCTTGAGCAGGGCCGCGAAGGTGCCGTCGCCCCAGTCGCGGCGGGCGAAGCCGACGAGCCCGAAGCCCGGGGGCAGCAGGCCGCGGTTGGCCAGGTCGTAGATCGCGGGGATGAGCTTCTTGCGCGCAAGGTCGCCCGTGACGCCGAACATCACGACGGTGCAGGGTCCCGCGATGCGCGGCAGACGGCGGTCGCGCGGATCGCGCAGGGGATTGGGGCTCATGCCAGGGAGTCCTTGATCGCTCGCAGTCCTGCCTCGACGTCGTGCAGGTGCAGGCGCAGGACCGGGCGTCCCTTGTCGCGCAGGACCTGGGCGTCGCCGGCGGCCTGGGAGACGATGAACTGGCCGAGGGTGAAGTCGCGCCCGGGGACGGGGAGGTCCTCGACCGGGTCGCAGGTGACCTGGAGGAACACCCCGACCGGGGTGCCGCCCTTGTGGTACTGGCCCGTCGAGTGCAGGAAGCGCGGACCCCAGCCGAACGTGACGGGCCGAGAGAGCCGGCCCGCGAGCTCGGGCGCCAGCGACTCCAGCCCCTTCAGGGCCCAGCGGTCGAGGTAGAACTGCAGCGCGACGTACTCCCGCTCGCCGACCCGGCCGAGCAGCTCGGCGATGGCGTCCTCGATGCTCTGGGCCGACGATCCGTAGATGTCGGCCACCTCGCCGGCGTGGTCGGGGTCGGGGAGCGAGGCGTCGCCGCCCAGCAGCTCGCGTGCCGCCGCCTTCGCGCTCTCGACGTCGGGCTGGTCGAACGGGTCGATCGACAGCAGGCGTCCGGCGACGGCCGTGGCGACCTCCCAGATCAGGAACTGGCCACCGAGGGATCCCTTCACCGCTGCCGCCCAGGGGGCGTCGGGCACCTCGTCGGTGCCCAGGTGCACGACGAACTCGTCGGCGGTGGTCGGGTCGGACGCCGACTGCGCCACGACCGGGAGGATGCCGGTGGCGTCCTTGCCCGTGGACTCCGCCACGAGCTGCTCGATCCAGTCGCCGAGGCCGTGACCGTCGTGGTCGAACAGGACGACCTTGTCGACTCCCTCGCGCGCGGCCACGCCGAGCGCGGCGCCGAGCACGAGGCCGTCGTTGTCGGCGGTGTCGTCGTCCAGGGAGGGCACGAGCTCGCCGGCCTGGTCGAGCAGCGCGCCGATGTCGGCGCCGGCCAGACCGCTGGGAACCAGCCCGAACGCGGTGAGGGCCGAGTAGCGGCCGCCCACGTGGGGATCGGCCCGGAAGACCCGATAGCCCGCGGAGGTGGCTTCCTCGTCGAGAGGCGAGCCCGGGTCGGTCACGACCACGATGTGTCCCGTCGGGTCGAGACCGGCGTCGGTGAACGCCTGCTCGAAGATCCGGCGCTGGCTGTCGGTCTCGACGGTGCCGCCCGACTTGCTCGACACCACCACGACGGTGCTCTCGAGGTCGTGGACCGCCGACCGCACCATGTCGGGCTGCGACGAGTCCAGGACGTCGAGCGGGACGCCGGCGGCGGCGCAGATGACCTCGGGCGCGAGCGACGAACCGCCCATCCCGCACAGCACCACGCGGGTGATCCCGCGGGAGGCCAGCTCGTCGCGCAGGGCGACGATGTCGGGGACGAGCGCGCGCGAGGACTCGTGCAGGGTCACCCAGGAGAGCCGGATGGACGCCTCGGACTCCGCCTCGGGACCCCAGAGGGTCCCGTCCTCGGCGAACAGCCGTGAGGCGAACCGTTCCGAGACGAGCGCCTGGACGGCGCCGTCGACCGACTCGTGCTGGGGCGGGTGGACGCGGAGCCGGTTCGTCATGCTCAGGCCTTGTCGAGCTCGGCCCGGACGGTGTCGAGCAGCTCGGCCCACGAGTCGTCGAACTTCTGCAGCCCCTCGTCCTCGAGCTTCTCGACGACCTCGTCGTAGGAGATGCCCTGCGCCTCGAGGTCGTCGATCACCTGCTGGGCCTCGGCCGCACGCCCGGTGACCGTGTCGCCGGTGACCTCGCCGTGGTCGGCGAAGGCATCGAGCGTCTTCTCGGGCATCGTGTTGACCGTGCCCTGCACGACCAGCTCGGTGACGTAGAGCGTGTCGGAGTAGGCCGGGTCCTTGACGCCCGTGGAGGCCCACAGGGGGCGCTGCGGGTGCGCGCCCTTGGCGAGCAGCTCCTTGGCGCGGTCGGACCCGAAGACCTCCTCGTAGGCCGCGTAGGCCAGCCACGCGTTCGCGAGCGCGGCCTTGCCACGCAGCGGGCTGTCCTGGGGGAGCCGGCCGTCGACCTCGGCGTCGACGCGGCTGACGAAGAACGACGCGACCGAGTGGATCTTCGACAGGTCGCGACCCTCGGCCGCCGCCTGCTCGAGTCCGTAGAGGTACGCGTCCATCACGCCGCGGTAGCGCTCGAGGGAGAAGATCAGCGTGACGTTGACGCTGATGCCCTTGGCGATCGACGCGGCGATCGCCGGCAGGCCCTCCCGGGTGGCGGGGATCTTGATCAGCAGGTTCGGGCGGTCGATCTCGTTCCACAGTCGCTCGGCCATCTCGACCGTGCCGTCGGTGTCGCGCGCGAGCCCCGGCTCGACCTCGATCGACACGCGGCCGTCGAAGCCGTCGGTGGCGTCGTAGACCGGGCGCAGGATGTCGCACGCGTCGCGCACGTCCTTGGTCGTGATCGCGAAGACCGTGGCGTCGACGTCGGCGCCGGAGGCCTTCAGCTCGGCGACCTGCTTCTCGTACTTCTCACCCTTGGCGAGCGCGGACGCGAAGATCGTGGGGTTCGTGGTGACGCCCACGACGTGGCGATCGGTCACCAGCTGGGCGAGGTTGCCGGTCTCGATCCGCTCGCGGGAGAGGTCGTCGAGCCAGATCGACACCCCCGCGTCGCTGAGAGCCTTCAGTCGTTCGGTCATGTCGATCACTCCTGTGATGGTGGTCAGTGGGTCGTGTCGGGGAGCACCGGGCCGGTCGGTCGGGCGAAGACCGGCACGCCCCCTTCGTGCTGGGCGGCCTGGATGGACTCCGTCGCCGCGGCGGCCGTGGAGGCGGCCGTGATGCCGAAGCGCTCGTAGAGCTCGCTGTAGTTGGCCGAGGCACCGAAGTGCTCGAGGGAGACGATGCGTCCCGCGTCGCCGACGATGTCACGCCAGCCGAAGGCGACACCGGCCTCGACGACCACGCGTGCCCGCACGTGGGGCGGGATCACGCTGTCGCGGTAGGCCTGGTCCTGCTCCTCGAACCATTCGCGGCACGGCATCGAGACGACGCGCGCGCCGATGCCCTGCTCGGCCAGCGTGCTGCGTGCCTCGACGGCGAGCTGCACCTCCGAGCCGGTGGCCACGATGATCACGTCGGGCGTGGCGTGGTGCAGCTCGGCGGGGGAGTCCAGCAGCACGTACGCGCCCTTGGCGGCCTCCGAGGCCGGCGCGTACTCGCCGTCGCGCGGGAAGACCGGCAGGTTCTGCCGGCTGAGCGCGAGCGCCGCGGGGCGGTGGTGGCGCTGCAGGATCGTGGACCAGACGGCCACGGTCTCGTTCGCGTCGGCCGGGCGGACCACGTCGAGCCCGGGGATCGTTCGCAGCGCGGCGAGGTGCTCGACCGGCTGGTGCGTCGGACCGTCCTCGCCCAGGCCGATGGAGTCGTGCGTCCACACGTACGTGACGGGCAGCTCCTGCAGGGCGGCGAGGCGCACCGCGGGACGCATGTAGTCGCTGAAGACCAGGAACGTGCCGCCGTACGGCCGGGTGGGGCCGTGCAGCGCGATGCCGTTCATGATCGAGCCCATCGCGTGCTCGCGGATGCCGAAGTGCAGCACGCGTCCGTACCAGTCGCCGGAGAACTTCTTGGTGGAGTTCTGCGGCGGCAGGAAGGACGGCTGGTCCTTCGGGGTCGTGTTGTTCGAGCCGGCGAGGTCGGCCGAGCCGCCCCACAGCTCGGGCAGGTGCGGTGCGGCGGCCGACAGGAAGTCGCCCGACGCCACGCGCGTGGCGACGCCCTTCTCGTTCGGCTCGTAGACCGGGAGGTCGGCGTCCCAGCCGTCGGGGAGCTCGCGCGAGGTCAGGCGGTCGAGCAGGGTCTTGCGCTCGCCGTTCGCGGTGACCCAGAGGTCGAAGCGGGTCTGCCACTCCTCACGGGCGTCGGCACCGCGCTGGATCGCGCCGCGGGTGTGCTCGAGCACCTCGTCGTCGACGGCGAAGTCGACCTCGGGGTCGAAGCCGAGCAGTTCCTTGGTGGCCTTGATCTCGTCGGCGCCCAGTGCCGAGCCGTGTGCCGCGCCGGTGTTCTGCGCGTTCGGCGCGGGCCACGCGATGATCGTGCGCAGCACGATGAGGCTCGGGCGGTCGGTGACCAGCTTCGCGGAGGCGAACGCGTCGGCGAGGGCGTGCACGTCCTCGCGGTACTCGCCGCCGCCGTGGGTCCAGTCGACGGTCTGCACGTGCCAGCCGTAGGCCTCGTAGCGCAGGGCGACGTCCTCGGTGAACGCCACGTCGGTGTCGTCCTCGATGGAGATCTTGTTGTCGTCGTAGAGCAGGGTGAGGTTGCCCAGCTCCTGCAGGCCGGCCAGCGAGGAGGCCTCGCCCGAGACGCCCTCCTGCAGGTCGCCGTCGGAGCAGATCGCGTAGATGTCGTGGTCGAACGGGCTCTCGCCCGGACCCGCGAAGGGATCGAACAGGCCGCGCTCGCGGCGGGCGGCCATCGCCATGCCCACCGCGTTGGCGACGCCCTGGCCCAGCGGGCCCGTGGTCACCTCGACGCCCGGGGTGTGGCCGTACTCGGGGTGGCCGGGGGTCTGGCTGCCCCACGTGCGCAGGCTCTTGAGGTCGTCGAGCGACATGGGGTAGCCCGACAGGAAGAGCTGGATGTACTGGGTCAGGCTCGAGTGGCCGCACGACAGCACGAACCGGTCGCGGCCGATCCACGACGGATCGGCGGGATCGTGGCGCATCAGCTTCTGGTAGATCAGGTACGCGGCGGGAGCCAGGCTCATCGCGGTTCCGGGGTGGCCGTGTCCGGCCTTCTGGACGGCGTCGGCCGCCAGCAGACGCGCCGTGTTCACGGCGCGGTCGTCCACGTCCGACCAGTCGATCGTCGGTTCAGTGGCATGGGGGGCGTTGGTCACCGCGGCACTCCTGGGTCGTCACGTGGTTGGTCGAACGAGGTCTGCGTCTTGAGCCTATCCGTCGGGCATTAGACTCTGCCATGTGACCGTCACTCCGCACGCCTCCGACGAGCACACCCGAATCGATCGGCCCAGCCGCCGCGATGTGGTGCTCGCCTACGTGGCCCTGACCAAGCCCCGCATCATCGAGCTGCTGCTGTTGACCACCGTTCCGGTGATGTTCCTGGCCCAGAAGGGCGTTCCGGACCTGTGGCTCGTGGTGGCGACCCTGATCGGCGGCTCGCTCTCGGCCGGATCGGCGAACGCGCTCAACTGTGTCGTCGACGCCGACATCGACCAGAAGATGCGACGCACGGCACGTCGCCCGCTGCCCCGTCACCAGGTGGGCACGCAGGCCGCGCTGAAGTTCGGGCTCATCCTCGGCGTGCTCTCCACGGCCTGGCTCGGCCTGA
This sequence comes from Aeromicrobium choanae, assembly GCF_900167475.1. Lineage (NCBI taxonomy): Bacteria > Bacillati > Actinomycetota > Actinomycetes > Propionibacteriales > Nocardioidaceae > Aeromicrobium > Aeromicrobium choanae. The sequence goes on along the minus strand of NZ_LT796768.1, from coordinate 42,120 downwards.
CGGTCAACTGGCTCTCGTCGGCGCTCGCGCTGGCCGCCAACGTCTTCTACGTCGTGGGCTACACGATGATCCTCAAGCGGCGCACCACGCAGAACATCGTGTGGGGCGGCGCCGCGGGCTGCTTCCCGCCGCTGATCGGCTGGACCGCCGTCACGAACGAGCTGGCCTGGACCCCCTTCCTGCTGTTCCTGGTGGTCTTCTTCTGGACGCCGCCGCACTTCTGGGCGCTGGCGATGCGCTACCGCGAGGACTACGCCGCCGCCGATGTGCCGATGCTGCCCTCGGTCGCCCCGTCGGCCGAGGTCGGCCGCCAGATCGTCCGCTACACGTGGGCCACCGTCCTGACCTCGGTGCTGGTGTGGCCGGTCGCCGACACGGGCTGGTTCTTCCCGTCGATGGCGATCCTGCTGGGCATCGTCTTCCTGCTGGAGGCCTACGACCTGCGGGCCCGCGCCCGCGAGACCGAGGACCTGTCGGTCATCAAGCCGATGCGGCTGTTCCACTTCTCGAACGCGTACCTGGCCCTGCTGTTCGTGGCCGCCGCGATCGATCCCTTCATCGGCTGAGCGCCCCGCGCGCCGTAGGCTCGGGCCATGCGCGCCTTCCTCTCCTGGATCCTCCCGGCCGTCGCCACGTTCGCCGCGTGGTGGCTCTTCCTCGGCACGGACGAGAACGACAACTACTCCGTGCTCCAGGTGGCCGGCCTCGTCGTCGTCCTGATCGTGATCGGCATCGCCGCCGGATGGCTCGCACGCAGCAGTGAGCTGCTCGGCGTGATCGTCTCCGCGGTGGTCGGGGTGGCCGCCGCCTGCTGGGCCAGCTGGTCCGACGACGAGTCGGGTCTGTTCGTCGTCGGCTGGGGGATGGTCGTGTTCGGCACGGTCTTGAGCACCGTCCTGGTGGTGATGATCACCTCGGCGTTCCGCCAGTCGAGGCAGCGCCGCGACGCCCAGCCGTGACGGCCCGGATCCGGCCCGTCGAGCCCGACGACTGGTCGCGCTGGCGCGCGATCCGGTTGCGTGCCCTCGACGAGGACGCCCCCGCGTTCGCGTGCAGCGCCCACGCGTGGTTGGACGGCGGCGACACCGAGCAGCGCTGGCGGGAGCGGATCGCCGCGCCGGGCCGGCTCTTCCTCGCGACGATGGACGGCCGGGACGTCGCGATGATCGGACTGGCCCCCGGAGACGAGCCCGAGCTGATCTCGATGTGGGTCGCGCCGGAGGCCCGCCGCAGCGGGATCGGCGTGGCACTCGTCGAGACGGTCGTGCGCGAGGCGGGTGCGCGGGCGCTGAGCCTGCGCGTCATGGCGCTGAACGCCGGCGCGATCGCGTTCTACGAGAGGTGTGGCTTCGTGCTGACCGGTGATCCGGTCGACGACGAGGGCACGCTCACGATGCGGCGGGACGGGCCGACAGCCACCACCACGTGGTCACCGCCAGCAGAACGGCCGCGCCGACCAGGTGGGCCGCCACCAGCACGATCGGCAGATCAGTGAAGTACTGCACGTAGCCGATCAGCCCCTGGGCGAGCCCGGCCACGAGCACGAGCAGGCCGATGCGGCGCGCCCGGTCGCGCAGCAGCACGATGGCCACGACGGTCAGGATGAGGAACAGCCACACGGAGATGGCGTGGGTCCGGCTCCACCAGGCGGGATCGAGGTCGTTGCGCGGGGCATCGGCGTCGCCCGCGTGCGGGCCGCTGCCCGTCACGATCGTCCCCAGGTAGATCGCCGCGAGCAGCACGACGTACGCCGCCCGCACCACCCAGGCGGCCCGGGGCTCCACCGTGCCCTCCGCCTCGCGCAGGGACACCAGGAACACCGTGGACGCGACGACCAGCGCCATCGACAGGATCAGGTGCAGCGAGACGATCCACGGGTTGAGGTCGGTCAGCACCGTGATGCCGCCGATGACGCCCTGGAACGGGATGCCGACGGCGATGCCCAGCACGAGGCGCAGCTGCGTGCGCGTGGCGTCGGTCCAGCGCCACGTGGCGACGACGGCGCCGATGGCGACGACGACCAGGACGTAGGTCAGCATGCGGTTGCCGAACTCGATCGCGCCGTGCCAGCCAAGGGCACCGTGGGGGACGAACGACTCGTCGGTGCAGCGGGGCCACGTGGGGCAGCCCAGGCCCGAGGCGGTGAGCCGCACCAGGCCCCCCGTCAGGATGATCAGGGTGTTGGCGACGAGGTTGGCCCACGCCCACTTCTCGACCGTCGACTTCGACACGGTGCGTCGCGAGACCGCGCTCACTCCCATCGGAACCACCTTCCGGCGGCTGCCGCGGCACCCACGGCCCACGCGGCGATCACCGCCACGGAGAACGTACCGGGAGAGCCGGTCATGAATGCATCGCGCAGCCCTTCGCCGAGAGCGCCCGAGGGCAGCAGCGACAACAGGCCGCGGACGGCCTCGGGGTACTGGTCGAGCGGCAGCAGCAGGCCGCCGCCGACCAGGAGCAGCACGTAGACGAGATTGGCCAGGGCCAGCGTGGCCTCGGCGCGCAGCGTGCCGGCCAGGAGCAGGCCGAGCCCGCCGAACGCCACGGTGCCGAGCAGGCCCAGCACGAGGAGCCAGCAGGTGCCGGCGACGGGAGCCTCGGGCCGCCAGCCGAGGGCGACGGCCAGTCCGCCGAGGACCGCGAACTGCGCGAGCTGCAGGATCGCAACCGCGCCGACCTTGCCGGCGAGCAGGCCGCCGCGGGACAGGGGAGTGGCGCCGAGGCGCTTGAGCACGCCGTAGCGGCGCTCGAACGCCGTGGCGATCGCGAGCGACGTGAACGACGTCGAGACGATGGCGAGCGCGAGCACGCCGGGTGCCAGCACGTCGAGAGGGCGGTCGCTGTCGATGAACCGGTCGGACCGGGAGCCGACGACGAGCAGCAGGATCGGGATCACGAAGGTGACCACCATCTGCTCGCCGTTGCGGACCGTGAGCTTCAGCTCCATCGCGGTCTGGGCCCACGTGCGGCGCAGGCGCGACGCGGCGCCCGGCGCGGGGGAGAGGTCGAGGGACGTCATCGCAGCTCCCGCCCGGTGAGCTCGAGGAACCGGTCCTCGAGGGTCTGGTGCTCGACCAGGACGGACTCGATCAGCACGTCGTGGGCCGCGCACCAGCCGGTGATGCGGTGCAGGACGGCCGGGTCGACCTCCGTGGTGAGGACGTACTGTCCCGGCTCGGGCTCGGCCACGGCGGCGCCCTCGGGCAGCTCCTTGGCCAGCGAGTCGCGGTCGAGGCCCGCGCGCGTGCGCAGGCGGATCGTGTTCTGGGCGCCCGCGGCCACGAGTTCGGAGGGCGTTCCCGAGGCGATCACGCGGCCGGCATCGACGATGTGGACGTGGTCGGAGAGCTCCTGGGCCTCGTCCATGTAGTGCGTCGTCATCACGGTCGTCACGCCGTGGCGGCGCAGCTCGTCGACGAGCTCCCACGTGGCCCGTCGCGACTGCGGGTCGAGGCCCGCGGTGGGCTCGTCGAGGAACACCAGCTCCGGGCGCCCGACGATGGCCATCGCGAGGGACAGCCGCTGCTTCTGGCCGCCGGAGAGGCGCCGGTACGAGGTGCGGCCGAACGACGCCATCCCGAGCCGCTCGACGAGTGGCTCGACGGGCAGCGGGTCGGCGTACAGCGAGGCCATGTGGCGCAGCATCTCGCCGGCGCGGACGCCCAGCCAGGCGCCGCCGGACTGCAGCATCACGCCGACGCGGGGGCGCAGCTCGGCCGCGTCGGCCACGGGGTCGAGTCCCAGGACACGCACCCGGCCCGACTGCGGGCGGCGGAACCCCTCGCAGGTCTCGATCGTGGTGGTCTTGCCCGCGCCGTTGGGGCCGAGGATCGACGTGACGGTGCCCGGCTCGACCGTGAGGGTGAGTCCGTCGACCGCGCGGACCTCCGCGCCGCCGCGGCCGTAGCGCATGACGAGGTCGCGAACCTCCACGGCGGGAGTCGTCGTCGTCGAGGGCACCAGAACATTCTAGGTGTGGCAGGTTGAAGCCATGGACCTGCCCGTGATGCCGCCGCTGGCACCGATGCTCGCCAAGTCCGCGAAGCAGGTGCCGCACGCCGACGGCCACCTGTACGAGCCCAAGTGGGACGGCTTCCGCGCGATCGTCTTCCGCGACGGCGACGAGATCGAGATCGCCAGCCGGTCGACGAAGTCACTGACCCGCTACTTCCCCGACGTCGTCGAGTCGATCCGGCAGAACGCGCCCGGGCGCTGCGTCCTCGACGGCGAGATCGTGATCGCCAGCGACGGACGGTTGAGCTTCGACCTGCTCTCGAATCGCATCCATCCCGCGGAGTCGCGCGTCACGATGCTCGCCCGTGAGACGCCCGCCTCGTTCGTGGCGTTCGACCTCCTCGCGCTGGACGACCGCTCCCTCCTCGACGAGCCGCTGTCAGTCCGGCGTGAGGCGCTGGTGCAGGCGCTGTCGGGCGCGCAGCCGCCGGTGCATGTCACCCGAGTCACCGAGGATCCCGAGGAGGCCGAGCGCTGGTTCACGACCTTCGAGGGTGCCGGACTCGACGGCGTGATCGCGAAGCGTCTCGACGGGGCCTACGTGCCGAACGGCCGGTCGATGCTCAAGGTCAAGCACGCGCGCACGGCCGACGTCGTGCTCGCCGGCTACCGGCTCCACAAGAACTCCACGGCCGAACGGCCGCTGCTGGGCTCGATGCTGCTCGGGATCCACGCGGACGACGGACGGCTGCAGCACGTGGGCGTCGCCGCCTCGTTCACCGAGGCGCGACGAGCGGAGCTCATCGACGAGCTCGCGCCGCTGGAGCTGGCCGAGGGGGAGTCGCACCCGTGGGACCTCTGGCGCGACGAGCAGGCCCAGGCCTCGGGTCGCCTGCCCGGGGGTCAGAGCCGGTGGACGGGCACGAAGGACCTGTCGTTCGTGCCCCTGCGCCCCGAGCGGGTCCTGGAGGTCGCCTACGAGCACATGGAGGGCGAGGGCGATCAGGCCCGCTTCCGGCACATGGGCCGGTTCCAGCGCTGGCGTCCGGACCGCGAGCCGGAGTCCTGCACGTACGACCAGCTCGAGGAGGTCGCTCGCTACGACCTCGGCGACGTGCTGATCTGACTCACCAGTCCTCGAAGTCCTCGATCTCGAAGGTCTCCACCTCGGTGGGAACCGGCTCGGACGAGGAGTCGCGCGCGACGGTGCTCATGAGGAAGAGCAGGGCGACGGCCGCGGCCGCGATCAGGCCCGCGATGACGAATCCGCTGATCCGGGCTCGTTGCTGGTGGGGCTGAGAGCCACGGATCGGCACCTGCTGGCCGTTGAGCAGCATGTACCCGTCGGGGATGCGGTCCCGCGAGCCCGTCGCGCGCTGGGTCGTCGCCGCGGAGCGGCCTCCCTCGACGCGGTCGGTCCACACGGAGCCGTTCCAGTAGCGGCGTCCGCCACTGCCGGCCGGATCGTCGTACCAGCCCGCGGGAGCCTGCTGCTGTGTCACCCGATGAGAGTAGCGAACCGCCCCGCCGGAGGGAGTCCGACGGGACGGCCCGTGACAGTGGAACGGGTCAGGGGCCAGAACATGACGTAACCCTCAGTTGCGTCGTCAGTCCGGCTCGTCGGCCTTCTTGCGCGACGGCTGCACCCGGCGCGGCTCGCCCGGCATCTTGGGATAGTCCGGCGGATAGGGCATCTCGCCGAGGCCGTTCTCCTCGTCGCGGTCGTACCAGTCGAGCAGGGTCTGCAGCGAGTGGTGGACGTCGTCGATCTCCGCCCACGGGTCGGGTCGTTGCTCCAGCAGCTGGGGCACGGTGGTCAGGTTGAGGTCGCGCGGGTCCTCCACGTCGAACAGCTCGTCCCATGTCAGCGGCGTGGAGACGGGCGCGCCGGGCTTGGGGCGCAGGCTGTAGGCGCTGGCGATCGTGCGGTCGCGCGCGTTCTGGTTGAAGTCGACGAAGATCGCCTCACCCCGCTCCTCCTTCCACCAGGCGGTGGTGACGGCGTCGTCGCGGCGCTCCAGCTCACGGCCGAACGCCAGCGCCGCGTGACGGACGTCGGTGAACGTCCACTTCGGCTCGATTCGAGCGAAGATGTGCACGCCGCGGTTGCCGCTGGTCTTGGCGAAGCCGCGGATCCCGATCTCCTCGAGCAGCTCCTTGGCGACCTTCGCGACCCGCTGGGCGTCGTGGAAGTCGGTGCCAGGCTGCGGGTCGAGATCGATGCGGATCTCGTCGGGGTGGTCGACGTCGGCGCGGCGTACGGGCCACGGGTGGAACGTGATGGTGCCCATGTGGGCGGCCCAGGCGGCGACGGCGATCTCGGTGGGGCAGATCTCGTCGGCACGGCGGCCCGAGGGGAAGTGGATGCGCACCGTCTCCAAATACGGGGGAGCACCCTTCGGGACGCGCTTCTGGTAGAACGCATCGCCGTGGCCGTCGGCGCGCGTGGCCATCACCATGTCCTCGCGGACGCCCTTGGGCCAGCGCTCGAGCGTGGTGGGGCGCTCGCGCAGTGCGCGCATCAGCCCGTCCTCGACGGCCACGTAGTACTGGACCACCTCGAGCTTGGTGATGTCCGGCGTGCGGTCGGTCTTCTCGTAGATCACGCGGTCGGGGCTGGAGACGCGCACGGCGCGCCCCCCGGCCTCGATCTCGGCTGCGGCTACCCCCATGGGGCGACCCTACTGTCAGTCGACCTCGGTGACGATCGACTGGACCTCGAGGACCGGCACGGCGGCGGTGGCCGTGGTGCTGATCGTGAGCAGGTCCTGGGCCCCGGCCGGGACGTCGATCACCTGTCCGCCCATCTCGAAGCGGATGTCGTACGTGATCGTCATCGTGGCCTGGTAGTTCCCGGCACGCCGGAACATCATGGAGCACTCGTCCGACTTCTGCGTGACCAGTGGGCAGTCGATCGTCTGGCCCCCGGCGCTCACGGTCATGCCGCGCGGCGAGGCGATCGCGCGCATCCCGAGGGCGGGGGAGCCCACGACCTCACCGGCGGGGGCGCCCTCGGCCCACCACCAGGTGTCCAGGTTCACCAGCGTGCGCGTGGGCGGGTTGAACTCCGCCGTGATCGTGGGCAGGTTCAGGGCACCGCGGGCCGCCTGGATCCGGTCGAGGATCGTCACCATCTGGAACTCGGAGTCCCAGTAGTAGGTGCGGACCTCCTCGGCGTCGGCGCTCTCCTTGCAGGACGTGAAGATGAGCTTCTCCGCGTCCTCCGGCTTGTCCTTCAGGCTGGGGTCGTCCTCGCGGGCCTTCTCGATGTCCTGGATCGCGGCGGGGTCGTTCATGTAGCAGGCGCGATTGCCCTGGCAGAACTCGTTCCAGAGATCGAAGAAGGTGCACTGGGGCGTCGTGGGCGTGCCTCCACCGCCACCGTCACCGCCGTCCTCGCCGCCGTCGCTGCCGCCGGACCAGGCGACGCAGCCGTACTGCAGACCGTCGGCGGCCGGATCGGTGTCGCCCCACGCGGTGCAGACCGGGTCGGCGTGGGCGGGGGTCATCAGCAGGAAGAGCGCCACGATCGCGGAGGCCAGCATGGCGCCCATGCGCCGGACCAGCGTCAGCACGAGATCCCACTCGGGGTCTCGGCGCTGCCGGCGATGAGCCAGGCGCCGTCGGTCTGCTCGAGCCGGTGGCTGCTGGCGTACCAGCCGGCGGCCTCGGGCTCGACGACCTCGCCGTCGGCCTCCGCGCCCCACTCGTCCTCGTTGACGCAGACCGTGGCGATCGCGGTGTCGCCGTCGACCGTGGCGGTGTAGTCGCGCAGCTCCGGCGCCCCGACCCGTCGGAAGTTCCCGTCCTCGAACTGGGCGTAGCGCGCCTGCATCGGCTCGGACTCCGCGGGGGACAGGATGCGGGAGAAGTCGGCGGTGTCGTAGGCGCCCGAGGTCTCCACCCGGACGCGCTCGCTCCAGTAGGCCTCGAGGACGGCGACGGCCTCGTCCTGGGCCGAGGCGGTCGGCGACGGCGCCGTGGTGGCGGGCGTGTCGGAGCCGTCGTCGCCCCCGCAACCGCCCAGCAGCAGCGCTCCGGACAGTGCCAGCGCGCACGTCGTGACGCGCATCCCCCTTGCAAGCATGGGCACGATTGTAGTGAAGATCCGTCGTCAGGTCTCCTCGGCCACCGGCGGGCGTTCGGGTGAGGCGAGGCTCACTGAGGCGAGCCTTCGTTGAATGCGGGGAATCAATAACGCAACAATGGTGTTGTGAAATACGTGAGCGTGGATCATGAGGTGTCGTCGGTCGACGACCTCTCCACGCGCGATCGCGTCGCCGAGAGCATCCTGGAGAACGGTCCCAGCACCGCCACGAGCCTGGCCACCCGCCTCGGACTCACCCCCGCCGCCGTGCGTCGTCACCTTGAGCACCTCGTCGAGCACGGCCTCGTGGAGTCGCGCGAGGAGCGCGTCCGCGGCCAGCGTCGCCGGGGCCGCCCGGCCCGGGTGTTCGTCCTGACCGCCGCCGGCCGCGACACGTTCGCGCACACCTACGACGACCTCGCGGCCGATGCCCTGCGCTTCCTGCGCGCCACGGGCGGCGACACCGCCGTCATGGACTTCGCGCGGCACCGCCTGGCCGAGTTCCGCAACCGGTACGAGCGGCTGCTGGCCGACGTCCCGGTCGAGGAGCAGGCCTCGGTGCTCGCGCGTGCGCTGACCGACGACGGCTTCGCGGCCTCGGCCAGCTCCACCCCGCTCGGCGAGCAGATCTGCCAGCACCACTGCCCGGTGGCCCACGTCGCCGAGGAGTTCCCCCAATTGTGCGAGGCCGAGACCGAGGTCTTCGCCGAGCTGCTGGGCTCGCACGTCCAGCGCCTGGCGACCATCGCCCACGGCGACGGCATCTGCACCACGCACCTGCCTCGCGCCACCCAGTCCACCCATGTCACCGCTGTGTCTCCAACTGAAGGGGAGTCGTCATGACGACCACGAACGACACGACCTCGATCGAGGACCTGAACCCGGGTCTGAAGGATGTCGGCAACTACGAGTTCGGCTGGCACGACGCCGACGTCGCCGGAGCCAGCGCGCAGCGCGGCCTCAGCGAGGCCGTCGTGCGCGACATCTCGGGCAAGAAGAGTGAGCCCCAGTGGATGCTCGACCTGCGCCTGAAGGGCCTCAAGCTCTTCAACCGCAAGCCGATGCCCACGTGGGGTGCCGATCTCGACGCGATCGACTTCGACAACATCAAGTACTTCGTCCGGTCGACCGAGAAGCAGGCGACCACGTGGGAGGAGCTCCCCGAGGACATCAAGAACACGTACGACCGCCTGGGCATCCCCGAGGCCGAGAAGCAGCGCCTCGTCTCCGGCGTCGCCGCGCAGTACGAGTCCGAGGTCGTCTACCACCAGATCCGCGAGGACCTGGAGCAGCAGGGCGTCATCTTCCTCGACACCGACACCGCGCTGAAGGAGCACCCCGAGCTCTTCGAGGAGTACTTCGGCACCGTGATCCCCGTCGGTGACAACAAGTCCGCCGCGCTGAACACGTCCGTGTGGTCGGGTGGCTCGTTCATCTACGTGCCCAAGGGCGTCCACGTCGACATCCCGCTGCAGGCCTACTTCCGGATCAACACCGAGAACATGGGTCAGTTCGAGCGCACGCTGATCATCGCGGACGAGGACTCCTACATCCACTACGTCGAGGGCTGCACCGCGCCGATCTACAAGACCGACTCGCTGCACTCGGCCGTCGTGGAGATCATCGTGAAGAAGGGCGCCCGCGTCCGCTACACGACGATCCAGAACTGGTCGAACAACGTGTACAACCTCGTCACCAAGCGCGCCACCTGCGAGGCCGGCGCGACGATGGAGTGGGTCGACGGCAACATCGGCTCCAAGGTCACGATGAAGTACCCGGCCGTCTACCTCATGGGCGAGCACGCCAAGGGCGAGACGCTCTCGATCGCGTTCGCCGGCGAGGGCCAGTACCAGGACACCGGCGCCAAGATGGTGCACGTCGCGCCGAACACGTCGAGCTCGATCCTGAGCAAGTCCGTCGCCCGCGGCGGCGGCCGCACGTCCTACCGCGGCCTTCTGCAGGTCAACGAGGGCGCCTACGGCTCGGCCAGCACGGTCAAGTGCGACGCCCTGCTGGTCGACCAGATCAGCCGCTCGGACACCTACCCGTACGTCGACGTCCGTGAGGACGACGTGACCCTCGGCCACGAGGCGACCGTCTCCAAGATCAACGACGACCAGCTCTTCTACTTCATGCAGCGCGGCATGGAGGAGGACGAGGCCATGGCGATGATCGTCCGCGGCTTCGTCGAGCCCATCGCTCGCGAGCTGCCCATGGAGTACGCGCTGGAACTGAACCGACTCATCGAGCTGCAAATGGAGGGTGCTGTCGGATGACGACCGCAACTGTCGAGGGAACCGACAACGGCATGGCGGCCGCGCTGGAGCTGGACCACGTCCAGAGCCACCTGCACCCCGAGCCGTCGTACGACGTCGAGGCCCACCCCAAGCCCACCGGCCTGGAGGAGATCTGGCGCTTCACACCGCTCAAGCGGCTGCGTGGACTGCTCGACGGCACGCCGTCGGACGCCAGCCTGGAGTGGAAGGACGAGCTCCCCACGGGCGCCACGCTGACCACGATCACCACCGACGAGGCGAAGGCGATCGGCGGCATCGCGCCGCTCGACCGCCTCGCGGCCCTCGCCGTGCAGAACGCCGGCGGCGCCACGCTGCTGTCGATCGACGGCGAGCTCGACGCCCCGGCGCGCATCCGGCTGACCGGCACCTCGGTCGAGGAGACCGTGTGGGGCCACATCGTCGTGAAGGTGGCGCCCTTCTCCAAGGCCACGATCGCGTTCGACCACATCGGCTCGACCACCTACGCCACGAACGTCACGTACGTCGTCGGCGACGGCGCCCAGCTCGACGTCGTGAACCTGGTCGACTGGGAGGACGACGCCGTCCACGCCGTGCAGAACGGCATCAGCGTCGGCCGCGACGCGACGGTCCGCTTCTTCGAGTTCACCCTCGGTGGCGACCTCGTCCGCTCGTCGACCAACGTCGACTACCGCGGCCCCGGCGGCAGCGTCGACCTGCTCGGCATCTACTTCGCCGACGCGGGCCAGCACCTCGAGCACCGCCAGTTCGTCGACCACACGGCGCCGCGCACCCGCAGCAACGTCGAGTACAAGGGCGCGCTGCAGGGCCAGGACGCGCACACCGTGTGGATCGGCAACGTCCTGATCCGCAAGGTCGCCGAGGGCATCGACACGTTCGAGCAGAACGACAACCTCGTCCTGACCGACGGCGCGCGCGCCGACTCGGTGCCGAACCTCGAGATCGAGACCGGCGACATCGCCGGCGCGGGCCACGCGTCCACGACCGGCCGCTTCGACGACGAGCACCTGTTCTACCTGCAGAGCCGCGGCATCGACCCCACCGAGGCCAAGCGCCTCGTCGTGCACGGCTTCTTCAACGACATCATCCGCCGGATCGGTGTCGAGGACCTGCAGGAGCGCCTCCTGTCGGCGATCGAGCTCGAGCTGGCCGCGGTGGTCGGCAACCCCGCGGCGGTGACCGCATGACCTTCAAGGAGGTCGCGAAGCTCGCCGACGTCCCCGAGGGCGCGGCGCTGGGCATCGAGTTCGAGGGTCTCGACCTGGCCCTGGTGCGCGACGGCGACACCGTCTACGCCATCCAGGACTGGTGCTCGCACGCCGAGATCCCGCTGTCCGACGGCGACGTCGAGGGCTGCGAGATCGAGTGCTTCCTGCACGGGTCGCGCTTCGACCTGCGCACCGGCAAGGCGCTGGGCCTGCCGGCCACCGAACCCGTTCCCGTCTACCAGACCAAGATCGAGGGAGAGACCGTCTGGGTCGACCTCCCGAACCAAGGAGAAACAGCATGAGCACCCTGGAGATCAAGAACCTCCACGTGTCCGTCGACACTGAGGACGGTGCCAAGGAGATCCTCCGCGGCGTCGACCTGACCATCAACTCCGGCGAGGTCCACGCCATCATGGGCCCCAACGGCTCGGGCAAGTCCACGCTGGCGTACTCGATCGCCGGACACCCGAAGTACACCGTCACCGAGGGCGAGGTGCTCCTCGACGGCCAGAACATCCTCGAGCTGAGCGTCGACGAGCGCGCGCGTGCGGGCCTCTTCCTCGCGATGCAGTACCCGGTCGAGATCCCGGGCGTCTCCGTCGCGAACTTCCTGCGCACGGCCAAGACCGCCATCGACGGCGAGGCCCCCAAGCTGCGCACGTGGGTCAAGGACGTCAACGCCGCGCTCGAGCGGATGACGCTCGACCCGACGTTCTCGTCGCGCTCGGTCAACGAGGGCTTCTCCGGCGGCGAGAAGAAGCGCCACGAGATCGCCCAGCTCGAGCTGCTGAACCCGAAGTTCGCGGTGCTCGACGAGACCGACTCCGGCCTGGACATCGACGCCCTGCGCGTCGTCTCCGACGGAGTCAACCGCTACTCGTCCCAGGGCGACCGTGGCGTGCTGCTGATCACGCACTACACGCGCATCCTGAACTACATCGAGCCCGACTTCGTCCACGTCTTCGTCGCCGGCAAGCTGGCGCAGACCGGTGGGCGCGAGCTCGCCGAGCTGCTCGAGGCCGAGGGCTACGACAAGTTCACCAAGGCGGCCGTCTGACCATGACCGGCTACGACGTCGAGGCGATCCGCAAGGACTTCCCCATCCTGTCCAGGACGATGGCGGGAGACCGCCCTCTCGTGTACCTGGACAGCGCCAACACGTCGCAGAAGCCGCGTCAGGTCGTCGAGGCGATCGAGCGTCACTACCTCGAGCACAACGCGAACGTCGCGCGGGCGATGCACCAGCTCGGTGCGGAGGCCAGCGAGGCGTTCGAGCTCGGGCGCGACAAGGTGGCGGGGTTCATCAACGCGCCGCGTCGCGAGGAGGTCGTGTTCACCAAGAACGCCTCCGAGGCGCTCAACCTGGTGGCTCGCGTCCTCGGCGACGCCGGTCGCGTGGGTGCCGGTGACGAGGTCGTGGTGACCCAGATGGAGCACCACTCCAACCTCGTGCCGTGGCAGCTGCTCGCGCAGCGCACGGGCGCCGACCTGCGCTGGTACGGCGTCACGCCCGAGGGCCGGCTCGACCTCGACTCGCTCACGCTCACCGAGCGCACCAAGGTCGTCTCGGTCACGTGGGTCTCGAACATGCTCGGCACGATCAACCCGGTCGCGGAGATCGTCCGGCGCGCCCACGAGGTGGGTGCGCTGGTCGTCATCGACGCGTCGCAGGCCGTGCCGCAGCTGCCGGTCGACGTGGCCGCGCTGGGCGCCGACTTCGTCGCGTTCACGGGCCACAAGATGGTCGGTCCCACGGGCATCGGCGTGCTGTGGGGTCGGTACGACCTCCTCGCCGAGCTGCCGCCGTTCCTCGGTGGCGGCGAGATGATCGAGACCGTGTCGATGGAGCACACCACCTTCGCCGCGCCGCCGCACCGCTTCGAGGCCGGCACGCCGCCGATCGCGCAGTCCGTGGGTCTTGGCGCGGCCGTGGACTACCTCCGCGAGCTCGGCATGGAGAACGTGGCCGCGCACGAGCAGCGCATCACCGCCTACGCGCTGGCGGCGATGAACGAGCTGCCCGGTGTCACGATCGTCGGGCCGAAGGAGCCGGTCGACCGCGGGGGAGCGATCAGCTTCACGATCGATGGCGTGCACCCCCACGACGTGGCGCAGCTGCTCGACTCGCAGGGCGTCGCCGTGCGCGCGGGGCACCACTGCGCGAAGCCGCTGCACGCCCACTTCGGCGTGCAGTCCACGACGCGCGCCTCGTTCTACCTGTACACGACCGAGGCCGAGATCGACGCGCTCGTCGCGGGGATCCGCCACACCCAGTCGTACTTCGGAGCCTGAGATGAACGCTTCCAACGTCGATGCGCTGTACCAGGAGATCATCCTGGACCACTACAAGCACCCGCACGGCGCGGGTCTGCGCGACCCGTACGAGGCCGAGGTCCACCACGTCAATCCCACGTGCGGCGACGAGATCACGCTGCGCGTGCACCTCGCCGGCGACACGGTGGCCGACGTCTCCTACGACGCCGTGGGCTGCTCCATCAGCCAGGCGTCCGCCTCGGTGCTGAACGACCTCGTGGTCGGCAAGGACGTCGACCACGCACTGACCACACTCAACGCGTTCCAGGAGCTCATGCAGGGCCGCGGCCACGTCGAACCCGACGAGGACGTGCTCGAGGACGGGATCGCCTTCGCGGGCGTCGCCCAGTTCCCCGCGCGCGTCAAGTGCGCGCTGCTGTCCTGGATGGCCTGGAAGGACGCCGTCGCGCAAGCTTCGGCCAAGGAGGATTCATGACCACCGACCACAGCGATCTGCCCGACGTCGCCGTCCAGCCCGGAGCCACCAGTGACGAGGACGTCTGGGAGGCGATGAAGGACGTCGTCGACCCCGAACTCGGCATCAACGTCGTCGACCTGGGCCTCGTCTACGGCGTTCACACCGACGAGCACAGCAACGCCATCCTGCAGATGACGCTGACGTCCGCGGCCTGCCCGCTGACCGACGTCATCGAGGACCAGACCCGCGCCGCGCTCGACGGCCTGGTCAACGACTTCCGCATCGAGTGGGTCTGGATGCCGCCGTGGGGCCCGGACAAGATCACCGACGACGGCCGCGAGATGCTGCGCGCCCTCGGCTTCAACATCGGCTGACCCCCCGCCCCTCTCCACTTTTGGAAACGGATCCACGTCTCTCAGGCCTCTGAGCGTGGATCCGTTTCCAAAAGTGCGGAAGTGTGCTCCGTCGCCGGCGAACGATTTCGCGCCACGGGGGATCGCTCCGTAGACTGGCTCGGTGGACATGATCCGGCTGGAGTGACGCGCGAGCACCTGCTCGACCCCTGCGTCCTCGCCCGTCCATCCCTCACGAAGGCTCTTCCATGATCACCGCCTCCTCCGTGGAGCTGCGCTTCGGCGCCCGCGTCCTGATGTCCGACGTCTCCTTCCAGGTCGCCAAGGGCGACAAGATCGGGCTCGTCGGCCGCAACGGCGCCGGCAAGACCACGCTGACCAAGATGCTGGCCGGGGCCGGCGGCGAGCCCGCCGAGGGCACCATCACGCGCACCGGCACCGTGGGCTACCTCCCGCAGGACCCGCGCGTCGGCGACCCCAACGTCACCGCCCGCGACCGCATCCTTTCGGCCCGCGGCCTCGACGAGGCGCTGCGCAAGATGCGCAAGGCCGAGAAGGAGATGGCCTCGGAGGACTCGGCGCTTGCCGAGGACGCGATGCGCCGCTACTCCCGCGCCGACGCCGAGTTCGGCGCCGGTGGCGGCTACGCGGCGGAGTCCGAGGCGGCGACGATCGCCGTCGCGCTGGGCCTGCCCGAGCGCGTCCTTGAGCAGCCCCTCAGCACCCTGTCGGGCGGCCAGCGCCGCCGCATCGAGCTGGCGCGGATCCTGTTCTCCGACGCCGACATCCTGCTGCTCGACGAGCCGACCAACCACCTGGACGCCGACTCGATCGTGTGGCTGCGTGGCTTCCTGAAGAGCTTCTCCGGTGGCCTCGTGATCATCAGCCACGACGTCGACCTCGTGGAGGAGACCGTCAACAAGGTCTTCTACCTCGACGCCAACCGCGGAGTCATCGACATCTACAACATGGGCTGGCGGCCCTACCTCAAGCAGCGCGAGGCCGACGAGGCCCGCCGCAAGCGCGAGCGGGCCAACGCCGTGAAGCAGGCCGAGCGACTGATCGACCAGGGCAACCGCATGCGCGCGAAGGCGTCCAAGGCGACCGCCGCGCAGCAGATGCTCAAGCGGGCCGAGAAGATGATGGCCGGCCTCGAGGACGAGCGCGCGGTGGACAAGGTCGCCAAGATCGCGTTCCCCAAGCCCGCCCCGTGCGGCAAGACGCCGCTCATGGCCACGGGCCTGTCGAAGTCGTACGGGTCCCTGGAGATCTTCACCGACGTCGATCTCGCGATCGACCGGGGGAGTCGCGTCGTCGTGCTCGGGCTCAACGGCGCGGGCAAGACCACGCTGCTGCGTCTGCTCGGCGGTGCCGACCGGGCGGACACGGGCGAGATCATCGCGGGCCACGGCCTCAAGATCGGCTATTACGCGCAGGAGCACGAGACCCTCGACACCTCGCGCTCGGTGCTGGAGAACATGCAGAGCGCGGCGCCGCACCTCACGGACACCGAGGCACGCAGCGTGCTGGGCTCGTTCCTGTTCACCGGCGACGACACCGCCAAGCCTGCGGCCGTGCTGTCCGGTGGCGAGAAGACCCGGCTGGCGCTGGCCAGCCTGATCGTCTCGAGCGCCAACGTGCTGCTGCTCGACGAGCCCACCAACAACCTCGACCCCGCGTCGCGCGAGGAGGTGCTGGCGGCGATCCGCTCCTACGAGGGCGCCATCGTGCTGGTCACCCACGACGAGGGCGCCGTGCACGCGCTCGAGCCCGACCGTGTCCTGCTGCTGCCCGACGGCGACGAGGACCTCTGGTCGGACACCTACGCCGACCTCGTCAGCTTGGCGTGACCGCTTCCGTCGCCTTCGGGCGCCGCTCGCGCAGTTCGGCGCGGACGAACAGGCCGTAGCCGAAGACCGCCAGTGCTGCGAAGAAGTACCACTGGATCGAGTAGAACAGGTGCGGTCCGGTGCCCAGGTCGGGCTCGGCGGGGCCCTCGAGCCCGTCCTGCTCGGGTGAGGTCATCGCGACGAAGCCCGGCATCGGCTCGGTGCCGAGGAAGTCGGTCCACCGCTCGCCGTTGACGGCGCGCACCTGCCCGTCGCGCGGCGTCGTGGCCGCCTTGTCGGCGGTGCTGGCGGGCTGGAGCCATCCCGTGACGGTCACCGGACCCGTCGGGGCGGCCGGGACGTCCTCGGGCGCCTCGCCGTTGCGCGGACCCTCGATCCAGCCGCGGTCGACCAGCACGACGGTGCCGTCGTCGAGCCGCAGCGGGGTGACGACCTGCACGCCCGGCCGGCTGTCGCGATGGGCGAACCGCACGGTGAGCTCGTGCGCGGCGTCGAACGTGCCGGTGGCCGTCACGGAGCGGTACTCGAGGTCGGGGTCCCAGCCGTCGGCGAGCACCTCACCGACGGGCGCCGGGTCGGCCTTCAGGTTGGTCTCGACGACGGCGTTGTCCGCCTTGCGCTGCTCCCAGCGGTCGTACTGCCAGCCGCCGAGCATGAAGCAGGTGACGGCCATGACGACGACGAAGACCGCCAGCCCGATCCAGCGCGGGCTTGCCAGGAAGCGCAGCACCTACTGGTCCAGCTGCTTGCGGTCGACCCCGAAGGGCGACGGCCCGTCGCCCGAGCTGCGGATCGCCGAGTTGCCGATGACGACGGCCACGTAGGGCAGGAACACCGCGCCGACGAGGAGCACCCAGCGGATCCAGTGGTCGACCGCGACGAAGCCGATGAAGCAGGCCACACGGACGGCCATGGAGATGAGGTAGTTGCGCTCGCGATGGTCCACCTGGGCGCTGAAGGGCTCGCGCGCACTGGTGATCGAGTGCACCTCTTCGGGGTCGCGCCGGGCCATGTCCCCAGTCTACGCCGTGGGTCCCGCGCGCGACCCGCGACCGGGTGGGACGATGGCCCCATGAGCAACCGCACCTACCGTGTCACCGAGATCGTCGGAACGTCCCCGGTCGGGGTCAGCGAGGCCATCGACAGCGGCATCGCCCGGGCCTCCCAGACCCTGCGCCACCTCGACTGGTTCGAGGTCGTCGGCATCCGGGGCCAGGTCGAGGACGACAAGGTCTCGCACTACCAGGTCACGCTGAAGCTGGGCTTCCGCCTCGAGGACGACGAGTAAGCAGAAGGTCAGGTCGCCGGCGGCGCATCCGCGGCGTCGGCCGCCTCGACCTCCTCGCGCGTGATGCCCATGAGGTACACGATCGCGTCGAGGTAGGGCACGTTCACGGAGGTCTGCGCCTGGTCGCGCACGAGGGGCTTCGCGTTGAACGCGATGCCCAGCCCCGCGGCCGCCAGCATGTCGAGGTCGTTGGCGCCGTCGCCGATGGCCACCGTGTTGCGCACGTTGATGCCGGCCTGCTCGGCAAAGTGGCGCAGCGCCTCGGCCTTGCCGGCCCGATCGACCACGCGTCCGAGCACCCGGCCGGTCAGCGCGCCGTCCTGAACCTCGAGGTCGTTGGCGGCGAAGTAGTCGATGCCGAGGTCGGCCGCGAGGCGCTCGATGATCTGCGTGAACCCGCCGCTGACGAGCGCGAACCGGTAGCCGAGCCGCTTGAGCGTGCGGATCATGGTGCGCGCGCCCGGCGTGAACTCGAGGTTCCGGTAGACCTCGTCGAGGGCGGACGCGGGCACACCGCGCAGCTGGGCCACTCGCTCGTGCAGCGACTCGGCGAAGTCGAGCTCGCCGCGCATCGCCCGCTCGGTGACGTGAGCCACCGCCTCCTCGCAGCCGGCGTGGGCCGCGAGCATCTCGATCACCTCGCCCTGGATCAGCGTGGAGTCGACGTCCATGACGACGAGGCGCTGTGCGTGACGCAGGATGCCGTGCTCCTGCACCGCGACGTCGGTGCCGAACCGGTGGCCGATCGCGGCCAGCTCGGACTGCAGGGCGTCGGGCGCGGCGCCCGAGACCTCCATGCGGATCGCGGTGACGGGGTAGCGCGCCATGCGGACGATCCGGTCGATGTTGCCGCCGAGCTCGTTGATGCCCTCGGTCAGGGCCGCGAGCGCATCGGGCATCAGCGGCGCGCCGAGGACGACGACCTGGGCGCGGCCGATCCGCCGAGGCCGGTTGTCGCCGGTGCCGTGCACGACCTCGACCTCCAGGCCGAGGTCGGCGCCGACCGATCCGAGGTCGGCCTCGAAGCCGGGCACCTCGTCGGGGACGGTCACCAGGACGCTCAGCACGAGTCGGCCTCGCACGACCAGCTGCTCGACGTCGATCACCTCGACGTCGTGGGCGTCCAGCGCGGAGAAGACCCGCGTGGAGACGCCGGAACGGTCCGGGCCGCTGAAGGTGACCAGCACCGTGGGCTCGGTCAGGTGCAACGTGGGGACGTGGCCCGGGGCTGGCGTGCTCATCGTGTCGAGGGTATCGCCAGGTCGTTGCGGCCAACCGATAGGTTGGACGTGTGACCGCCGTGTTCGACCTGACCGACGTCACGATCGTGCGCTCGGGCAAAACTCTCCTGGACCGCGTCTCGTGGCGCGCCGAACCGGGGGAGCACTGGGTCATCGTGGGCCCCAACGGTGCCGGCAAGACCACGCTGCTGCAGGTCGCCTCCGCGAACATGCACCCCACCTCCGGCACCGCCGAGATCCTGGGGGAGCGACTCGGCTCCGTCGACGTCTTCGAGCTCCGGCCCCGCATCGGCCACACCAGCGCCGCGATCGCCGAGCGTGTGCCCGCCGACGAGACGGTGCGCAACCTGATCCTGTCGGCCGCCTACGCCGTGCTCGGCCGCTGGAACGAGGAGTACGACGACGAGGACCACCGCCGCGCGATGGCGATGCTGGCCGAGCTCGGCATCGCACCGCTGGCCGACCGCACCTTCGGCACCCTGTCCGAGGGTGAGAAGAAGCGCGTCCTGCTGGCACGCTCCCTCATGACCGATCCCGAGGTGGTCCTGCTCGACGAGCCCGCCGCCGGCATGGACGTCGGCGCCCGCGAGGACCTGGTCGAGAGCCTCGAGGCCCTCGCGTCCGACGAGTTCGGTCCCTCGCTCGTGATGGTCTCGCACCACCTCGAGGAGATCGCCCCCGGCTTCACGCACGCGCTCCTGCTGTCAGGTGGCTCCGTGGTGGCGTCCGGGCCCATCGCCCAGGTGCTCACGTCGGAGAACCTCTCGCTGGCGTTCCGCCAGCGGCTCGAGGTCACGCACGACACGGGACGATTCTCGGCACGGCGCCCGCCGCTGCGGCGGCGCGCAAACTAGGAGGGGACACATGGACTGGTTCGGCGACGACATCTGGGTGACGTGGGCGGCGCTCGGCGTCCTCATGTGCCTCATCGAGCTGGCCAGCGGCGAGCTGATCTTCCTGATGTTCGGCATCGCGGCCTTCTCGGCCGCGGTGGCCGCCGCAGCCGGCGCGCCGATGGCGCTGCCCCTGGCGATCTTCGGCGTCGTCTCGGTCGCGCTGCTCGCTCTCGTCCGCCCGCGGATCGCCGCCCGGGTCCACGACGGACCGTCGCTGCCCGTCGGCCAGCAGGCCCTCGTGGGCCAGCTGGCGATCGTCGAGGAGGTCGTCAACCGTCACGCCGGCCGTGTCCTCATCGGCGACGTCCACTGGACCGCCCGCCCGGTCGACCCCGAGGCGACCTACGAACCTGGCGACGAGCTGCTCGTCGCCGCCATCGACGGTGCGATCGCCCGCGTCGTCCGGAAGGAGAGCTGAATGTTCGCATCCGCAATGCTGGTCTTCTTCATCCTGCTGGTGGTCCTGCTGATCGTGACCGCCGCGATGAGCCTGAAGATCATCCCGCAGAACTTCGCCGGGATCGTGGAGCGCCTGGGGAAGTACCGCACCACCCTGACGCCCGGGCCGCACCTGATCGTGCCGTTCCTCGACCGCGTGAAGTACCGCGTCGACCAGCGTGAGCAGGTTGTCTCGTTCCCGCCGCAGGGCGTCATCACCGAGGACAACCTGACGGTCGAGATCGACACCGTCATCCTCTACACGGTCAACAACCCGGTGGCCGCGACGTACGAGATCGTCAACTACATCGAGGGCATCCACCAGCTCACGACCACCACGCTGCGCAACATCATCGGTGGCATGACGCTCGAGCACGCGCTCACCAGCCGTGATCAGATCAACCGCACGCTGAGTGCCGAGCTCGACGCGGCCACGGGCCGTTGGGGCATCAAGGTCAGCCGGGTGGAGCTCAAGAGCATCGATCCGCCGCCGACCATCATCGACGCGATGGAGAAGCAGATGCGCGCCGAGCGCGACAAGCGCGCGGCCATCCTCACCGCCGAGGGCGATCGCCAGTCCGCGATCCTCAGTGCCGAGGGCCAGAAGCAGGCGGCCATCCTGCGGGCCGAGGGCGAGAAGACGGCCGCGATCCTGACCGCCGAGGGCGAGAAGACGGCGGCCATCCTCACCGCGCAGGGCGAGGGCCGCGCCATCGAGACCGTCTTCCAGGCGATCCACGACGGCAACCCCGACCAGAAGCTGCTCTCGTACCAGTACCTGCAGACGCTGCCGAAGATCGCTCAGGGCAACAACGCCTCGACGT
The DNA here is from genome assembly GCF_900167475.1 of Aeromicrobium choanae. Classification (NCBI taxonomy): domain Bacteria; kingdom Bacillati; phylum Actinomycetota; class Actinomycetes; order Propionibacteriales; family Nocardioidaceae; genus Aeromicrobium; species Aeromicrobium choanae. The sequence goes on along the minus strand of NZ_LT796768.1, from coordinate 20,971 downwards.
GGATCATCCCCGCGGAGGTCACCGCGGCGCTGAGCTCCATCGGCAACGTGGTCGGCTCGATCCCCGTCGACGGGGGCGGCTCGCACAAGCGCGTCGACCTCGACGAGCCGGTGGAGACCGAGGGCCAGTCGCCGGCCGAGACCACCAGCGCCGTGGAGGAGGCCATCCGCGCCGCCAAGCAGGCCGAGTCGCCGATCTCCACCCAGGACGATCCGCCGACCGGTCAGCCGCCCACGGCCTGAGCCGGATGGACCGGACCCGGATCATCGTCCTCGGGGCCGCGGCGCTCGCCACGGTGGCGATCGTCGTGGCCTGGCTCGTCATCGACCGTTCGGACGACGCCGATCCGATCAGCGGACCTCCGGCCGAGCAGGCCGAGGAGGTCCCGCTGGCCGCCGGCTCCACGACCGAGCCCGACGAGGACTGGGTGACCCGGACGGCCGCCGATCGGCAGATCCCGGTGCGGGCGATGCAGGCCTACGCCCGCACCGAGATCAGCCAGCGTGAGAGCGCGCCCGCGTGCAACCTGCGCTGGAACACGCTCGCGGGCGTCGGGTCGGTCGAGTCGGCCCACGGCACGCTGGGCGGCGCCGGGCTGGACGCGGCGGGGGTCCCGAGCCGCCGGATCATCGGGCCTCCGCTCAACGGCGAGAACGGCACCCGCGCCATCGAGGCGACCAAGGAGTCCACGGCACTGCACGGCGACGAGCAGTGGGACCGTGCCGTCGGGCCGTTCCAGTTCCTGACGTCCTCGTGGGACCTGTACGGCGCCGACGCGGACGGTGACGGCAGGGCCGACCCGCACGACATCGACGACGCGGCCCTGGGCGCCGCGCGCCACCTGTGCGCGAAGGAGCGCGACCTGGCGGGCGCCGGCTGGGTGCCGGCGGTCTTCGCCTACAACAACTCGATGGCCTACGTCGAGAAGGTCCGCGGCATCGCCGACAGCTACGCGAAGTAGCGTCAGAACTGCCAGGTGCCGTGGATGATCGCGCGGCCGAGCGTCTTGAACGCCAGGTTGAACCCGACGACGGCGGGGGAGGCGGAAGAGTCCACGCCCAACGTCTCCTCGCCGACGGCGTGGACCACGAAGAAGTAGCGGTGCGGCTGGTCGCCCTCCGGCGGAGCGGCGCCCATGAAGTTCAGGCCGCCGCCGTCGTTGCGGACGTGGAAGGCACCGCCGGGCAGGGAGTCGTCGCTCGCGCCTGCTCCGGTGGGCAGCTCGGTGACGTCGGCCGGGATGTCGACGGCCACCCAGTGCCAGAACCCCGACACGATCGGGGCATCGGGGTCGAAGCAGGTGACGACGAACGACTTCGTTCCCTCGGGTGCACCGCTCCACGCCAGGTGGGGCGACGTGTCGCCGTGGGCGTTGACCTGGTCCTGCTTCAGTGGGGCGCCGTCGTTGACGTCGTCGCTGACGACGGAGAACGAGGCCGCGGCGGGCAGCAGCGGGTACGGATCGGGAGTCACGGGTCGATCGAGGCTCATGCCACCTAACCTAGTGCGGTGGCCGACCTCATCGCACTCGACGACCCCCGCGACGAACGGCTCCGGGACTACACCGACCTGCGCGACGTGCAGCTGCGCCAGAGCGTGGAGCGGGAGCGTGGGATCTACATCGCCGAGGGGACGAAGGTCATCGAGCGGGCGGTGGCGGCCGGGCACGAGCCCAAGTCGCTGCTGCTGGCACCGCGCTGGCTCGGCACGCTGTCGGACATCCTCGAGGCGACCGACGCACCTGCCTACGTGCTCGACGAGAAGTCCATCGAGCGCGTGACCGGGTTCCACGTCCACCGGGGTGCTCTCGCGGCCATGCACCGGCCGGCCGAGCGCCGCGTCCACGACGTGCTGGCCACCGCCCGGCGCGTGCTCGTGGCCGAGGACCTGGTGGACCACACCAACATCGGCGCGATCATGCGCAACGTGGCGGCGCTCGGCTTCGACGCGGTGCTGCTGTCGCCGCGGTGCGCCGACCCGCTCTACCGTCGCTCGATCAAGGTGGCGATGGGAGCGGTCTTCTCCCTGCCGTGGGCGCGGATCGACGACTGGTACGCCGCCCCGGCGCTGCTGCGCGAGCACGGCTTCACGACCTACGCGATGACCCTGGCGGACGACGCCGTGCCGATCGACGCGGTCGAGCCGGCGGAGCGCTCGGCGGTCATCGTCGGATCCGAGGGTCCCGGACTCAGCGAGCACTGGCAGCGCGAGTCGGACCACCGCGTGATCATCCCGATGGCCGCCGGCATCGACTCGCTCAACGTCGCGGCGTCCACCGCGATCGCCTGCTGGCAGTTCCGTCGCCGCTGAGTCAGTCCTCCTCGGGCTCCTCGCCGACCGGCCAGTCCTCGTCGTACTCGTCGGCCAGCTGCTCGTGCTGCTTGTAGAGCTTCTTGCGCGCCTTCTCGGGGACGCGGTCGCCGAAGACCGTGCCGAAGAGGTGGTCGGTCTCGTGCTGGAGGCAGCGGGCCAGCAGGCCGGTGCCCTCGAACTCGACCGGCTCGCCGTGGTGGTCGAAGCCCGTGACCCAGGCGTGGTCGGGCCGGCCGCACTCGGTGAAGGCACCCGGCAGCGAGAGGCACCCCTCGTCGGCGACGTCGAGCTTGCGCTCGGTACCGTCGGGGAGGCGGAGCACGGGGTTGCACACGACTCCGGTGATCCGCTGGTGATCGGCGTCGGGGCAGTCGAACACGAAGACCTTGAAGTCCTCGCCGACCTGGTTCGCGGCCAGGCCGACGCCCTCGGCGGCGTACATCGTGGCCACCATGTCGGCGACGAGGTCGGCCAGGTCGTCGTCGAACGCGGTGACGTCCTTCAGCTCGCGGTGCATCACGGGCGTGCCCCATCGGGTGATGGGTCGCACCGAGCCTCCGGAGGGCAGGGGGCGGGACTGGTCGGCAGAGGGCGTTTCGGTCACGCTTCAGCCTATCGAGAGGCCGACACGCGCAGGCGCTGGCAACCGGGTCCCGATTCAGATACCATCGGTATGCGAAACTGTAAACGACAGTTTCTGCAATCACTGAGGGAGTGAACGTGGCGGGTAAAGACCCCATGGCCTACGGACTGCGCGCGCTGAACAAGCTGGCCGCGTCCGAGACGCTCGACCGCATCGGCCTGCGCAAGTTCGCCGAGCGCGCCGTGCACGGCTCGACCAAGGCTGGATTCCAGGCGATCGGTGCCGCCCAGCGCACGTTCACGAAGGTGTCCGGAAGCTCGCAGGGCAGCCGCGCGGCGGCCACCGAGCCGTCCGGCGTGTTCGACCTGACGCCCACCGAGGACCAGCAGATGATGGTCGACGTCATCGGCGAGTTCGCCGCCGAGGTGCTGCGCCCCGGTGCCGAGCAGGCCGAGGCCGCCGACGACACGCCCAAGGAGGTGCTGGCCCAGACCTCCGAGTTCGGCCTGAGCCTGCTCAACATCCCCGAGCCCCTCGGGGGCCTTGCCGAGCAGCGCTCGGCCGTCACCGGCGTGCTCGTGGCCGAGGCGCTGGCGAAGGGCGACATGGGGCAGGCCGTGGCCTGCCTCGCACCGTCGGCCGTTGCCACGGCGATCTCGCTGTGGGGCACCGAGGGCCAGCAGCAGACCTACCTGCCGTCGTTCACCGACGGCGACGTGCCCGCCGCTGCGCTCGTCGTCGCCGAGCCGGTGCCGATGTTCGACCCGCTGTCGCTCACCACGGTCGCGAAGCGCGCCGAGGGCGGCTACGTCCTCAACGGGCTCAAGTCCGGTGCCGTGCGCGGCGCCGAGGCCGAGCTGCTCGTCGTGGCTGCCGACGTCGAGGGCCGCGGCCCGTCGATGGTGATCGTCGAGGCCAGCACCGAGGGCGTCGCGGTCGCGGCCGATCCCGGCATGGGACTGCGTGCCGCCGGGCTGTCGCGGATCCAGCTCACCGACGTCCACGTCGGCGAGGACGCGATCCTCGGATCGGCGCAGGACTACCGCGAGATGATCCGCCTGTCCCGCCTGGCGTGGGCCGGGCTCGCGCTCGGCACGGCACAGTCGGTGCTCGACTACGTCAAGGAGTACGTCACCACCCGGGAGGCGTTCGGCGAGCCGATCGGCCATCGCCAGGCCGTGGCCTTCACCGTCGCCGACATGGCGATCGAGCTCGAGGGCATGCGGCTGGTCACGCTGAAGGCCGCCTCGCGCGCCGAGCGCGGCGTCGAGTTCGCCCGCGAGACCGCGCTGGCCCGCCGTCTCACCACCGACTACGGCATGAAGATCGGCACCGACGGCGTGCAGATGCTGGGCGGCCACGGCTTCGTGAAGGAGCACCCGGTCGAACGGTGGTACCGCGACCTGCGTGCCGTCGGCGTGATGGAAGGAGCAGTCCTCATCTGAGGACGGGAGAGATCATGATCTACCTCGAGACCCCCAAGAAGTTCCGTGGCTTCGTCCAGCAGGCCCACGACGTCGCCAACGAGTTCCTGCGCGCCAACTCGCGCAAGTACGACCTCGCCGAGCACAGCTACCCCAAGGAGCTCGACCTCTTGGCCTCGTTGATCGACGGCCTGAACGAGTCGGGCAACAGCACGGGCGCCGGCGCCGCGGGCGTCCGCGTCAAGGAGGACAAGAAGAAGGACAAGGGAGTCCGCAACGCCACCAACATGGCGTCGGTGCTCTCGGTGATCGAGATGTGCTGGGGCGACGTCGGCCTGCTGCTGTCGATGCCGCGCCAGGGCCTGGGCAACTCGGCGATCGCCTCGGTCGCCACCGACGAGCAGGCCGAGCGCTTCAAGGGCACGTGGGCCTCCATGGCGATCACCGAGCCCAGCTTCGGCTCGGACTCCGCCGCGATCAGGACCACCGCCACCAAGGACGGCGACCACTACATCCTCAACGGCGAGAAGATCTTCGTCACCTCGGGCGACCGCTCCGATTCCGTCGTCGTGTGGGCCACCCTGGACAAGACGCTGGGCCGCGCGGCGGTGAAGTCGTTCGTCGTGCCGAAGTCGCTGCCCGGCATCCGGGTGGAGCGCCTCGAGCACAAGCTCGGCATCCGGGCGTCGGACACCGCCGTCATCGTGCTCGACAACTGCCGCGTGCCGGCCGAGAACCTGCTGGGCGACCCGGAGATCGACACCTCCAAGGGCTTCGCCGGCGCGATGGCCACGTTCGACAACACAAGGCCGCTCGTGGCCGGCATGGCCGTGGGCTGCGCCCGCGCCTCGCTCGAGGTCATGCGCGACCTCATCGAGCAGGCGAGCCTGACGATCGACTACGACCGCTCGCCGGCCCTGCAGCCGCACGTGGTGGCCGAGTTCCTGCGGATGGAGGCCGACTGGGAGGCCGCGCTGCTGCTCACCCTCGAGGCTGCGTGGATGGCCGACAACCGCCAGGCGAACTCGCTGCAGGCCTCGATGGCCAAGGCGAAGGCCGGCCGCTCGGGCAACGACATCACGCTCAAGTGCGTCGAGCTGGCCGGCTCGCTGGGCTACAGCGAGACCGAGTTCCTCGAGAAGTGGGCCCGCGACTCCAAGATCCTCGACATCTTCGAGGGCACCCAGCAGATCCAGCAGCTCATCGTCGCCCGACGGCTGCTGGGGCTCACCAGCTCCGAGTTGAAGTGAGCCCCGAGATCTGAAGGCGGTGGGCCGCGATCAGGGACGCAGCAGCGCCTTGATCGCGGTTCGCTCGTCCATCGCCCGGTAGGCGTCGGACACCTGGTCCAGCGCGAACGTCTGGTCGAAGACGGCACCGGGCTGCAGCGCACCCGACAGCACATCGGGGACCAGCTCGTCGAGGTAGCGGCGGACGGGAGCCACGCCACCGGCGAGCGCCTGGTTGCGACCGAACATCGCCGGGACGTTCAGCTCGACGCCGTGCGGCACGCCGACGTAGCCGACGGTGCCGCCGGGACGCAGGGACAGGAACGCCTGCTTCATCGACTCGCCGGTGCCCACGCACTCGAGCACCGCGTCGGCGCCGATGCCGCCGAGGATCTCTCGCACCTCGGCAGCGCCCTCCTTGCCGCGCGTCTCGACGATGTGGTCGGCACCGAACTGGCGGGCCAGTTCCTGGCGGTCGGCGTGCCGCGACATCGCCACGACGGTGGCGGCGCCGAGCCGCTTGGCGGCGAGCACGCCGGACAGGCCCACCGCGCCGTCGCCGACGACCGCGACCGTGGAGCCGGCCGTCACGCCGGCGCTGTACGCCGCGTGGTGGCCCGTGGGGAACACGTCGGTGAGGGCGAGCAGGTGCGGAAGCAGCTCGTCATCGACCTCGCCGGGAACGGCCACCAGCGTGCCGTCGGCCTGGGGAACGCGCACGAGCTCGGCCTGGCAGCCCTCGTAGCCGCCGCCGTTGACGCACGAGGTCTGCACGCCGTTGCGGCAGTGCGCGCACGTGTTGTCGCTGTACATGAAGGGCGCGATCACGAAGTCGCCGACCGAGATGCCCGAGACGTCCGTGCCGACGCGCTCCACGATGCCGACCTGCTCGTGGCCGATCTGGTGCGCCTCGGTCTGGGGCTTGTTGAGGCCGCGGTAGGGCCACAGGTCGCTGCCGCAGACGCAGGCGGCCACGACGCGGACGATCGCGTCGGTGTCGGCCTCGACGTCGGGATCGGGCAGGGTGTCGAGTCGGATGTCGCCGGGGGAGTGAAGGACTGTCGCGCGCATGCGTGCAAGGATGGCAGACATGAGTGAGAAGCCCGAAGTCGATTTCACCCCCGGCCCCGCCCCGACCGATCTGGTCATCGAGGACATCACCATCGGTGAGGGCGATGAGGCCGTCAACGGCGGCGTCGTCGACGTCCACTACGTGGGCGTGGACTTCGAGACCGGCGAGCAGTTCGACTCCTCCTGGGACCGCGGCCAGTCGGCTCGCTTCCCGCTGCCGCAGCTGATCGGCGCCTGGCAGCAGGGCATCCCCGGCATGAAGGTCGGCGGCCGTCGCAAGCTCGTCGCCCCGCCGGAGCTGGCCTACGGTCCCGCCGGCGGCGGACACCGCCTGTCGGGTCGCACGCTGGTCTTCGTGATCGACCTGCTCGGCGTCGGCTGAGCCGACAACCCCTTCAGAGCTGCGACGCGAGCGCGTCCAGCGCCTTCGCGACCCGTTGGGCCGAGATCGGCCCGACGGCGCGCAGCTCCTGAGCGAAGATGCTCACGCGCAGCTCCTCGAGCATCCACCGCACCCGCTGCACGGGCGGCGCCAGCCGCTGCCACGGGCGCAGGTCCCGCGTCTGCTCGTGGAACCGGGCCTCGAGCTCCCAGACGGGAGCCGGGTCCTTGGTCGAGGTCAGCCGCTTCGCCGCCGCCCTCAGGTAGACCGCGAGGCGCCCGACCTGCTCGGCGCCCATGTCGCGGATGAACCCCGGGTGGACGAGCCACGAGAGCTGCACGCGCACGTCCTCGCCGGCCTCGTCCGTGCCGGGATCGAGGTCGCCGAGCGCCTGGAGCGCTCCGATCACCTGACGCACGATGCGCTCCGTGAGCGGCACCGCGTCGGCACGCACGAGGTCGCGAAGGCGCCGGTAGGCCTCCTCGTCGCGAACGGGACCTCCGTGCTGCACGACGAGGTGGTCCAGGGCGGTCAGCCACGACTCCTCGATGACCGCCGCGGCGTCCCCCTGGGGCGACGTGGCCAGCAGCAGCTTGTCCTGCAGCGACAGCGTGCGCCCGACCGTCCCCACGGGCGAGCCGGTGGACAGCGCGATGAGCCGTGCGGTGCCCCGGATCGTGGCGACCCGCTGCTCCGTCTTCGTGCGCAGCACGCGCAGCGCCACGCTGGAGCCCTCGTCGACGATGGCCGGGAAGCCCGTCACCTGGCCGGCGGTGATGCTCGGCTCGAGCGTGCGGAAGTCCCAGTCCTTGATGCCGGTGCGCTCCTCCTGGCGGGCGCGCTGCTGCAGGTCGCGACGCAGCCGCGGCTCGAGCTCGCGACGGAGGCCGTCGAGGTCCTTGCCCGCCGCCAGCTCCTTCGTCCCGTCGACGACCCGGAACGTGGGCCGCAGGTGCGCCGGCAGCGCCGTCAGGTCGATCAGCGAGGGATCGACCTCGAGGGCCCGTCCGAGCTCGGTGTGCAGGTCGCGTGACGTGTCGAGCGTGGGCAGCACCCGCTCGGCCGACTGGGCGGCAGGGGCGAACCGGCGCCGCTCGGACTTGGGCAGCCCGCGGATCAGCTCGGTGACCAGCTCGAGCCGCCGGCCCGGGACGCCCCAGTCGAACTCGGCGCCGTCGATCGTCAGCAGGTCGTCGACGGGCACCGTGATCGTGATGCCGTCGTCCGCGGCCTGCGGGTCGAACCGGTACGAGACGTCGAGGACGGCGTCGAAGTCCTCGCTCTGCGAGGTCCACGAGGTCGGGAAGGCGTCGGCGTCCACGTCGGCGCGGAAGAGGTCGTCGGTGAAGTCGAGGATCCGCTTGTCCGGCTGCTTCTTCCACCAGGCGTCGAAGTGCCGCACCGAGACGACGTCGGCGGGGATCCGTGCGTCATAGAAGTCCACGAGGGACTCGTCCTCCACGCGGATGCCACGGGTGCGGACGCGCTCCTCCAGCTCCTCGATCTTCGCGAGGCGGTCCTGGTTGCGCTGCCAGAAGCGGTGGTGGGTGCGCCAGTCGCCGCCCACCAGCGCGTGGCGGATGAACAGCTCCCGGGCCAGCGGGGCGTCGTGCTGGGCGAGCATGACCGTGCGGTCCACGACCACCGGCAGGCCGTAAAGCGTCGAGCGCTGCGTGGCCACGGCTGCACCGCGCCGCGCCGACCACCGCGGCTCGGAGTACTGATGCTTCAGCAGGTGCCCGGCGGCCTGCTCGACCCACGCCGGATCGATGCGGGCGTTGTCGCGGGCGAACAGGCGCGAGGTCTCGACCAGCTCGCCGGCCATCAGCCACCGTGGCGGCTTCCTGGCCAGGCCCGAGCCCGGGAAGATCGAGAAGCGGGCGCCACGGGCGCCGAGGTAGTCGCGGGTCTCGGCGTCGCGCAGGCCGACGTGGGACAGCAGTCCGTGCAGCAGGGCCCGGTGGATCGCGTCGGCGTCGGGCTCCTTGCGGACCTTTCCGGGCTTGAGCCCGAGCTCGCGCGCCGTGCGCCGCAGCTGGGAGTTGACGTCGGCCCACTCGCGCACGCGCAGGTAGTGCAGGAACTCGTCGTGGCACATGCGCCGGAACTTGGAGTGCGAGAGATCGTCGCGCCGCTCGTGCAGGTAGTCCCAGAGCTTCAGCAGGCTGAGGAAGTCCGAGTCGGGCTGGGTGAAGCGGGCGTGCTGGATGTCGGCGGCCTGCTGCTTGTCCAGCGGTCGCTCGCGGACGTCCTGGATGGAGAGGCCGGCCACGATCACCAGGACTTCGGGCAGGACGCCGAGGCGGTCGGCGGCCAGCACCATGCGGGCGTGGCGCGGGTCGAGGGGGAGCCGCGACATCGTGCGGCCGATCTTCGTGAGCCGGTCGGTGCCGTCGAGGCGTGGCGCCAGGGCGTCCAGCTCGCGCAGGAGCGCGAGCCCGTCCGCGACGGCGCGGTGGTCGGGGGAGTCGAGGAACCCGAAGTCGCGGATGTCACCCAGGTCGAGCGCGGCCATCTGCAGGATGACGCTGGCGAGGTTGGTGCGCTGGATCTCGGGGTCGGTGAACTCCGGGCGGGACTCGAAGTCCTCCTCGTCGTAGAGCCGGATGCAGATGCCGTCGGCGACTCGCCCGCACCGGCCGGCGCGCTGGGCGGCGCTGGCCTGCGAGATGCGCTCGATGGGCAGGCGCTGCACCTTCAGCCGGGCGCTGAACCGCGAGATGCGGGCCAGCCCGGGATCGACGACGTAGCGGATGCCCGGCACGGTGATCGAGGTCTCCGCGACGTTGGTGGCGAGCACGATGCGACGGCGCGAGCCGGTCTGGAACACGCGCTGCTGCTCGTGCGCGGCGAGGCGGCCGTAGAGCGGCACGACGTCGCCGAGCGACTGGCCCTCGAGCACCTCAGCGGTGTCGCGGATGTCGCGCTCGCCGGGGAGGAAGACCAGGACGTCGCCCTCGCGAGGCAGCTCGCGGACGGCGCTGACGATCCCGTCGATCACGTCGTCGTCGCGGTCGAGCGGGCGGTAGCGGACCTCGACCGGGTAGGTGCGCCCGCTGACCTCGATGATCGGCACGGGGCGCTCGGGCGTGGCGAAGAGGTTGGCGAAGCGGTCCACGTCGATCGTCGCGGAGGTGACGATGACCTTGAGGTCGGGACGGCGCGGCAGCAGCTCGCGCAGGTAGCCCAGCAGGAAGTCGATCGACAGCGACCGCTCGTGGGCCTCGTCGATGATGATCGTGTCGTAGCGCTCGAGCCGCCGGTCGTGCTGGAGCTCGGTGAGCAGCAGGCCGTCGGTGACGAGCCGGATCACGGTGTCGGCTCCCGACCTGTCGTCGAAGCGCACGGCGTAGCCGACCTCGGCGCCCAGCTCGACGTCGCACTCCTGCGCGATGCGCGCGGCGACCGACCGCGCGGCTATCCGGCGCGGCTGGGTGTGGGCGATCTTCGTCCGGCCGAGCTCGGCGGCGATCTTCGGCAGCTGCGTCGTCTTGCCCGATCCGGTCTCGCCGGCGATCACGACGACCTGGTGGTCGCGCAGGGCGTCGCGGATCTCGTCGTGCCGTGCGGCGATCGGGAGGGCGGGATCGAACTCGAGCTTCATCGCTCCCATTCTCACCGGAGCCCGATGGCGTCGGCGAAGAGGGCGTACCCGACGAAGGCGACGACGTCGAGGATCGTGTGGGCGATGACCAGGGGCATCACCCGGCCGGTGCGGTGGAACCACCAGGCGAACACGACGCCCATCGCGGCGTTGCCGACGAACTGCCCGAAGCCCTGGTAGAGGTGGTAGCTGCCCCGCAGCAGGGCCGACGTGGCGATGATCGCGGGCAGGCCCCAGCCGAACTGCTTGAGGCGGGTCATCAGGTAGCCGACGACGATGACCTCCTCGAGCAGCGCGTTCTGCAGCGCCGAGAGGACCAGGATCGTGACCGACCACCAGTAGAGTTGCTCGGGGCTCGTGACGATGTTCGCCGTGACCCCCAGCGCGCGGCCCCCGAAGTAGACGCCGAGCCCCGGGATGCCGATCACCGCGGCGAGGCCCGCACCGAACGCGAGGTCACGCCAGGGCCGGCTGCCGTCGAGGCCGAGGCGCCGCAGCACCGGGGGAGCGTCGTCGAGGCTCAACAGGTACAGCGCGAGCGCGACGGGGACCAGGGCGAAGCCGATCGACAGCAGCTGGTAGGTCAGGTCGAGCCATGGCACGGTGTCACGGGACGGGTTGAGGGTGGCCGTGGAGTCGCGCAGCGAGCCCTCGCTGAGCTTGCGCGCGAGACTGACGACCGAGTAGACGGCCGACTGGCCCAGGGAGAGGCCGAGGACGATCCAGACCTCGGCGCGCAGGCGCCGGGTCACGCGGTCACAGGTCGTTCGTCGAGAAGGTGTCGCACGAGTTCAGGTTGCCCGACTCGTAGCCCGTCTGGAACCAGCGCTGGCGCGACTCGCTCGAGCCGTGCGTCCACGTGTCCTGGTTGACCCGGCCGCCGCCGAGCTCCTCCTGGATGTGGTCGTCGCCCACGGCCGCGGCCGCCGACAGCGCCGAGTCGATGTCGGCCTGCGTGAGCGGCTTGATGAGCGTGTTGCCCTGGGCGTCCTGCGTGGAGGCGGCGTGGTTCGCCCAGACGCCGGCGAAGCAGTCGGCCATCAGCTCGATCCGCACGCCACCGCTGCGCGGGCCGGTCTGGCCGTCCTGGCCCTTGGCGAGGATGCCGAGGATGTTCTGCACATGGTGGCCGTACTCGTGCGCCACGACGTACATCTGGGCGAGGTTGCCGCCGTCGGCGCCGAACTGGCTGCTGAGCTGGTCGAAGAAGGACGCGTCGATGTAGACGCGCTCGTCGGACGGGCAGTAGAACGGGCCGGTCTGGTTGGAGGCTGTGCCGCACGGCGACTGGGTGGCGCCGGAGTAGATCACCGTCTGGGCCTCGCGGTACTGGCGGTTGATGTCGGCCGGGAGCGCGTCGGTCCAGTAGTCCTGCGCGCTGTTGACGGTGCCGATGATGCGGCAGACGTCGTTCTCGTTGGCGTCGGCGCCGGTCTTGCACTCGCTGACGTCGATCGAGGACGACTCGCTGCCGCCGGTGAGGACCTGGTTGACGTCGAATCCGGACGACGTGCCGCCATCGAGCGGGTTGCCGCCGAGGAACGCCACCAGGAGCATCAGCAGCAGGCCACCGATGCCGCCGCCGACGATGGCGCCGCCCTTGCCTCCGCCGGTGACCTGGCTGGTGTCGAGGTTCGCACCCTCGTTGAACGTCATGGCCAGATTCTAGGGACCCTCAGCGCTTGCCGCCGCCGAGCAGCCCACCGAGGAGGCCGCCGAGGGCGCCCTCGAGGCCGCCGGAGGAGCCGGAGCCACCGCCGAGGAGGCCTCCGAGCAGGTCCTCGATCCCACCGCCGGCCGAGCCCTTCTGGTCGCCGCCGGTGACCCGCTTGGCCAGGTAGGCCATGACGATGGGCGCGAGGATCGGCAGCAGCTTCTTCACGAGGCCCGCGTCCTGGGGCCCGCTCGTCGCCCCGAGTGCCTGGGCGACGTCGTCGGTCCTGTCGCCGAAGACGTTCTTGACGATCTTCTCGCCGTCGTCGGTGTCGATGGCGCCCACGTCGACGCCACCGTCGATGAGGGCGGTGTCCTTCGTGGCGATCGCGCCGCCCAGCGAGGCGGCTCCGGCGGGGTCCTTGGCGTTCGCGTCGAGTCCGCCGAGCAGCGCGGGGAGCGCCGCGTCGATGCCCTGCTGGGCGGTGGCCCTGTCGACGCCGAGGCGCTCGGCGATCTGGTCCACGGGGATGAGCGTGCGCAATTCGTCGAGACCGGCCATGGCGACTCCTTCGTCGTGCGGCCCGCCGTCGGACCGGCGCTCCGATCGTATCGCCGGGCGCGATCCTGCCTAGGGTGGCGACATGACGGATCTGATGAGCCCGGTGCTGCCGATCTCGGGTGATGACGAGGCGCGGCGCGCCGGGCTGCGGCGGATGCGGACGCTCGCCACGTCGCTGCTCGTGCTCGCGGCGATCGTGTTCGTGCTGACGCACGGCCGCGACGGCGCCTGGGGCTACGTGAACGCGGCCTCCGAGGCGGCCATGGTGGGCGCGATCGCCGACTGGTTCGCCGTCACGGCGCTCTTCCGTCACCCGCTGGGCGTGCCGATCCCGCACACGGCGCTCATCCCCAAGAAGAAGGACCAGCTGGCCGCGAGCCTGCAGGACTTCGTCGCCGAGAACTTCCTGCGCGAGGACGTCATCCGCGACCGCATCGCCGCAGCCGGCCCGGCCGAGCGCGTGGGGCACTGGATCGGGGTGCCCGGACGCGCCCACCGACTCGTGGACGAGGGCGCCCGCGTGGCGTCCGACCTGCTCGGCCGGGTCAAGGAGGAGGACGTGCAGGCGGTCGTGACCGAGCTGATCGTGCCGCGCATGCTCGAGGAGCCGCTGAGCCCGGCAATCGGCCAGCTGCTGGGGGAGATCCTCGACGAGGGCGCCCACACCGGCCTCGTCGATCTCGGCCTGGACGAGCTGCACGGCTGGCTGGAGCGCCATCCCCACCGCATCACCGACCTGATCGTCGCTCGCGCCCCCGACTGGGCGCCCCGGTGGGCCAACACGCTGATCGCCGAGCGCCTGTTCCGCGAGGTGCTGACCTGGGTCGCGGACATCCGTGACGACCCGCAGCACGACGCCCGGGCGGCGCTGGACCACTGGCTCGTCGAGCTGGCGGACGACCTGCAGCACGATCCCGAGGCGATGGCGCGTGCCGAGCGACTCAAGGAGCGCCTCCTCACGCAGACGAAGGCGGCCACGACGGCCGTGAAGCTGTGGGACTCGTTCCGCCGAGGCCTGCTCGACGCCCTCGCCGCCGAGGACGGCGTGCTGCGACGCCGCGTCCTGGAGGAGATCGAGCGGTTGGGGGAGCGGCTCCAGTCCGACCCGGTGCTCGCGGCCCGGATCGACGGCTGGGCCGGCGACGCCGCCGCGTACGTGGTGGAGCACTACGGCGGCGAGATCGCCACGGTCATCTCCGCGACCGTCGAGCGCTGGGACGGGCAGGAGACCGCAGAGCGCATCGAGCTGCACGTGGGCCGCGATCTGCAGTTCATCCGCATCAACGGCACGGTCGTCGGCGGCCTCGCCGGACTCGTGATCCACGCCGTCGCGCAGGTTCTCTGATCCACAGCTGTGGACGACGCCTGTGGACGACCTGTGGACCTGAGCGGCGCCGCGTGTGGAGAACCTGTGGACGCGAAAATAGTTGGAATCTCTTGGCGAAAAGCACTTGTGGTGCGGGTCACAGTCCCCTAGAAATGACTCACGCACTCCTCCGGGAGAGCGGGAAGGAAGCCCCGATTCCCTCCACGCAGACGGTGCAAACCGAACGCAGACGCCTGGTGATGCAGGTGTTGGAGAGAACCTCACGGGCGACCGGATTCGAAGGCAGCCATCACGCACCATCGATTCTGAAGGCCCCGGGAACTCATACTTCCCGGGGCCTTCTTCATCGCCTCGTGAGGGGTTTGCTAGAGTTCAGTGCTGCATGAAGTTCGCACCTGTCCGGGTGGCGGAATTGGTAGACGCGCTAGCTTGAGGTGCTAGTGCCCTGTTAGGGGCATGGGGGTTCAAGTCCCCCCTCGGACACTGCAAGACCCTCTCACTCTCGCCGGTGAGGGGGTTTTGTGCTTTCTCACGACTTGGTCGGTGTGACCGTTGTCGGAGACGGCCCCTTCTGGGAAAGTGACGCATCGACCGAGTCCAGGGAGCCGCATCGTGAAGCTTCTTCTCACGTCCGGAGGCATCACCAACACGAGCATCAGCGACGCGCTCGTCGATCTGCTAGGCCAACCGATCGCCGACTCCACCGCGCTCTGCATCCCCACGGCCCTGTGGGGCAACCGGCGCGGTCCGGTCTCGGTGCCGGACGTCCTGCACGGGCGCGCTTGGGGCGGCATGACTTCCCTGGAGTGGAAGTCGCTCGGCGTCCTCGAGTTGACTGCGCTCCCGACGATCGGCGAGGACTGCTGGGTGCCCTGGGTCCGGGAAGCCGACGTGCTGCTGGTTGCCGGTGGTGAGGCCACGTACTTGTGCCACTGGATGCGGGAGTCGGGCTTGGCCGACCTCCTCCCGTGGCTGATCGACACGGTGTGGGTTGGGGTCAGCGCGGGCAGCATGGTCCTGACCCCACGGGTCGGCGAGGAATACGTGGGGTGGCCCTCTGCGCCGGACGACCGCACCCTCGGCGTCGTGGACTTCTGCATCTTCCCGCACCTTGACGTCTTCCCCGAGAACACCCTGGCCGAGGCGGAGCGCTGGTCGGCCGGGATCGAGGGACCTGCCTACGCCCTCGACGACCAGTCCGCCATCACCGTGAAGGGCAACACGGTCGACGTCGTCTCCGAAGGACGGTGGAAGCTGCTCAAGTAGTCGGACGACCCGAAGACGGAACCCTGACCGCCCCGCTCGTCGCCCACACGTGTGCGGCGGGTGGCCCGAGTCTCCTCAGGCCACCCGCCGCGATGGTGAAATGTGTCGATGTGGTCAGGCGCGCGTGGTGTTGCGCTTTCCGGCCAGGCCCTCGGCGACGCCGATGAGCAGGACGGCAGCGATCACCGCGAGGACGAAGCCCAGGATGTTGAGCTCCCAGATGTCGCCCGTTCCGAAGAGCTGGGCGATCAGGCCGCCGATGAGGGAGCCGACCAGCCCCAACGCCAGCGTGGCGAGGATGCCGAGATTCTGCTTACCGGGCTTGATGAGTCGCGCGAGCGCACCGATGATGAGGCCAGCGACGAGGAATCCGATCATGTTCAATTTCTACCGGGATTCGGCGGAATGGCACCTCGAGGGACGTCGATGTGACAAAGCCGACGAACTGCCGAGCGGAAGGAGGCAGCCGATCCTGTCGGCGATCCTCGCGACCGGCGCGGCTCTGGGCCTGTTCGCCATGACCTCGCAGGTCATCCTGGGGCTGGCGTGGGCAGCAGCTGCCATCGCCGCGGGTTCTGCCGCCTTGACGCTCAGGGATCCTCTGCCTCGAGTCTCGTTCGGCCTGACGGCGTTGCTCACGGGCTATCTCGCCTGGGTCGCCCTGGGGCCATCCGCGGATGAGGAGCTCGTCTACCCCTTCACCGCTCTGCGCCTGTTCCCTGTCGTCGCGATTCTCTACGTGCTGGCGTTCTGGGCGGTGGTCCGGACCGAGCGATCGGCAACTTAGGGAGAGGGCGGGGGCGATCCCTCGCGGGATGTGGACGCGCGCCGGGGTAAACTCCCACTGTCAGGGCGTCTTCCATGCCCAGCCGGTCTGCGCTGGAATGGGGACGCAACGGACACCAGTGGGTGTCGGTCGACCGCGGCGCGGCGGCTCTCGCTCCTCATCTGGTCACCAGATCCGCGGCTGCTCGGGTGGCCGCTCCCTCGGCTCGTCGGCCGCGAGACGACCGAGCAGCGACCTCGTGAGAGGTCCCACGGTGCTGCCGCCACGAAGCGGTCAGCACGTCACTCAGAGGAGAGAAGTTTGGCCAGACGAGGCCGGAGTCGGTCAACCTCCACCGGGGCCGCACCCCGAAGCCAGCGCAGTGGACGTGCCGTCGACAACGAGGGCATCATCCCGGTGCTCGCGCGCGCCGTGCGCGAAGTCGAGGCAGGCGTGCAGCGCGGTCGCGCGAACCCGTCGATCCGGACGAAGTTCCAGACCGTCGCCCTGCTGGCCCGCGAGGAGCGTACGCGGGTCAGGACCGCCACGACCTTGAGCGAGTCCCAGCGCGCCGAGCAGCTCAAGCGCCTCGACGGCATCGGGACGATCCTGGCGAAGACCGCCGCCCTGGACTCCTCATTGCTCTCGCTGCTCGCCGAGGACGCCGAGGTGTCCGATGCGGCCAAGGACCTCAGGCGGGACATGCTGATCGCGGCAGGAATCGAGCTCCCGGACGAACCGGAGACGCCGGTCGAGGAGAACCCCGCGCCCACGGCCGCCGCGCGGCAGGTGGTTCCCCAGTCGGTCATCTCGCGCCGCCTGGCCGACCCCTTCCTCGCGCCTCAGTTCGAGACCGTCGAGCGTCGCACGCCTCCGCCCCGGCGTCTGGCCAGCTGGGAGCTGATCGGCCCGCTGCTCTCGTCGTTCGAACGCGCCTCCAGCGGGTCGGCGGCGTGCATGGACCTGCCCGACCCGATCCCGGTGTCCGTGCCGGACGGCAAGCAGCTGATGCGCCACCAGGCCGAGCTCGTCGCCGCTGCCGCCGATGGTCACCGGACCTTCCTGCTGGCCGACGAGCCGGGACTGGGCAAGACCGCTCAGGCGCTCCTCGCGGCGCAGGCCGCCAACGCCTACCCGCTGCTCGTGGTGGTCCCGAGCGTCGTCAAGTCCAACTGGGCCCGCGAGGCGGCCATGTGGACCCCGCAGCACAAGTCCACCGTGATCCAGGGCGACGGCGACACGATCGACGGATTCGCCGACATCGTCATCGTCAACTACGAGGTGCTGGACCGACACGTCGGCTGGCTCGGCGACCTGGGCTTCCGGGGGATGGTCCTCGACGAGGCGCACTTCATCAAGAACAAGTCGTCGCAGCGGTCCCAGCACGTCCTGCAGCTGTCCGAGCGCATCCGCTCGCGCACCACCCGGCCGCTCCTGATGGCTCTGACCGGCACTCCGCTGATCAACGACATCGAGGACTTCCGCGCCATCTGGCAGTATCTCGGCTGGATCGACGAGAAGAAGCCTCGCCCCGAGCTGCTGCACGCGCTCGAGGAGACGGGACTGACGCCGCTCGACCCCGGCTTCTTCCCTGCCGCCCGCTCCCGCGTCATCGAGATGGGCATCGTGCGACGCCGCAAGGTCGAGGTCGCCGCCGACATCCCGGCCCGGCGCATCGCCGACCTCCGCGTCGAGCTCGACGACGAGGCCGGTCGCTCGATCCGCGCGGCCGAGCGTGAGCTCGTCCAGCGGCTGGTCTCGCGGTACGAGCAGGCGCTCGAGACCCGCGGTTCCGGGGCGACCGACGGCATCGATCACGACCTCGTCCGCCGGATCGCCGCTCGCGAGCGGGAGGAGTCGGCCAAGACCGAGGAGAACGTCTTCGCGATGATGCGGCGCATCGGCCAGGCGAAGGCCGGGCTCGCCGCCGACTACACCGCGCAGCTGGCCCACAGCGTCGGCAAGGTCGTCTTCTTCGCCAAGCACGTCGACGTGATGGACGTGGCCGAGAAGACCTTCGAGAAGCGGGGGATCCGGTACTCGTCGATCCGCGGCAACCAGACGCCGTCGGCACGTCAGAAGAGCATCGACGCCTTCGTCAACGATCCGGACGTGGCCGTCGTGGTCTGCTCGCTCTCGGCAGCCGGCGTGGGCGTCAACCTGCAGGTCGCCTCCGACATGGTGCTCGCCGAGCTGTCCTGGACCGACGCGGAGCAGACCCAGGCCATCGACCGGGTCCACCGCATCGGGCAGGAGGAGCCCGTGACCGCGTGGCGGATCATCGCCTCGCGGACGATCGACACCAAGATCGTCGAGCTCATCGACAGCAAGGCCGGCCTCGCCGCCCGCGCGCTCGACGGCTCCGACGAGGAGATCGTCGAGTCTGCCGACGTGCAAGTGGAGACCCTCGTCGCCCTCCTGACCGACGCGCTGTCCTCCTGACGGAGGGTCAGGTCGGCGGCGCGGCGCTCGTGATGCCGCGCACGGCTTCTCGTAGTGCGTGGTGCGCGAGCGTGCTGTCGAGGCGGTCGGCGCTGAGCAGCAGCTTCCCCGGCAGGTCGACGACACAGATCCTGACGAGGGCGACGGCTCGGCGATCCGTGCGCTGCCAGAGCTGCTCGGCGAGTCCGGTGATGAGGTCGCCGAGCTCGAGCCGGAGCCGTTCGACCTCGTTCCTCTCGTCCGCGCCCACGTTGCCGCTGAGGAGGTCCTTGGCGTCGACCGCGAGCAGGAGACGGGCTGCCTCCGGGTTGGTCCGGGCGTAGGTCGCCAGCGACAAGGCGGCGACGGCGACACCCTCGCCCGGCCCGTCCGCGAGCACGGCGGCGTCGACGAGGTCACGCTGGTAGCGCAGGAACGCGACCGCCTCACGTACCCATACCAGCGCCAGCAGGTTGCTGCGTGAGCCGAAGGCGTTGTAGAGGACCCCGTTGCCGGCCCCTGCACGGGCGCTCAGGGCGCGCATCGTCACGCCCGTCGCGCCGTGCTCGACCCAGAGCGCTCGCGCGTGGTCGAGCAGGGCGTCGGGCTGGTGCTCCCGTGGACGGCCGCGGGTCATCCTCAGTTCACCCGCGGCTTCAGCGCTTCGATGGCCCCGGCGTACATGACCTGCTTGATCTTGCCGAGGGTGGTGCGGTCCTTCCCGGCCAGCGGAGCGACGCGCGCGGCCGCCGTCTCGACGAGCGCCTCCTGCGAGGCGACCGCATCCACGAGGCCCGAGCCCTGCGCCGCGGGGCCGTCGTACCGGCGGCCGGTCGTCATGGACTCGACGGCCGCCGACGGCGTCAGCTTCGCCTGGATGAGCGCGGCCATGCCCTCCGTGAACGGGATGTGGATGTCGACCTCGGGGAAGCAGAAGTAGCCGCGATCCTCGCGCATGACCCGGAAGTCGTGCGCCATCGCGAGCATCGATCCGGCACCGAAGGCGTGACCGTTGATGGCGGCGATCGTGGGGACGGGCAGCGTGAGGACCGCGGCGAAAAGCCCGTGCACCCGGTCGACGTAGGCATTCAGCTCGTCCGGGTGCTGCGACAGCCACTCCAGGTCGAGTCCGTTCGAGAAGAACTTGCCGGTGCCCGTCGTGACCAGCACGGCGGGCTCGCTGCTCTCGGCGAGGCCTTGAAGGTCCTCCGTCGCCTGAGCGAGCAGATCTGGTGAGAACCGGTTCTCGTCGTCACCGAGGTCGAGCGTCCACACCGGTCCGTCGTGGTTCGTGAGCATCGTCATGCGGCCAGATTAACGGAACATATGCTCCAAAAATAGAACCGGGGTCCGCGGCTCATTCCCCCGCGACTGAGGTCTTCGCCCTACCCCTCGTCGTTGGACTTAGTCGGGCGTCGTCACGACTACCCGGGTCTCCCGCTGTCGCGCGTTTCGTCCCGCGTCCTTCAGGTCTCGTGAATGATGGGATCAGCGCGAGAGTGTTGAGCGGGGCCGGGGAGGGTCGCATGGTGAGGGAGAGGACGAGGGATGAACGCCAGCGACTTGAAGGCATCGTTCGGCGCCTGATTGCCGGTGACTACGAAAGCGACGCCGCCCTCGATCTCGACATGGTGCAATTCACTGCAGCCGTCCCGCATCCCCGAGCGTCATCTATTTCTGGGACCAAGAGTTCGACCGGGAGCCGTCTGTCGAGGAGGTCGTGGATCGAGCTCTCGGGTATGACCCTCGAGAGCTCTAGCTGCAGTGGGTCGACGCAGACAAATTCGTGCCCGTGAGGAGGAGTCACCGAATGGCCATCGTCCTGAGGGGTAGATCGGTGTGCCACCTCTGTGGCCGCGTCATGCGGTCGGAAGACGACATCGCGCTCTTCCCGCCGGGGCTTTTCGTAGCTGACTCAGTGTTTGCGCACTTGAACGACGCCAGCGTGCACCGATTCTGCCTGGAGGGCACGGCTCAGTCGAACGAGGCGCTGGACGCGCTTGCGGAGTACGAAGCGACGGGGTGGCATGACTGCACCGATGCCTGAGAAGTCGTGTGACCCTCGTCAGGCGGTGCGGCGCGGGACGACGATGTCGAGCTCGATGAGGAACGGTGGAGGGGGCAGGTAGTTCTCGATGTGTCTGATGGGCGCGTCGAGGTACCGGTCGTCGAGGTGACCGTGGGACTTCATGTTGTGGTGCTTGCGGCAGAGACAGCGGAGGTTGGATCCGCTGGTGGTGCCGCCGCGGTCGTAGGCCTTGGCGTGGTCGAGGTCGGTCTCGTGGACGGGTGCACGGCAGCCGGCGACTCTGCAGGTGCCGTCTCGCCATCTCAGTGCTTGGCGAAGTGACTCCGGTGGTCGGTAGCCCA